>JAFGHM010000070.1 GCA_016930135.1 Thermoplasmatota archaeon | reverse complement strand
GAGCCCTCTGACTCCCTCGCCGTTGTCGGAGGCCTCGTTGCCGCGCACCCGGCATCCGGTAGAGTCCTCGATCGAGATGCCGCAGCTGCCATGGCCCAAGCTTCGACTGTCCTCGACAGAGCAGGCGTGGCAAGAGCTGAGGTAGAAGCCCGAATCAGAGCTGTTAGTCGCCGTTGAGTTGATGGCCGATCCGAATTCGCTGAGCGTTTCCACGACGCCACGCACGCCGCCAGTGAAGGTGTTGTTGGCTAGCAGGAAGTGCTTTGTCAGGCTGACCTGCATGCCATACATTGTGTTGTCACGGGCCGAATTGAAACGCATCGATAGATTGCTGCAGCCCTGCGCGTTGATACCGATGAAGTTGCCTGAGCAGTTGTTGCCAGCGACCAGGCACCATTCTGAGTCCGAAATGTGCACGCCATCGCTAGCCATAGTGCAGTTGTTGTCTGTTATGCTCACTAGTCTCGATGATACCACCTCTATGCAATTTTGGCCGTTCACGCACTCGTTGTCCGCCACGGTCGCGTTTGTGACATTGAACAGTGATATGCATGCTGAGATGGCATCGTAGACATAGCAATTCTCTATGACCAGATTGCAACTGGTGTTGCCCACGTAGATGCCCTTTTCGTGGCCTATGGTGGCGATTTCAAACCCTTCGATGACGAACGGGCTCATCTCGCTGCCGTTCCCCTGCCACCCCTCCGCAGTTGCCTGCGCCCGGAGTCCGACATCGTTGTCTATGAATATGACGCTGTGAGGCTCATACTCGGTGTGGGACCTCTGAATGCTCGAGGAATGTGCGAACGCGAACCCGATTATGGAGATCAAGAGGGCTGCTATGACGACGTAGACCCGACTGCCCTTGTCCTTGCGCCGTCCATTCCCAGGCCTTGGCCTGCCATACTGGCCTGTGAAGCCGTTCCTGGTGTCGGCAGTGGCAGACACGGGTCGGAACCTCGACCCAAAATGAGAGATAACGCCTCTGCTGTCTCTGCATGCCAATGGGATCCTGCTCCCCCCGACTTCTCGTTCCCGAAGTAGCTTGACGTGTGGCGCGTATAACTAGGTTTCGGGAGCCGGCACATTATATAGCCAGTGTGTATCACAATGACCTTCTGGTGCACAGGGACAAGCCGGCCTCCTGCCATATCGTGCGCATCACATACCTGGCGGCCGCGAGCATGAGAGGAAGCTCATGGCGACTGGTCGACAGACGCGCAAAGGTCGTCATCGGAAAACCTCTTCAGCCTCGGACTCCTAGTCCTCACAAAGCGGCTCCTGCCATATCCGGGTTTCGCAGGGATTCCGCACGTTCTCACTGAGAATGGTCCGGTCCATGGGTATGCTCGATCTGGAAATTCGCAGGCCTGAGGGCTCCGAAGGCGGCTGCGAGCGCCTCGGAAAGGGTCGGATGTATTATCTGCGCGCGCGAGAGCGGGGCATAGGTCTGGGCCTCGGAGTTCATCAGGTTGACTATCTGTTGCACGAGGATGGATGCCTGTGGGCCTACGACCGTCCCGCCGAGTATCCTCATGGTCGGGTATTCGACGATCACCTTGACGAAGGCCTCCTCGTCTGCGTAGGCGTAGCCCATGGCGGTGTGATGGTATCTGCCGAGGCCGACCATCACCTTCCTGTTGGGTTTCGCCTCCTGCTCGGTCATGCCAACCTGACCGACCTGAGGGGTCGTGAACACTGCGTGCGGGACCGCGTGCAGGTCCACCGTGACCTTTCGATCGCCGAACATGTTTGTCCTCACGACGGAGGCCTCGTAGTTGGCCGTGTGCCTGTACATGTTCCTCCCGAGGGCGTCCCCGAGGGCGAATATGTTCGGCTTCGATGTCTCGAGGAACTGGTTGACCTGGACCCATCCCCTCCCGTCCGTGCTCACACCTGTCCTCTCGGGTTTCAGCCAGTCCGCATTCGAACGGACTCCGGCAGCCACAAGAAGATGCTGGCCTTCCGCGACCCCCTCAGAGCGCCCCGCAGGGTCCCGGAAGGTGACCGCCACGCCTCTCTCCGTGGGATCTACCTTCAGCGTGTCTGTGCCCGTGTGGATCTCGACTTGCTTTGACAGGCGCTTCTTGACCAAGGCGCTGGTCTCAGGCTCCTCATGCGGGAGCAAGACCGGGTTCCTGCCGATCAGGACTACCCTCGTGCCGATGGCGGAGAAGAAGTGTGCGAACTCGCAGCCTATGTAGCCTCCGCCCAGGACCACCAAGCTCTCCGGCTGCTCTTCGATGTCGAAGACGGTCCTGTACGTGTGGAACAGAACCTTGTCGAGGCCCTCGATCGACGGGACTTGGGCACGGGCGCCAGATGCGATGACTATCCTGGGCGCGCTGATAGTCTCGCTCCCGACCTGTATGGTGTAGTCGGACACGAAGCTGCCTATCACGGGGTAGAGATCCAAGTCGCGTGTACGCTCAATGCCCTCCTCGATCTCGCGCCTGCCTGTGAGCACGATGTCCCACATGCGCCTCTTGACCGTCGCGTAGTCGACCTGAGGCGCCCCGAAGGATACCCCGATGCCGGCGGCACTCTCGGCGTCGCGGATCGCATCCGCAACATGGATGAGAACCTTGGATGGGATACATCCCCTGTTCAGGCATGTGCCTCCAAGCGGGCCCTCCTCGACGATGGCAACCTTCAACCCCCGCTGGAGCGCAGCATCCACTACGTTCATGCCAGCCCCTGATCCGATTACGATGAGGCCGTACTCCTTCATCGGGCTCCCCCTCCGGTGATGCGTCTACCCTCTCAAAAGGATTCAGCCGGAATCGACGCACACACTTCATGGAAAAAGCTCTAGAAGGTGAACAGCATCACATCGTGACAGATGGAGCAAGGAGAGCTGAGCCAGCAGATCGTACACACCTTCATCATAGGCACCGAGCTGTCACATGCGCAGCTGCTCAACTTCCCGAACTTCATAAGGGAGCACATGGCGTTCGGCCAGCTTCCCGGAGTGAGGATGGCGGACTTGGAGGCCTACGCCAGCTCCCAAGGGCATTACATGGAATTCAGATCTGGGCCCGAGAGGGAGCCGTATGAGTGCACGGTCAGGGTCTACCTCGAGCGCCCCATGAAGGTCGAGATGAGGTCGGAATCCGGCAGAGACGAGGACTTCCAGAGACATCTCGAGAACGTCCTGCTAATGGTCGTGCAGTTCTTCGAGGAGCAAGCCCGGACCTCGACGCTGTACATCGCGTTCCTCCCAGGCAGCCCAAGGACTGCTAGGCTTGGCAGGAGCTTCTCGCTGTTCCGCGCGATTTTCTCCGGGAACATGATGACTCTGTTCCTCCTCTCGATAATCATAGGCGTGTTCATCCTATCAATCATGAGCGTGCTTGGATATGCGGAATACGCCCCGTTCGTGCTCATCGCGCTTCTGCTGTCGCTCGTCCTATCGGCCGGAAAGCTGTCGTCGTTGCGGAGCCCCTGGAGGATCACACCTACCGCAGGAGAGGTCGTGATAGTGCAGCATCAGGTCCCCGAGGGCATGCTCCCTATGTATGTTGGCGAGTTCAGGGACAGGATTGCAGCGGCGAAGCAGAGGGCCTATGAGATGTTCAAGGACCGCCCTGCGGACGCCTCGAGAGAGAAGATAGCCGAGGTGTTCCGGGACTCTGGCCTGCCAGCGAAGCCCGAGGACTTCCTTGTGAAACGGGTCGATGTCAGGGCCATTGTCGAGAGGGTTGCGAAGAGGTTCGAAATGCCGATGCCCGCGATCGTGGTCAGCCAGGATGCTCGGCCCAACGCCGCAGCGACGGGGTTCACGAAGAGGCTTGCGACCGTGATCGTGACGATGGGCCTCCTCGTGCAGCTCGAGGAAGAGGAGGTGGAGGTCGTCATCGGGCACGAGCTGAGCCATCTCCGTTCGGGGGATCCGATCGTGCTGTTCTCGCTGATCGTGGCCGAGTACCTACTGAGGGTCACGGTCCTCTGGCAGTTCTTGGTCATCATCCCAGGGCTCTGGCTGCTGTACATATTCGGTGTGTTCTGGGCCATATTCTTCTTCGGGAAGTTCCTGGAGAGCAGGGCGGATCTCGAGGCGGCTCTGGTCATGAGAAAGCCGAAGGTCATGGCGGGGTCGCTCAAGAAGATAGGCTTCAGAAGGCTCGTGCTCATGGAGAGGTTCCTCGAGCCCGGTGGTAGCAGGCTCGGGGAATGGGTCAAGTTCGACCCGCACCCGCCGCTGTACTTCAGGATACAGCGGCTCGAATCGCTCGACCTTGACAATCCGCCTCGGCACCCGTTCCTTTCGTCTGTGAGGGCGGTCCTCTCTGGCTTCGTCAGCTCTCGCAACGTCCCTTAGGGGGAGCTGTCCGCCGAACCATTCATTACCCGGCAAAGCTGTGCTGACTGCAGGTGATATTGTGGGAAGACTTGAGCTGCCGCTGCCAGAGCTTGGCAGGTCCCTCGAGGAGTCTGCGAAGAAGATGCAGGCAATGATCAGGGACCAGGTGCCCGAGAAGTTCAAGGGGTCCATAAGAGTGCGTCCGTTCAGGAAAGGCGGGAAGACCGGGCTCGAGATATCCTTCGACGACAGGGCGGAGAACATCGTGTACTCCGCGATAGAGTACCCGAAGGGCTCGGAGAGAACTGAGACCGTGGAGCCGGAGAGATAGTATTCGCCAAGGCGACTCTTCTACTTCTTCTTGTGTATAGGGCAGGGCCTGCCGAGCCTGCAGTACCTGCACTTCTCCTCAGGGACGGGCATGATGGGCTTCACCATGCGTCCATACTTGCGCCTGGGCATCTTGCTTCTCAGTGGAGAATGCACTGACACGACATAAAGCCGTCCAGGCCTCAGCGCTGCCTAGGTATCATCATGTTGAAGACGCATCCCTTGGACGGATCTCCGGGTACCAGGTCGGACACCCACATGTTGCCAGAGTACCTCTCGACTATCCCTCTCGCAGCCGCGAGACCTATCCCGAATCCGCTGGCCAGCTCGGACCTGGAGGCCTTGGACATCCTCAGGACCGCGCCCTTGAGGTTGTTCGGGATCATCTTGCTCGGCTGGGCCACCTTGACCCACCAGAACTCGACCTTCCGCTCCAATCTCACCTCGGCGGAGAGCGAGATCCCCGCCTTCTCGCAATGCTCCGATAGGGCTATGCTGTAGAAGAGGCTGCTGAACAGTTCGCCCAGCATCTGGTCCGCAATGACCTTCATCGGGCCCGAGGGCAGCTCCAATGCCACTTCTATCTCCTTGCCGGCCTGATGTCCTTTGAACTCCTTGACCGCGCCCTTGATCGCCTTCCTCAGGTCCATGCTCTGCAGCGACTTCGGAGGGCCCTCCCTGAGCCTGGAGATGGTCCTTACCATCTCCACCAGTTGCATTATGCCCTCGACCTGGTGGGCGGTCTTCTCGAGCACATCCGACACCTCACCATCGAGATCCTTCTTTCCCCTGAGGGATTCGAAATAGGCCATGATGGGCGTCGCGTAGTTGGCGATGTCGTGGGTGAGAAGGTCCATGTGTATCTCGATCTGCTCCCTCGCGCTCCTGAGCTCCCTCAATAGCTTGGCGTTCTCCAGGGCAACCGAGGCGTGGTTCGCGAACATCGTCGCGATGTCGACCTCGTCCTGCGTGAAGATCGCGGGAGGGTACCTGAGGAGCTCGATGACGCCCAGGACATCCTTCTGCCCAAGCACGGGAACCGCCAGCATGCGCGTGGTGGTCTTGGGCGTCCCGGGTATGTACTCCCCTCTCGGGTCGGCCTCGGTGTCCCATATGATCTCCGCCCTCCTCGTCTTGGAGACATACCCTACGAAGCCGACATCCACGGAGAAGTCCCGGTCTGCCATGATCTCCGAGGCGTAGGGGCCGATGGCGTATGCGGGGTTGACGACCCTCCTCTCCCAGTCGAAGACATAGAATGCGAACTCGTTGCACGAGATTATCTCGGCCAGTCTGGTCGCCACTATTCTGTATATCTCCTCTGATTCGATCTCCTGCTGGAGAGCTGCTGCTGTCTCGATGAGCGTCTTCTGAGCCTTCGATCGCACACTGAGCTGGTTGAAGATGGCGTTGCTATGCAGTGCCCAGGAGAGCTGAGTCGATAGGTCCTCGATCAGGCTGACCTCGTCCGATGTGAATGGGACGAGCCTCGAGTTGTCACCCACGAGGAGCACGCCTGTGACCTCCTCACCCTTGGTGATGGGCGAGACGACAGAGTGCTCGAAGCTGAGGCGGCCGATGGCTTTCTCCTTGGCGCCCCTGTCTCTTCTACCGTTGTCCGTGGACCTTGCCCTCCGCTGCTCGATGGCCTCCTCGGCCAGAGGGAACGAATCGAGCAGGATGGAAGTGTCCTTGGTCAACGCGATACCCTTGGCAGAAGACGAGAGACACGTGAGGTCCTTCAGGTGCGGGTCGTGCCTGAAGACCGCCACGAACTCCGCTTCGAAGTAGTCCATCACACTCCTGCAGAAGCGAGAGAGGTCCTGGTCCATAGACTGCTGTGTCAGGGAGGAGCCGGGCATGCACTTCACGAGAGAAGCGCGCATCTCGCCATACTCATCCATCATGATGACGCTTCCCTCGATGGCCTTGTCCACCATTGTGTCTATGGCCATCTTGGCGGTCAATCTGTTGACCTGGGGAAGCTCGCGCTCTACCACGTCGAGCATGACGTCCTTGAGCAGGTTCTGCTTCTTCACCAAGCTGCCAAACCCCATCGCGCTCGCGTGCTCCCCTCTCACGTGCGCCTTGAACACCTGGTGGGCTTTCCTGTCATCTGGGTTGGAGGCTTTGTCTATCAGCGCCTCTAGGAACCTGCTCATCCGGTCCACGCGCATCTGCTCGGACAGCTTGAGCTCCGAGCCCCTAAGGTATGCGGACTTAGACGTGGCGGCGGCCCAGCTGTCCACTATCCTGCCTGAGTTCGCCCTCAGGACCTCAGAAATCGCCTTGATGTCTTGGTGCGAGCTGGTCGATAGCGTTCTTACTGGAATCTCAATCTCCTCCAGCTCTGCTTGGGGGCCGGCACGCATCCGATTGGTTTCCGAGAATTTATCGCTTTTCCATGGGAAACACGGGGTCCCGCGCACGGCCAGCATGCCGGACGCCGTTTATGGACAATGCGTTATCCGTGAGCAAGTAATCCTTTAGGTCGAATACCATTATATGCGCGCTTCCGATAGCAACATACCGGAGCAGTGTCCCACCATGGCAGCACAACATGCTTCGGTCAGGACCCTTATTCTCACGGGCAAACAGGTCAAGAAGCTTCTTGACATGAAGGACGTACTCGGTGCGGTCGAGGATGCCTTCAGGCACAAGGGTATGGGCAAGGCGCAGATGCCGGCGAAGGTCTATCTCTTCTATGAGAAGTACGACGGAGATCTCAGGACCATGCCCTCTTACGTGGAGGACATGGATGTCAGCGCGGTCAAGATAGTGAACGTGCACCCGCAGAACCAGAAGAACTACGGTATGAGGACTGTGATGGGCGTGCTGGTGCTCATCAACCCGCACACAGGAGCGCCGCTCGCGTTCATGGATGCGACTCACATAACCGACATGAGGACGGGCGCGGCGAGCGCGATAGCCTCAAAATACCTCGCCCGGCCCAACCCGAAGGTGCTAGGGATGATAGGAGCCGGGAACCAGGCCAGGACCCAGATGCTGGCATTCGTCACGCAGTATGGTCACATCGACGAGGTCCGTGTGAACGACATCATTCCCGAGAAGAGCAAGGCCCTGGTGCGGGAGTTCAGGAGGAAGTACAAGGAGCAGGTCGGCAAGTTCAGGATGGTGTCCAGCGCCAGGGATTGCGTTGTCGGCGCGGACGTAGTCGTGACCGCGACCGCTTCCCGAACGCCAATCATCATGGACGATTGGGTCGGGCCCGGCACGCACATCAACTGCATCGGGGCGGATGCCCCTGGGAAGCAGGAGACGGACCCGAAGATACTGAAGCGCGCGCGCCTAGTCATAGACGACTGGGAGCAGGCTTCGCACTCAGGAGAGATCAATGTCCCGCTTGCCAAGGGAGAGCTCACAAGGGAGGACGTGAACGTCGAGATAGGTCACATTGTCGCTGGTCTGAAGCCTGGAAGAGAGAGCGACGAGCAGATCACTGTCTTCTGCTCGACCGGCCTCGCGATCCAGGACTGCCTCACGGCCAAGATCGCCTACGATGCAGCTCAAGCGCAGAAGATCGGCAGGTCGATGCAGATAGTCCTGTGAGCTCATCAGCCACGCGGAAGCCCTCCGAACCACCTCGTCTCGAATCGTCTGACATCTGTTCGTCGAACAGAGCCGATGGAATATCCTAATTACCCGCGCAGCGATGTCAGGCGCATGATCTGCCTGGGCATCGAAGGGACGGCCCATACGGTCGGCATCGGCATCGTGGACCATGACTGCAAGATCCTGGCGAACCTGATGAAGATGATCGACGGATCCAAGGGCGGGATACACCCGCGGGAAGCCGCGAACCATCACGCCGAGAACATAGTGCCCCTGATGCACGAGGCGCTCGGAAAGGCCGGGATCGAGTACGAAGACATAGGCCTGGTCGCCTTCTCACAGGGGCCCGGGCTGGGACCGTGTCTGAGGACTGCCGCGACTGCGGCCAGGTCGCTCGCGCTGAGCCTTGATGTGCCTCTCGTCGGAGTGAACCACTGCGTCGCGCACCTTGAGATCGGAAGAAAGGTCACGGACTGCAGGGATCCGACCCTTCTGTACGCCTCGGGGGGGAACACGCAGGTCATCGCGTACTCGGGCGGGAGATACCGCGTCTTCGGCGAGACGCTCGACATTGGCATAGGCAACATGATAGACAAGTTCGGAAGGGAGGTCGGCCTGCCGTTCCCGTCCGGACCTCATTTGGAGAAGCTCGCACGTGAGGGGAAGGAGCTTGTCGAGCTGCCGTATAGCGTGAAGGGGATGGATGTCGCGTTCTCTGGCATACTAACGGCGGCCCTGCAGCTGCACAAGCAAGGCTGTCGTCTCGAGGATCTCTGTCACTCACTACAAGAGACCTGCTTCGCAATGCTCGTCGAGGTGACCGAGAGGGCGATGGCGCATGTCGAGAAGGACGAGGTTCTCCTGGGAGGAGGCGTGGTGCAGAACAAGCGCCTTCAGGAGATGGTCAGGATCATGGCCGAGGAGAGGGGGGCGAAGATGCACGTCCCTCCAGGGCCGCTCTGCGTCGACAATGGCGCTATGATCGCATGGACCGGTTTGATCATGCACGGCTCCGGGCTACACACCCTGTTGAAGGACAGTTCTGTGAGACAGCGTTTCAGGACGGACGAGGTCGATTTGCCCTGGATGGAAGGCAGGGCTAAGGCATGACGTCGGATGGTGGTATGAAGTACAGCGAGTAGACGCGCCCCTGGGAGCGCTCCTTCGCCTCTGCATCCACAGTGCGCTTGACGTTTCCTGAGCCTATGACCTGCTCTCCTGAGACGGCTATCCACTGGTTGGGGTACTCGTTTATCAGGTCCAGATAGTTCTTCTTGAACCAGAGGTCGTTCCTTATGTCCTCGTCCGTCTC
>JAFGHM010000069.1 GCA_016930135.1 Thermoplasmatota archaeon | reverse complement strand
GTCGCGAACATGGGCTTCGCCCTCGTCATAGTCGTCGGAGGCTTCTTCTTTCACGAAATGGCCCACAAGCTCGTTGCGAGGAGATACGGCTGCTGGGCGGAGTTCAGAGCGGACTACAAGATGCTCGGGCTCGCCCTGGTGATGTCCTTCTTCGGCTTCCTCTTCGCTGCTCCAGGCGCGGTCATGATAGCAGGCAGGATCACGAGCTCCCAGAACGGCAAGATAAGCATCGCCGGGCCTGCATCGAACATACTCGTGGCAGCGGCGTGCATGCCGTTCTGGGCGTTCGACCTAGCAGGTATCCCGTCCTTCGCGACCACGCTGGCACACGGCCTGACACTGATCTGCGGGTTCCTTGCGCTCTTCAACCTTCTGCCGATACCCGCCTTCGACGGGCTCAAGGTATGGGCCTGGAACAAGCCTGCCTATGTCGCAGCGCTACTTGCTGCCGGCCTTCTCGTCTACTCCGCCTGGTCCTCGTGGTGAGGGCTCGTCCTCCTGCTCGAGGAACGCGGGGTACCTCAGGTGCGCTATGATGCTGCCCTCCCAGTCGAAGATCTTCCCCGGGTTCATGATGTTCTTCGGGTCGAGCGCCTTCTTGATGGCCTTCATCGCAGCGATCGAATCGGCCCTCTCCTTCTGCATGTAGGGCGCCTTGGTGATCGATACCCCGTGCTCACCGGTGACTGTGCCCCCGAGCTCCAGAACCTTGTCGAAGATCTGACCTACGGCCCTCTCGGCCTTCATCCAGCTCTCCTTCGAGTCGGGCTCGACGAGCATCTTCGTGTGCAGGTTGCCGTCCGCTGAGTGCCCGTATGTGCCGATTATGACCCCGTTCTCCTCTGCGATCTTCTGGAACGCCACCACGGCCTCGGGGATGCGCGATATCGGGACAGCCATGTCGTCTGCGAGTGCCACGGACACGAACTTCTCCCCGAAGCGCGAGAGCGATGGCATGATGGCCTTCCTGGCATAGGTCCAGTAATCGATCCTCTTCTTGTCCTTTGAGGCCTCGGTGTGCACTGCTCCGCTCTGCCTCGCTATCTCCTCGACAATCTTGAGCTCCTCATCGACTGCGACCGGGTGTCCGTCGACCTCTATCATGCACACCGCCGCTACATCCGGGAGGCCCACGTTCATGCACTTGTTGACCGCCTTGATGCATACGGAGTCCATCAGCTCGAGCGCCGAAGGCATAAGGGGCTTCGCGATGACGTTGGAGACGAATTTCCCCGCCTCCGCGAGCGAGTTGAAGGCCGCGAGGGTCATCGCGGATGCCTTTGGCTTGAAGGCCAGCTTGAGTGTTATCTCGGTGACTATCCCCAGAGTGCCTTCTGAGCCGACCATGAGCCTGTCGATCTGGTAGCCCGAGGCGTTCTTGAGCGTCCGGGTGCCTGAGTGGATTATGTCCCCTGTGGGCAGGACCACCTCCAGTCCGAGCACATAGTCCCTCGTGGCGCCGTACTTGATGGCCCTCATGCCGGAAGCGTTGGTCACGACCATGCCCCCGATCGTGCAGGCCTCTCCGCTCCCCGGGGTCGTCGGGAACCAGAAGCCGCGCTTCTTCAGCATCGAATTCAACTTGTCGTAGACCACACCGGGCTCGACGACACAGTAGAGGTCCTCCACCCTGATCTCCTTGATCCTGTTCATCGCGGTCATGTCGACCATGATGCCGCCCTTGAGGGGGACTGTGTGGCCGCACATGGCCGTGCCGGCCCCCCTGGGTACGACTGGCGTCCTCGTCTTGTTGGCAAGCTTCACGATTTCGGAAACCTGTTGGGTGTTGGCTGGTTTGACCACTACATCGGGGTTCTTGTGGTGAATCGAGGCATCGAACCCGTACACATACAGGTCAGCCGTCTTTGTGGAGACACGGTCCTTGCCAACGATCTTCTCCAGCTCCTCAACGACTCCCTTCTTCATGGGGCACCTTCGGCAATAATGATGCCAGTCACATAAAATGATTTTGACTAACGTGCCTGGAGGCCGGTCGCTAGGTTTAAGATGCCCCCGAGACAATCGTCGAGTCCGATGTGGAAGGCAGGTGAGGGCTGGCTTGGGTTCGTGACAGCAGTTGTGCTCTTGGCCAGCCTGGGAATCGCGCTTGCCCCCGAATCCGAGGAGCCGAGGAGGTATTCGATTACCTTCATCGAGGGCAGTATGTTCATAAGTGATGCGGGCTCATCGCACGGCGGGTTCGAGATGACGGTCGAGTACTCACTCAACATATCCCCGACCAGGGGGGACGTGATCTACGCCGGAGACACTGTTCTTCTCGAAATCAAGTACGAGATCGGGCTCGGCGACCCCATCGAATCCCATGAGCTGGAGATGAGAATGGACTATGACCCGTTCACGGACGAGGTGATACTCCAGATGACGAAGACCAGGCTCAGGTTCGCATACGTGGAGCAGGACCTGGTCTGGGGCCGTCAGTATGATGATTACTACATAGCCTCCTGGGGAGGCGACGCCCCGCAGGAGGAGATAAAGGGCAACATCGGCCCCGTGTTCTTCGGGCTCCCTTCACATTACTACGTGGAGATGAGGCTCGACGTGGTCATTACCCCGGTCTTGTGACGTGCATTGGCACGCCTTCGGCAATTTCCGGCTCAGCAAGCCATAAGTACACCCTCCAGCATGGTTCGCTCGGTAGTTCGACATGAAGCTCGTCATCTTCGGCCCTCCGAGCGCGGGAAAGGGGACGCAGGCTCAGAAGCTGGCAGAGAAGTATGGATTGCCCCAGGTCGCCACGGGCGACCTGCTGAGGGAACACGTCGCCAAGAAGACCCCCATCGGCCTCAAGGTGAAGGCCTATCTGGACTCTGGGAGACTCGGCCCAGACGACCTGATCGTGCAGATGATCTCGGAGAGGGTCTCTAAGCCGGACTGCAAGAATGGCTACATCCTGGACGGGTTCCCGAGAACCATCGGACAGGCGAGGGAGCTCGAGAAGATGACCGACGTCGACCTCGTCCTGAACATCGTCGTTGATTTCGAGGTCCTGGTCGAGCGCGCCGTGGGCAGGAGGATATGCCCCAGGTGCGCGGCCGTGTACCATGTGAAGTTCAACCCGCCAAAGCAGGAGGGTGTGTGCGACAAGTGCGGTTCCGCTCTGATCCAGAGGGATGACGACAAGGAGACCACCGTCAGGAACCGCCTGAATGTGTATCAGGACCAGACCGCTCCACTTGTGGAGCACTACAGGACGAAGGGCAAGCTCGTCGACATAGACGGTTCGGGAGGCATCGACGCGGTGCAGGCCCAGATGGTCCGCGCCATCGACCGCCTGAAGAAGTGAATGTCATCGCTCACGGTGGCGAGTAGCTGCCTGCGGATCGGTACATCTGCGGCATGGAGGATTGCTTGAGCGACTCCCTGGCTAGGTATTCTCCCAGGAATTTCAGGGCGTCCATGACGTCGTCATCGTCCCCATCCTCTATTCTGGCAGCGATCCTGAACGCCCTCGCAGGCTCGGAGTCCTTCCCGAGCAGGTCCTCGAAAATGCAGTAGAGGTCCGCCTCGGTCACGACGGGCAGGCGGCTGAGGTTCGCCTGGATCAGTGCCATGGACAATGCGACGCTCACTGCATTGATTCGGAATGTCCTGAAGTCTCCACGCTCAAAGGCGTTCCTGGTCCTGCCGAGGTCTTCGAAGATGGCCTCCATGCTGTCTCGCACTGCGTTCCGCCAGCATTCAGCCGGCAGGGCGCTGGCCATGGTCGAAAGACGTCTGAACGCTCCTGTCGGGTCGTGGCCCGGCAGGATGTGCATGAGTGAGCCGACGCTCAGGCTGAGGTGGCTGTTCGGCTCGGTCAGCTCCTTCCTCCACGATTCCTCCGTGCGCACCTCGATGGAGAAGAGGCAGTTGTGCAGGACGAAGACATGGGATTTCAGGTTCGAACCACTTCTGACGAGCACCTTCATGTCGACGTCGGAATGCTCCTCGTCCTCTCTCCGAGCGACCGATCCGAGCACAGCGATGGCCCTGATGTCATCAGGATATTTCCGAAGCAGCCTGTCGACCACATGTCGACATGCTTCGATCCTCTGCCTGTGGTTCATCTGGAGACTCTCCTGAGAATGCTGGAGTAGGATATGAAGCCCGCGCACTCCAGGCAGTGGTCCATCATCGAACGGCAACCTCATGGTAAGGCCGACACATCTCGTCCCAGGAACCACAGAGCGCTAATCTATTAAATAGGGGCAGTCGATTAGCGCAATCGTCGTCATAGCCCCGTAGTGTAGCGGTCAATCATGCGAGACTCTGGATTGCTCTCGCAAGGAGAGATCTTGCGACGGAGGTTCGAATCCTCC
>JAFGHM010000068.1 GCA_016930135.1 Thermoplasmatota archaeon | reverse complement strand
GATCAACGCAATAGGGACGAGCCTTGGTGAGCCGACGATCGCGGTCGTCGGATGTGGTGGTGCTGGCTCGAACATCGTCCATGGGATATACTGGAAGTCGAACCGCGTCGACACGGTTGCCATAAACACAGACGAGGAGCACCTGAGGAAATCTGACGCGCACAAGAAGGTCCTCATAGGGAAGGACGTCGCCTTCGGAAAGGACGCAGGCGGGTTCCCCGAGGTCGGGGAGCACTGCGCCGAGAAGGCGCGCGAGGTCATACGAGATGCGCTGAGAGGATATGACATCGTCTTCGTGGTCGCGGGCATGGGCGGTGGAACGGGCACCGGCGTCGCGCCCGTAGTGGCGGATGTCTCGCGCGGGTTGAGCGCCCTGACATTCGCACTGCCGATACTGCCCTTCGAGCACGAGGGAGCATCGAGGCGGGAGACGGCGCTCGGCGGAGTCGCCAAGCTGAGAGAGTCAGCCGACTTCACAATCGTGCTGGACAACAACAAGCTGATATCGATCGCTGCGGACTTGCCCGCGAACGAGGCGCTGAAGGTAGTCGACAGGAGCGTCTCGAGGATCATAGAGTCGGTCAGCAGCCAGACCAGCTCCTACGTGTCCAGCCTCATGCAGGAGATCATGGGCTACTCGGACATGATAGACGAGGAGACGCCCGAGCACCCGCCTGAGATGAGAGACGAGCAGCTCATCCATGCCGACCTGGACCCCATGTTCAACGGGTTCGGACCGAGCATGTTCGGCTGATAGCCGTCGCAGCCAATGGTCCCGGTCAAAGGCGGACAGACAGGATCGGCCTCCGCGTCCCTTGGCCGGAAGGAGACGATTGAAACCCTTTCACCCCGATTCTCATCATCTCTGAGGTTGTCATCGCAAACCGTTTCTATCGAGAAGCCGCTGACGCATGTCCGTGAAGATAGCTTTCATAGTGAACCCTGTCGCGGGCATGGGCGGGTCAGTAGGGCTCAAGGGCACTGACGGTGAGGGCACTGTGGAGGAGGCATTGGCTAGGGGGGCAACCCCCGTGTCCCCCGACAGGGCGATCGAAGCACTCCGATCGCTCCTGAAGAAGGCGCTCGAACTCGAATTCATCACCTGCTCGGGCGAGATGGGCGAGGCGGAGCTCAAGGCTGCGGGCATCGAAGGGAAGGTGGTATTCCGTCCCGGACACAAGACAGACGCCCAAGACACGAAACTGGCCATAGAGGAGTTCCTGAGGCACAGGCCTGACCTCCTGGTCTTCGCCGGAGGGGACGGCACAGCGAGAGATGTGCTTGAAGCCGTGGGGTCAGCCGTCCCCATGGTGGGCATACCTGCGGGCGTGAAGATGCACTCAGCTGTGTTCGCCATGACGCCAGAATCGCTCGGGGATCTAGTCGAGTCCTTTGCGACGACCGGCCTGACGAGGGACTCGGAGGTCATGGACGTCGACGAGGATAGCTTCAGAAGAGGGGTCCTCGAGGCGAGGCTGCACGGCTACGCCCGTGTGCCAGATGATGTCGTCAACCTTCAATCGAGCAAGGCCGTCTACCATTCCGGGAGCGCGGACGAGGAGGCAGCGGAGATCGGCCAATACATAGCCGAAACCATGGCCCCGGGCACAGCGTACATCCTCGGGCCCGGGAGCACTACGTCCGCGATAACGAAGCACTTGGGTCTTGAGAAGACGCTCCTTGGCGTCGACGTGGTCCTAGATGGCAGCCTGGTACTGAGAGATGCCACGGAGTCCCAGCTGCTCGAGCTGCTCGGAAGAAGCACCAAAGCCATTGTGGTGGTGACCCCGATCGGCTCCCAGGGGTTCATTTTCGGAAGGGGGAACCAGCAGATATCCGCAAGAGTCCTCCGAATAGTCGGGCCTGCCAATGTCTGCGTCGTAGCTACGCCGACCAAGCTCCGAGACACGCCGGTTCTGAGGGTGGACAGCGGCGACTCGGGCCTTGATGCGTCCTTCAAGGGAAGCATCAAGGTCGTGATCGGCTACAAGAGGAGGAAGCTGATGATGGTCGCCTGACCCTGGTCTATCCTCGTCAACATGCACAGCTCTCTCTGACCTGCTCGCACATTTCAGGCTGAGGACTTGGCGGCAGGCATCGGGATCGTGGATCTCAGCCTGTCAAGCTCGCCCCGGAACGCTCTCATATCCCCAAGACACACAAAATACCAGTAGCGGCCCAGATACAGAGGCGAATCCTTCAGCACGATCTTGACACACCTGCCTGTGACGCTCATGCGGGAGATTCTTGAGAACGGCAGGAAGACCTCGTTGGGGCCGCGCTTGGTCATGACAAACACGCCCTTCTCTTCCAGGCCTATGATGGGCTTGTAGAAGACTGCAAAAACAATGAGCAAGATGCCAGCAACTATCAGATATGGAAGGATGTCGAATGCGTCCGCGGTCTGGCGAAGGAGAATGAGCGAGACCAGAAAAACGGAGACAAACACAGCCAGGATGAAGATGACGCCTTCATTGAGACACTTGACCTCAGCGAGGATCGGTCTCCTCTCCAACACAGGCATCTTCAGCCTGTGCAGAGCCCACATCTTGCTCGAAGACATCAACAGGAAAACGATACCAAAACAGAGATAGGTCACTCCCGTTATCAGGCATCGCAGTCCTTCTCCGGAAAAGAATCCGAACAGAAACAAAAGCCCAAACATAACCGCGAACGAGCCGGCCACCACCAGAGGAAAGCGCCGGATCCTTGGCGGGTATTCGTCGTATTGATGCGGCCTGTCGCTTCCTGCAATAGCTCCCCACGTCGAACGGACATCTTCTCGTAGACCAGCTGAACAACGGCCACAGTAGAAGACGTGTTCCGGGTTGTCCGCCCCGCATTCCGGGCACTTCAGGGTCGCCATCTCCCCTTAAAATACCGTTCTGCATCCTATATAGGTGTTTTGCTGCCGCTGCGCACTCAGTGCACATCACATCAGATTCGCGCTTCCCGAAACCAGATACGAAGGCGCCCCTGGCCAGAGACCTCTACGCCTCCGGGCCCTCCCTGTCCAGGAGCCTCTTCCACGCTTCGTCGATGGTCTTTTGGATGGAGTCTACCTCAGCCTCCGTCAGGTGCGAGAACCTGCCCTGGAGCTTGAGGAACTCGCTGACGGGGGTGCCCTTCCCCTTCCTCGTGATCCTGAGCTTCCCCTCCTCGATCTCGTAGAGCGGGAAGTAGTGCGTTTCGACCGCCAGCCTGGCGACCTCGATCGTCTGCGTCGGGTTCATACGCCAGCCGGGAGGGCAGGGAGACAGCGCATGTATGAACCTGAAACCCTTGATCTTCTTCGCCTTTGCGGCCTTCTTCACGAAGTCCTCGGGATGGGCGACAGAGACCGTGGCCGCGTACGGGATCCCGTGGGCCTCCATGATGGCCATGATGTCCTTCTTCGGCTCCTTCTTGAACTCGTGCTTCGGACCGACCGGCGTGGTCGTTGTCCATGCCCCGTAGGGCGTGGAACCGCTTCTCTGGATGCCAGTGTTCATGTACGCCTCGTTGTCGTACATGACATATATCGCATCTGTGCGCCTCTCCGCGGCTCCTGACATGGCCTGCAACCCGATGTCCACGGTGCCGCCATCTCCCGCGAAGCCGACGATCGTCACGTCCTCGACCCCCTTAACGTCAAAGGCCGCCCTCAGGCCGGATATCGCCGCCCCCGTCGCCTCGAAGGCGGTGTAGAGCAGGGGGACCTTCAGGCAGTTGCTAGGCCAGTAGCCTGGCATGACGGCCCAGCAGCAGGCGGGAATCGAGACGACCGTGCGTCCTCCTAGCCCTTTCAGAAGGTACCTCATCACGAGATTGGCGCCACAGCCAGGGCATCCAGTGCTGCCCGGATATGTGAACTCCTCCTCAGGTATTGTGGTCTTCACCATCAGCGCCACCTCCTCGGAAGGCCGGCCACATCGACCCACTCGACCTCGTCCTCGACTCCTCGCTTCGCTGCGACGGCCATGTCGTCCATGATGTTCGATATGATCTTGGTCGTGATGTCCCTGCCCCCGAGCCCGGCGATGTAGTTCTTCATCACAGGTCGTTTGTGACACGAGTAGACCGAAGCCTTGACCTCTGTGAACATGGCCCCTGCGGCGCCGAAGGTGTAGCTCCTGTCCAAGACCGCAATCCCAACGACCTTGGACGCTAATGCCCTCAGCTCCTCGTGGGGAAAGGGCCTGAAGGCCCTTATCCTGGCGAGGCCGACCCTCGCCCCCCTCGCCCTCATCGCGTCCACGACGTCCTTGGCCGTTGCGGCTACGGAGCCGGCCGTGATGAGCACTGTCTCGGCGTCGTCGCACATGTACTTCTCGAGCAGGCCGCCGTACTCCCTCCCGAAGACCTGCTTGAACTCCTTCTCGACGGCCTTGACCCTTTCCGCAGCCTCCTTCATCGCGAGCATGTCCTTGTAGCGGAACTCCATGTACTGGTCGGGCTTGACGAGGGATCCGAACCCCATTGCCTTCCCGACCTCGATCTTGAGTTCGGGCGCGTAGGGGGGCAGGAATCTGTCGACTACCTCCTGGTCAGGCACGTCGACGGGCTCAGATGTGTGCGAGAGTATGAACGCGTCCTCGATGATCATCGCGGGCAGCATAACGCGCCTGCTCTCGCAGATCTTGTAGGCCATGATGATCGTGTCGAGGACCTCCTGGTTGTTCTGGCAGAAGAACTGCAGCCATCCTGTGTCGCGCTGCGCAATCGAATCCATGTTGTCGACCCAGACGCTCCAAGGAGGGGCCATCGCCCTGCTGACGTTCGTCATGACGATCGGAAGCCGCGCACCGGAGGCCCACATGAGCACCTCGTGCATGAGCGTGAGGCCGTGGGAGCTCGTTGCCGTGTAGGTCCTCGCGCCTGCGGTCTCTGCAGCTATGCAGGCGGCCATGGCGCTGTGCTCGCTCTCGACCGGGATGTACTGAGCCTTCAGCTCTCCCGAGGATACGAACTCCGCGAGCTTCTCGACTATGGACGTCTGGGGCGTGATCGGATATGCCGCGATCACCTCGGCCCTCGAGAGCTTGGCGCCATATGCCGAGGCGTAGTTGCCGGTCATCACCATCCTCATGCCTCGCCCTCCTTGACCATGATGATGCACTTGGACGGGCACTCGTGGGCACATATCCCGCAGCCCTTGCAATAGTTGAGGTCTATGACAGGGAAGCCGTCCACGAGGGTGATTGCAGCGTCAGGGCAGAACTTCCAGCATGTCGTGCACTTCTTGCACTTGGATTTGTCCACCAAGGGCCTCACGACGCGCCACAGGCCCGTGAGATTCATGGTGCTCGGAGTGTCGGCGATGGGCGTCAGGGGAAGGTCTTCGTAGCTCTTGGTCACGGCGTCACCTCGATTGTCCTCTCGTAGGCCTCCCTGGCAGCAGCGACGTTCTCCTGTTTCTTGACTGGGGCAGCCTCTCGGATGGTCTCGAGCACTGGCTCGAGTTCGATCGCATCGCATATCCTCGCGAACCCGCCCAGGATGGCGGTGTTGACGATCGGGGCTGTCTGGGACCCGATTCCGTGTGACGCCGCGATGCTCGTCGCGTCCAGGACGAAGCGTCGGAACTTGCTCGGCAGATCCTTCAGCTTCTTCCCATCCGGCCAGTTGACCAGCACACTACCCTTGACCTTCAGCCCTTCCAGAACGTCCACGCCTTCGAGCAGCGAGCTGTCCAGCACCACGACGTAGTCCGGCCAGTATATGTTCGTCTTGACGCGGATGGGCCGGCTGTCGATGCGCGTGTACGCGGTGACAGGCGCGCCCCGTCTCTCGACCCCGAAGAACGGGAAGGCCGAGACCTCATAACCCATCCTGAACGCTGCCTTCGCCAGGACCTCGGAGGCGATCACGACGCCCTGGCCTCCCCTCCCGTGGAACCTCACTTCGATCAACGGGGACACCGAGTGTTCGTGTAGGTTGTGTGGCATATTAAGTCTGACCCCGCTACTATCATGTCCGCGCATCCGCGCACACGCGCGGAGCTATCGACGTCACGCATGCCCAATCCCACGAATGGCATTAGATATACCCTATGCGATTGTCGCGGACGTGAGCGGCACATTCAGCAGCCTGCACGCGAGGGTGTTTTGCCACGCAACAGAGCATCTGGACAAAGTCAAGAAGGCGATGCTGAACTCCCTGGGAGATGTCGAGCTGCGAGTGTCCCAGACGGAGGGGCACCACGGGAACCCCATCGAGATAATCGAGGCGACGATTGCCGAGCCGCATCTGATCGACGACTTCTTCAGACGCATCCGGGCTGAGGACCTCGAGACCATTGTTGGAAGCCTCGATAGAAGGATCGACGACGGATGCAATCTCTTCCTGAAGCTGGACAAGCAGGAGGCCTTCGCGGGGAGACTGAGACTCGGGTCGGGGGACGACGTCATATCCGTCCGAATGAGGGTCAAGGCGTTCCCCGCCAGGCGCGAGGTGGCCTTGGCTGCAGCTGGCGATTACCTCAGCAGGTCGAGGGATTCCGAGAGAGGCCGTCCATGAGAGTCGGGTCATGTTCTCCGCCTGCGATTGATTATTATAATCATTGGACATCTGCTGAACGTAGCCCAAAGCAGGGGTAGCCAAGCCCGGTCAACGGCGCAAGGCTTAGGACCTTGTCCAGAAGTGGTTCCGCGGTTCGAATCCGCGCCCCTGCACCACTACTTCCTCGCTGGACTGAACCTCTCGCAGCCCGAGCTGAACTCCTCGGCGGAAAGCCACTTCCTGTACTTGCCATCCGGGAAGCAGCCTCTGTGATCCCCCTTTGCCACATACCACCTGCAGTTCCTGCAGGTGCGTCCGGACACCCGCCTCAGCGACGCGAGCACGACGAGCTCCTCGCGGGTGTAGTCATCACGCCCGGCACCATCCCGGCCGTCCATGCACGCGAATCGAGCTATCAGCTTATCTCGGTTGTCACAACCAGTCGGTGATATATAGTGCCCATTCATTCCGAACGGACGTGAAGTTCCTTTACTGCCCCAATTGCAAGGAGGTGAGGGCCAAGGCCTGGTACCAGGTGAGACCCCAGTGCTCAAGGTGCATGGGCAGGGCGTCCCAGATAGTCGTGCCGAACGGGCCGCTGACCTACCTCACATACTTCCTCTATTTCTTCGTCCCAGGACTCGTCGCAGTAAGCCTGATCACGGACGACAAGACCTATCTGTGGTACGCCATCGTCGGCCTGGTGCTCATGGTGACCGTCGCGATGATCGACCTCGGAAGAGGATACAAGCTCGCCAAGAAGAAGGTCAGGATCGCCGCCTCTGACCTACATGAGTTCAGGAAGCGCGGCTGGCTCTAGAGCCAGGATGATCGTGAACGTTAGGCCATGTCCGCACGGGAGCTCCATGGAACTGGAGTGCACGCTGTCCCCAGCTCTGCAGGGTCCTGGCACTGCCAGAACCGGTTCCGCGGACGACCCCTGAGGGTGCACCGCCAACACATGCGCGCGAAAGAGGGGACCAGATAGAACTTCGAGTATGCCCGCTATGGCTTCATTGACGGGATCGAATGCGCTCATCTCGAATCCCTTGGACACCGCGCACAGCTCCGCACAGAGACACTCTGCGACTGACTCGGAACCGCATATCTCCCACTCGCGATCTAGACATATCGTCATCTCTGTCCCGATCGAGGCGCCCATCATGACCTCGAGCATATCCGAGACTTCGACTCCGGGCCAGTCGAGTTCGCTGTGGGTGCTGGTCGAGACGGATTCTGACTGGGCCATCAAGATGCTCGATACCAGCATGGCGATCGAGAAGAAGACCATGGCGTCCATCAGGGCCAGCTGCCCCTTCTCGTCTCGGAAGAGCTCACCAGGCAAGCACTGTCACCCTCACTATTGCCGTCGAACCGTCGTCCGATATCGCGCTGAAGAGTGTCTCCGCAAAACCCGCATTGGAGGCAGTACGCGGGTCCCCCTTGGCCGCTGAGCACAGCCATTCGACACTGGGGTGAAGCATCACAACGCTCGCGCAGTAGTATGCATCGCCCGCAGCGGCTTCGGTCGCGGCCTCCAAGCGCATCTCTCTCATCCCCGCGACGGTGAGCGAGTATCCCACTGCATCCGCGCAAGTCACGCGCAAGAGGATGTCCGCAAGGATATCATCGGCGACGGACCCGAGCCAATCGATTCTCCTTTGCTCGGACATACGATCCGATACGATTACGCTCGCGGAAATGAGGACGAACACCCCCAGAAGGACGAACAGCAAGACCGGCAGGTCCTCGAAAAAGCCACCGATAGCGTCGTCACGCCGGATCATTAGCTTGAGGAACGCTTTGGACGATTACCCACATCAGCCTACATGTAGCCTACGGGAGCGACCATGGTACAAGAACCTGCGGCCCGATGCGAACTGCGATGAGACACCGCTCGGGACCTGCCAAGAAACTCGCCCCTACGCTCGCACCAGGGACATGCTGCCCCCATGAGTTCACCGGGACAGAAGGCTTTCAGCTCGAGGTCGACTGCGAGTCCTGCGGAGGGGCACAAGACCTCCACAATCGCAGGTGCATGGTCGGCATCATCAGCATAGTTGCGCGAGGCGCTGTCCCGGACACGATCATGCTGAAGCGGTTCATGCACAAAAGGTACAGGGAGGAGGAAGTGAAGGTCATCGCGGCAGCGGCGGCTGAGCTCTCTGCTCTCACGAGGGCGTATGCCTGCGCCAGTATTCCGTCTGACAGGCGGTGTCGGACATGTTCCTGCAGCCCCAAGAGGCTAGTCGGCGAGATGAGAACGATGCTGCTAGAGGACCCTGCAGAGTATGTCCGAGACACGGGCCGGGTCGAGTCGATGCTCTCCGATGCGGTCGCCAGGTCAGGCTGTGAAAGGAGCCAACAATGCTATCGCCAGGCAGCCTCTGGAAGCATCCT
>JAFGHM010000067.1 GCA_016930135.1 Thermoplasmatota archaeon | reverse complement strand
TGCGCTTCGACATCCTCGATGACAGAGAGAGGATAACCGGCCAGATCGCCTATGACAAGCTCGAGTTCAGATTCATGAAGGTCGGGGATTCTGTCGTGAGAACGCCATGGGGCGATGGAACGGTTGGCTGGAAAGATGGCATGCGCGTGACCCTCAGAGGAAGGGAACTGTTCGCCATGAGCGGCTCGTTGCTCAAGACAGGCTTTCAGATGACTTCGCCTCTCGGGACTGAGCTGACATTCCACCCAATCAGGGGACGAAAGAACGATATCCAGTACATCGATGAGAAGGGATACATCGCCGTCCTCGAGGAGAAAGGGCAGCTGACCGCGCCCATGCCGGGACGGCCTCTGCCCTTGACCCCGCAGGAGCTGAAGGCAATCCCCAAGGATCGGAGGCCGCACTCTGTCGAGTCGCTCGACTACATCCAGTACAGGATCAAGGTTGCTGGCACCCTCCCGGCACCTCAGGAAGACATCGTTGCCGCGCTGGCGATGTTCTCGAGCTTCGGGTGTCTGCTCAGAGAGGTTTCAGTCTGAGGACGCAGAGACCGTCATTGACAGAACAGAAGAGGTCGAAGTAAGGGGTTTCTAGGATTTCAGAGGCAGCTGAAGGCGCCTAGGCCTTCGGCCTGGGCCTGATGAACCTTGTCTTCATCAGCGTCTTCGTCTGGCTCCTCGCGCGCTTGATGATGGCCGCGGCCTTGTCGTACAGCTCCTTCCTGCTGGCCTTCACGCGGGCTATGCCCTCGTTGATGGCCGCGGTTCCAACTGCGGCGGCCTCCCTCGGGAACACATCCCACTCGTCCATGGTCGGGACGATGTATGTGTCCGATATCCCGTTGTCCTCGGCTGTCTTGGCGAGCTCCATGACGGCCGCGAGGCACATCGTGTCGCTGATGGTCTTGGCCTTCACGTCGAGCGTCCCCCTGAAAATGCCGGGGAACCCGAGCGAGTTGTTGACCTGGTTCGGGAAATCGGACCGGCCAGTCGCGACGATCTTGGCTCCCGCTTCGAGCGCCTCCCAAGGCCATATCTCAGGAATCGGATTGGCCGTCGCGAAAACGATGGCGTCGTTAGCCATCCCCTTGATCCACTCAGGCTTCAGGGTCCCAGGGCCGGGTTTCGAAGCAGCGACCACTATGTCCGCGCCCTTCATTGCGTCCGCGACCGTGCCGACCAGGCCCTCCTTGTTGGAGTGCTCGCACATCCAGAGCTTCTCCTTGTAATCGTTCTTGAGCTCTTCACACCTGCCCAGGTGGAGCGAGCCCTTCGAGTCGCACATGATCATGTTCTCGAACTTGTAGCCCGAGAGCGCCATGATCCTTGAGATGGCGATGTTGGCGGCCCCAGCACCGACGCACGCGACCTTCATCTCTGGGGGCTTCTTGCCGACGACTTTGGCTGCGTTGACCGCGCCCGCTGCGACTATGGTGCCTGTGCCCTGCTGGTCATCGTGCCAAACAGGTATCTCGCACTCCTTTCTCAGGCGGTCGAGCACATAGAAGCATTTCGGTTGCGATATGTCCTCGAGATTCACGCCTCCGAGAGACGGTTGAAGCACCTTCACGGTCTCGATGATCTTGTCTGGATCCTTCGTCCCAAGACAGAGAGGGAACGCGTCCACGCCACCCAGGTACTTGAAGAGGAGTGATTTGCCCTCCATCACGGGCAGACCGGCCTCCGGCCCGATATCCCCCAGGCCCAGCACCCTCGTGCCGTCCGATATCACGCCGACGGTGTTCCACCTGTTGGTGTGTATGTAGCTGAGCTCTTTGTCCTTGTTGATTGCCTTGCACGGCTCCGCGACACCTGGCGTGTACCAGATCGCAAAGGCGCTGAAGTCCCATATCTCGCACTTGGGAACGACCTCGATCTTGCCCTCGTAGAACGGGTGGTATATCATCGCGAGCCTGGCGGGCTCGTACGCCTTCTTCAGGAGCTGATCAACGGACATCTTCTCGAGAGGTTTCGCGGCGGACTTCTTCGCCCTCTTCGCCTTCTTCGCTGGAGCCCTCCTCATCGCCTTCTTCGCGGCCTTCTTCTTGGCCGGCTTGGACTTCCTTGCCATTCGAATCTACCCCTTAAGTTTCGACTCTTTTCGAAAGTCGTTGATGGGATTAAGCGTTTCGAACAACTTGGGCCTCTTCTTGTCGCTCGAACCGCAAAGGTCGGGATTGATTTCGGCAATTAATAGATTGCCTTGATACACGTTGGACCAACGGACTGCACCAGCGCACGCAGGGATGTCTGGATGCTGTCAATCCGCCCTGTGCCCGGCGACGGTATCAGTCTATTGGCCCCGGACAACACGCCTCCTTAGAACATTACTAAGAGGAGATGTCGATTACTGGGCAGGTCGAAGCATGTCAGTCAAGGTATCTAAGAAGAAGATTCGGATAGGAGAGCGCGCTGATGGAAGCGCATATGTGCTGAGTATACTGGAGTACAAGGGCTCGGCCGGCCCGTCCGTGTTCATAGGTGCGGGTGTCCACGGCGACGAGCTCACGGGGATAGCCTCCATCTGGCGGCTGATCGATTACCTGAAAGGAAAGGAGGTGCTCGGGACGATCACCATCATACCATCCATGAACCCCGACGGGCTGAACTACAACATCAGGGGGATGCCAGAGGCAGGAGTGGACCTGAACAGGCTGTACCCTGGCAAGTCGACCGGTTACATCGCGGAGAGGATAACCGCCAAGATATGGGAGATTGCACGGAAGCACGACGTCATCGTCGACCTGCACACGATCGGCAGGGGCATCCCGTTCGTGCTGCTCGACCCGGTGAGCGGCGACCTCAAGAGGAGGAACGACGAGCTGGCAGAGGCGACCGGGATAACAGTGCTCGACGAGTTCGAGTCCGAGGACTACGCGCAGCAGAACCTGGGATCGAGCCTCGGTGGAGTGGCGTCTACTCACGGCATCGCATCGCTCACGATCGAGCTGGGAGGGTCGAAGGACATCGACTGGGGCACTGTCGAGGCGGGCTACCTTGCGGTCAGGAATGTCCTCGTACACCTAGGGGCAGTCAAAGGGACGCTGACGCCGGTGAAGTCGAGCGTTGTCATCCACGAGAAGGGCTACCGCAGGGAGGACGTTTGGTCGGAGAAGGGCGGCCTCCTGGAGTATGTCGTCGAGCTCGGGCAGAAGGTCAAGGCGGGTCAGGTTATTGCGAAGGTGAGGAGCCCGTTCGGCGAGGTCGTCGAGGAGATCAGGATGCCGGAGGACGGCTACATGGTGGCCCTGAACTCGTATGAGAATGCCTACACGGGCGGGGCGATCGCCACGATCGCGATCAAGGTCAGGAAGTAGCCAGCGGGGTCACACATATTATCATGGGAACGCGATTCTCGCGTCATATGAAAGCGCTGGTCCTTGACGGTTACACCGACGAACCCGCGTGCCTGGGGGTCCCGCCGTTCATATCGCCTTATGCGAGGCTGGCCTATGGGGCCCTGGCATCCGCGGGCGCTGAGGTCTCTTACGCCACGATAGACCATTTGCGCTCTCGTGGCGTGAGCTTCGACAAGTGCGACCTACTGGCGGTCGTGCGGAACATCGCGGTGCCCGGAAAGTACCTGAGGGGTATGCCTGCCAGCGACAAGGAGCTTATAGCGGTCGCCGGCGCGTTCCACGGAACCACGATCGCCAGCCTCGGCGTCGCCCCGGACAGGGCGCCTCGCGAGCTCAAGGGCTGTTTCGACCACATAGCCTCGATGGACCTCGACGCGTGCCTCTTCGACCTTGTCAGCACGCGGAGGCTGGATGACCGGAGAAGGACCGACGCGGAGTGGAGCGATTGGTCGGTTGAGGGGGCGGAGGCGTGCGCCCATCACCCGGACCACGGAGGGCCGCTTATCGCGGAGGTGCAGATGTATCGGGGATGCGTCAGGTACATCACCGGTGGATGCCGGTTCTGCGTCGAGCCTCTTCTTGGAGAAGTCCTCTTCAGGCAGCCGAAGGACATACTCAGGGAGGTCGAGGCGCTATCGAAGGCAGGCGTGCGCAACTTCAGGCTAGGCGCGCAGTCTTGTGTGTACTGCTACCTCTCGAAGGAGACGGGTGTCTCTGAGAACCCCAGACCGAACCCCGAAGCAGTCGAGAAGCTGCTCAGGGGGATAAGCAGGACCGCAAAGCCAGAAGTGTTCCATCTCGACAACGCGAACCCCGCGGTGATCGCAGAGCATCCGAAGGAGTCCAGGAAGATAACCAAGGCGATTGCCGAGAACTGCACCAGCGGCAACGTGCTCGCCTTCGGCCTCGAATCGGCCGACCCAGTGGTACGGAAGGCCAACAACCTCAACTCGACGCCGGAGCAGGCTCTGGAGGCCATAGAGATCGTCAACGAGATTGGATCCGCAAGGGGGCCCACTGGGCTCCCGGCGGCGCTCCCTGGCATCAACTTCGTGTGCGGCCTCGAGGGCGAGACGAAGGCGACCTACGACCTGAACCTCGACTTCCTTCGCAAGGTGTTGGCGAGAGGGCTTCTGCTTCGTCGGATCAACATCAGGCAGGTAATCCCTTCCAGGTCGGAGTTCCCGGGTGTGAAGTCGAGAGGGGCGTTCATGCAATTCAGGAGGAAGGTGAGAGAGGAGATAGATGCCTCCATGATGGAGAGGCTCGTACCTGACAGAACGGTCCTGACCGGGGTCTACGCAGAGGTGCGGGAAGGGGGAAGGACTTTCGGAAGACAGGTCGGGTCGTACCCTCTGCTGATATCGATTCCCTATCCTGTGACCATAGGACGGAGATTCGACATCGCCGTGACTGGTCGGGGGTTCAGGAGCGCATCGGGTGTCATCCATCCCACAGATGCGAACAGCGCAACAATGTCGATGCTGCAGGCGATCCCTGGCATAGGGAAGAAGCGTGCGGCGGCAATCGTCAGGCAGCGGCCGTTCGATGATACGAGGGGGCTCTGGAAGCTCTTCGACGACCCAATCAGCCTAGAATCGGCTCAGTTTCACCTGACCTGCGGGAAAGTACACAAAGCGCAGTAGACAGATTATAGTACGAACGCCTCGATTTCGAATCGTTTGGGGGGCAGTGCTTGGACATAGCCAGAGCCGCGAAGTACCCGTTCTTGAAGGAATCAGCTGCCACCCTGAAGGCGACTGGCGTCTCGCTGGACCAGCTCATGACTGGCATGGCATACGAGAGCGCGAGATTGGCGGGAAAGGAGAGGGTCGTGGAGGCGTTCGAAGATGCCGTGGTGGGCGACCACCCGATGCGCACCCAGGCGGACGCGACCAAGGAACTCCTGAGCTACCCGGTGGCGAGGATGATAGTCTCCGCCGTGGCGGACCCCGGATTCGTCAGAAGATATGCCATCGCCGAAGCGAAGAAGGCCAACGAGCGGCTGAAGGGCGAGAGCGACGAGTTCGTGATGGGAGTCGCCTCCGAACTCGGACTGGATGTCACCAAGGAGGACGGTGTCTTCGGGATCTCCTTCTCGGACTTCCTGAGGGCCTCTTCCGGGATGCGCAGCAAGAGCTGGAAGCTGGTCAACCAGAGGATCGTCGACGGCAAGGTCCTCGTGTCCCAGGCCAGGCTCGTCAGGATCGTCGAGGCGGCCCTGACCGACAAGATATCCTCGGAGTTGCCCCTGCCGGTCAACGACGCGATACTCGATCGGTTCGGGCAGACCGTAGAGGAGCTGAGGGCGGCGATCGAGGAGAGGAGGAAGGAGCAGCGGGCGGAGGGGATGGAGAAGCTCAGCATCGTGAGGCTGCCTCCTTGCATGAGGAGGCTGCTCGACATGATCAGGGCGGGGGAGAACGTGCCCCATTCCGGGAGATTCGCGCTCGTGTCCTTCTTCCACACGCTCGGGATGGACTCCCAGGAGATACTGGACACTTTCTCGACGGCCCCCGATTTCGACCCCAGCAAGAGCGAGTACCAGATCAAGCACATCACGGGCGAGATATCCGGGACGGAGTACACGCCCCCGGAGTGCAGCACCATGAGAAGCTATGGCATCTGCTTCGACCCCGACGACCTCTGCAGGGACGGGGCTGTCAAGCACCCGCTCAACTACTACAGGCTGAAGGGAAGGCGGTTCCGCTCACGGAAGTGACTTCCAGATCGACCTGGCCCGCTGCAGCGCCGTGATGTTCCCCGCGAGGCCGAAGTATATCATCATCCAGGCCATCAGCGAGTACCCGAAGATGTCGTTCACGATCTCGCTCCCGCTGATATCGAAGAAATAGATTATCAGCGGGACAATGACCAGGACCGCGATCCTATCCGCCCGTCCGAGGATGCCACGGTACTCGCGCCCGAGCCCTAGCGCCTGTGCCTGTGTGCCCATGTAGCTCGCGAGGAGCACGCCTATGACCGCGAAGAGGCCGAAGGAGATGGGGCATCTAGGGCTGATGGCAATCGCGCCCAGGATGATGGCGTCCGAATACCTGTCGATCACATGGTCGACGAAGTCCCCCCGCTTGGATGCCTTCGAGGATATCCTCGCGACCTTGCCGTCCAGAGCGTCGAGCGCTCCGCTTATCAGCACCGCAACGGCCGCGAAGAGGAGGAAGTTGGACCAGTCGAGCGCGAACAGTAATCCCGCAATGATCGCGAACACCAAAGAGGCGAGCGAGATGTGGTTCGGATTGACGTTGCTGAGCCTCTTCGCAGCGGGGGAGAGTATCCGGTCTGCCTCGTCGCGGTAACTGTCTAGAACCAGCTCAAAACCTCCTCGCTCCAGTCAACATTACCAACACGGTATTTTTGCCTTTCTCCAGCAAGGATGCTCTCGATTGCCCTTGCGACCTGAGCCGGCTTCATCTTTGTCGTGTCTATCTCGCAGACCTCGGGCACGTTCTCGATCGCCTCGATGAGGACGACATCCACGGCCTCGGCCTCGACGTTCTCCCGTACCTTCTGACTGGGCCAGTGTTTCTTCCTCAGGCGACGCTCGAGCACTCTCGGGGAGCACCTTAATACGATTGCGAGGTCCGGTTTCAGAAGATGGGATAGATGGCCTTCCAGGAGTATGCTATCCCCAAGAGCGGCCACTGCCTTCGCCAGCTTGACGATATCGACCTCCTTGGTCTTCCGCTTGCGGTCGTATCCCGATGCAAGCCCCAGCTCGTCCACTAGTTCGTTAACATGGACGACGCGCACGCCCTTCACCCTGGAGCAGGCGCTCGTCTTCCCCACCCCGGGAGTGCCCGTGACGGCTATCCTCATCCTAGATGGGATAGGATTCGGTCCGGATATCAAGGTTCACAATGGAGTCACCCTTTCGAGATGATGGAACACAGCATTCTCTCGAACTCGAGCTTCATCGCGCTTTCCCCGACGCGCCTCTCAAGCACCCTCGACAAACCGATTGAGGCGCTGCGATTCACTGGGAACACAACGCCACAGTCGATGTCCATCAACATCAGGAACTCTGGCCGCGCAAGTCCCACTCGCGGAGGCCTCTTCTTAGCCTCGGGCCCGACGCATTCCACGTCCAGGCGGCGTGAACTCGCCTCGTTTATCACCCACACTATGCGCCGGACCATGTTCCACAGGTAGCTCTCCGCCCTGAAATCGATTGCCAGGAAACCCCCCGCTTCAGATATCTCAATGGAGTCTATCTTCCTCATCGGGTTCCTTTCATCCTTCCTTGAGTAGAACGAGAAGTCGTGGATTCCGATGAACCTAGATGCCAGTTCCTTCATGAACCTGAAATCATGATCTGCTCTGAGGAGGTAGTAGCGATACCATCGTTGTCTCGCAGACCGGGGATTGAAATCTTCCTGAACCTCGATTGCGGAATACGCCCATACATCCTCCATCTCTGAGTTGACCGCCGAGCATACCTCACCGGTTTCGAAACTAGTCCTGAAAGACACTACGTTCCCGAGGGCGCTCACACCTCGGTCGGTTCTGCTGGAACTCCTGTAACCACATTCCCTCGGTGATCTGATGGCGCCGACCTTCATCAGCGCGTCTATCAGCTCTCCCTCCACAGTCGGCCGGCCCGGCTGTCTCTGAAAGCCATAGAACATGGTGCCGTCGTACGCGAACTTCAGTGCAATCCTGCGCTCGTGCTCCACGCGAATGCTATCTGCTACAGAGTTAAATACCTAGGGCATCTGTGGAGGAGCTGTGGCACAGTTCAGGGTGGTCCTGGTAGAACCTCTGAACGACGGCAACGTCGGAGCCGTCGCAAGGTCCATGAAGAACTTCGGCTTGGACGAGCTAGTGCTCGTGCGGCCGTGCATGTTAAGTGAGGAGGCGACCAAGCGCGCGATGCACGGGATCGACATCCTGAAAGGGGCTAAGATCGTGTACAGCGACGAAGAGGCGATCAAGGACGTCGACTTCGTCGCGGCCACATCCGGAGTGGACACGGCCAACGAGAAGAACTTCGCGCGGATCTCTCACACTCCCAGGGAATTCGCGGAGAAGATCAGGGAATCGGACAAACGGATTGCCATCCTGTTCGGAAGAGAGGACTTCGGGCTTCCGAAGGAGACCATCAAGAAGAGCGATTTCCTGATAACCATCCCGGCGAACCCCAACTATTCCATACTGAACATGAGCCACGCCGCTGCGATAGTGTTCTACGAGCTGTTCGCAACGGGCGTCGAGAGATGGAGCCCGAGGGAGGCCGGGGAGCTCGAGAAGGAGAAGCTGTTCGAGTACTTCTCCGTGCTACTGGACGCGATCGACTACCCACCCCACAAGAAGGAGAAGACCAAGGTGATGTTCAGACGGATGATCAACCGCTCCGTCCCCTCGACCTGGGAGTTCCACACACTGATGGGCGTGTTCGACGGGGCGATAAAGATCTCTGCTCCAGAAGCACATCCGAGAAAGAAGCGGCAGACGAAAAGCTGAGCGCCCGCCCGAGTTACGGTGGCGGGCGCATTTCGTTTGTTGTTGTGGGGGAGGATTGGTTTATCCTATCATGTCGACCAGGCATCTCGACAAGAGCGAGTCCGTCTCGCCCAGGGCCTGGAGCTTTCCCGAGTCTCCGAGAGAGGGAAGGCCGGTGATGATCCCTATGAGCTTGATGCTGCTTCCGAAGCCGTCGTCTATGCGCGCGCCGAGCTTGACGTTCACATGTGCGCCGAGCTCGCTCGTGACTCCGTCGAAGACCTTGTAGGCAGTCCGCAGGGAGAGGGAGGGGCCGCCCGTGATGTGTATCAGGGCGCCTGAAGCTCCCTCAATGTCGACATCGAGCAACGGGTTATTGAGCGCCTCCAGGACGACCTGCTCAGGATCATCGTTCTCACTGTACAGGACAGTGGATGCTCCGCCATGGAGCATAACGTTCCTGAAGTCCGCGAAGTCAAGGTTGATCATGCTCGTTTGGCAGATCGTGTTGGTGATACCTTTGATCACCTCAGCAATGAGCTGGTCCATCACCATGAAGGCCTGCTCCACGGGCAGTTTGGGCACTATCTCGAGCAATCTGTTATTGTCGAGTATTATCGTGCTGTGGGCCCGTTCTTTCAGCTTCGCGATGCCTGCGAGTGCTGTCCTCAACCTTCCCTTCTCGATGTCGAATGGCAGTGTGACAAGAGCTACGACTATCGACCCGTGCTTCCTGGCGGATTCGGCGACCACGGGGGCAGCGCCAGTGCCCGTTCCACCTCCCATGCCCGCGGTGATGAACACGATGTCGTAGTCCCGGACCAGCAACTCTATCTTGTCGATGTCGGAGGAGGCGGCCTTCTCGCCCATGATGGGGTCGCCTCCCGTTCCAAAGCCGTGGCAGATGTGCTCGCCTATGAGTATCCGCTGGTCCGCATCTATGCGCGATAGGTGGAACTTGTCGGTGTTGACTGCGATGGTGTCGACGCCATCCAGCTCCAGGCGCTGAAGCCTGTGGACGCTGTTCGAGCCTCCGCCGCCACAACCTACGACGCATATCTTCGGAGCGAGATGAGCCTCGAAGTCGCAGCCGCGCTCGAGAGCCTCCTTGACTATCTTCTCGAGCATGCGCTGCACCTCCTTGAGCGCCAT
>JAFGHM010000066.1 GCA_016930135.1 Thermoplasmatota archaeon | reverse complement strand
GGAGGCATGGTCGTCAAGGCGGCCAAGGACGAGGCGTCTCCGTACGCCGCGATGAAGGCGGCGGAGAAGGTCGCGGAGATCGCCAAGGAGAAGGGCATAGACAGCATACATGTGAGGGTCCGAGCTCCCGGAGGCAACAAGTCGGCCTCGCCTGGCCCAGGGGCCCAGGCGGCCATAAGAGGGCTCGCGAGGGCCGGCCTCAGGATAGGCAGGATCGAGGACGTCACCCCAGTCCCGCACGACGGCACAAAGAAGAAGGGCGGGAGAAGGGGCCGAAGAGTGTAGGGTGATCCCGGATGAAGATAGACATCACGGAGATGACGCCCACGAAGGCGCAGTTCGTCATCTCAGACACGAACCCTGCGTTCGCGAACGCCCTCAGGAGGGTCATCACGTCCGATGTCCCCAAGATGGCCATCGACAACGTGGAGTTCCACCTGGGCCCGATCATGGACGAGAAGGGCCAGGCCTTCGAGAGCGTCTCGCCGATGTTCGATGAGGTCGTGGCGCACAGGCTGAGCATGGTTCCGGTCCCCACGGACCTCGAGACATTCAACTTCAGGTCGAAGTGCAGCTGCAACGGCGAGGGGTGCCCGAGCTGCACGATCATGTACTCCCTGAACAAGAAGGGCCCGTGCACGGTCTACTCGGGCGACCTCGAGCCGGTAGGGGACGCGAAGTTCCGGATCAAGGACGACCTCATACCCATCGTGAAGCTCTCGGACGACCAGGCGCTCCTGATCTACGCCACCGCCGAGCTAGGGACGGGCAAGCAGCACGCGAAGTGGCAGGCGGCCATAGGCGCGGGGTACAGGTTCTTCGCCAAGATAGAGATAGACCACGCCAAGTGCGACCTCGGCTCGAGCTGCGTCAAGGTCTGCCCGAAGGGAGTGCTGGCCAAGGAGGAGAAGAAGATAGTGGCCAAGCATCCCGAGAAATGCAACCTGTGCAGGGCCTGCGTCGAGGTCTGCGATGCCGGGGTCATCAAGGTCTCTCCGATCCCAGGCAAGATACTCTTCAGGTTCGAGACGGACGGCTCGCTCCAGGCCAAGGAGGTCCTCACAAGGGGCCTCAGGGCCCTCGAGGAGAAGTTCGACGGGCTCAGGGAGCAGATATCCACGCTCGAGGAATGACGAGACAGCTGCCCTCGAGCGTCGGCCCAGATGTTCTACAGGAACTCGTCCAGCTTCGGGTTCTTTATCTTGTCTGACTGGAAGAGAGAGTTGATCGAGTTCTCGAGCAGTGCTATCCTCTGGAGCGTGTAGGCCGGGACGTTGAAGGTCTGCCCTATCTCCTTGGCCCTCTCGAGGTACTTGCTCACGCCCGCCTCGTGGACCGTTAGGGTGAGCTTGTTGCCGCAGTAGCACTTCCCCCTCAGGGGTATCCTTCGGTACTTCGCGCCGCACTTGGAGCACCTGAGCTGCTGACCGGTGAAGCTCTTGAGGCTGCCCTGGATATCCGGCAGGAGATGCCTCGTGATGACCCTGTGGACCACATCGGCCGCATCGACCGCGCGTATCTTGACGCCCAGGGCTATCTGCGCCCTCAGCTTGTCCTCCATCGTCTCCAGAGCGGTGTATGCGGATGTGGTCGGGCCGTACGAGATGTCGCTTATCTCGTGCGTGAACCCCATCCCCTCGTACTGGAGCACGGTGCCTATCCTGCCGCTGACGAGGTCCATCAGCGGCTCCACCTCCTTCGGGTGGGCGTATCTCTGGGTGGCCCTGTAGAACTCGAGCGGGTAGCGGCCGCCCACATCCATGTTATGGGCCTCCTTGTCTATCTCGTCGGGATCGAGCTTGGTCGTCAGAACCAAAGGGGCGTCCATGAGCCCCCCGCGCTTCTCCGGCAAGAAGGCCCTCGAGAAGTTCAGAAGGCAGTCCATGAGGAGGATGATCGAGTCCTCGTCCCCGTCGCAGTTGCGCCTCTTGGCCGCATGGAAGAACGGGTGCGCGTAGCCAGCGTGGGCCGATGAGAACCCGATGACCCTCGCGAGCACTCCGCCCGATGTGTGTGGGGCGAGCCCGACCACGAGATGCCCCACAAGATCCTGCTTCCTCCTGATCCCGTAGAAGGGCTCCTGCCCGTAGACCTTTGTCAGCAAGTCGTCCACGAACTCGGAGACCCTGACCAGATAGTCCGTGCATGAATCAGGTATGATGACGTCCTGGGCCTTCAGCTCCAGCAGCTGCGTCTCGCTCTCGAGCTCCTTGCCGAGGTAGTCCTTTGTGTACCCCAGCGAACGCGCGGTCTGGACATCTATCCCGACCTCGGACGGCGTGAAGTGCGTCAGCGGCACGTCTGTGGCGTCTATCCTCACAGTGCCGTCCTTGAACACGAACACATCGTGCTTCGCCCTGAGCACGCCCTTTTCGATGGCCTCGGGGGTCTTGTTCCTGGAGATCATGCCCTGGACTCCCTTGACATCGACCGCGCGCCTCTCGCCCAGCCGGTCCAGCGCGGCCTCGAATATCATGCCGATAGGGATATCCTGGACGGCCGCGTTGCCGGTCGGGACGGTGTGGGAGCCGCACTCGCACTTCGTCATGAAAGTCTTGCGGCCGCACATGGGGCACTGCCTCTCGCCCAGCTCCACCCTGATGTCCCCCGCCTCGGCAGCCTGGTTGACCATCCTCTGGGAGCCCCCGCTCACGCCAACCGGAAACAGCCCGTGGGGCGGGGGTTTCATCCTGCGCTCCCTGGCCTTCTCGGGCCTCGCGACGCGGGCGCCTATCCTGGTGGCCGCCCTCGGCCTGATCTCTATGCCGGCCAGAGCGGAGACGAGCTCCAGGGGCTTCTCCGACTTCGGCAGCTGCCCGCCCGAGATGCTCCCATCCTCCGACGCGGTGAGCCCCAGGCAGAGGAACAAGGGCTCAGCATACTTCTCGATCACGACATATTCGCCCTCGACCCTGTGGAGCGCCCCGAGCTTTTCGAGGATCGCCTTCTCTTCTTTCTGGTTCTTCACGCGGAGCGCTGCCCCGTCGCTCCTGCCCGAGCAGATCACATGCTCTCTGAGCCTCACGATCTCCTCGACGGTCAGGTCAGACCAGAACAAATTGAAGTTCGGGTGAAGAGGCGCCTTCTGCTCCCTTGAGTGCTTGAGGGCGCTCTCAAATGATGGTGATCTCCAGTCCGCGGGGAGCTCGACCTTCTTGTCCAGGAGTTCCTCCCTGTGCCATTCGAGACTGTATCCAGCGGGCATGAGCAGGTGGTTGTTCTCGGCGAACTCGCCATATGGCACGAGCAGCTCGCCCACATCCACGATCTCATCCACCCTGTCTATGATGGCCTTGGCCTCATCGGGAGTATTCACCTGTACGAGGTCGCCGTTGTCCAGCAGCGCTATCGGGCCCTCGATGTCCGTGCAGGGCGTGATAGCACCTGCCTTCCCGGGCCTTTCGACCTTGACCTGAGTGCCGATAGCTACGAAATCACCCAGGAGGGTCATCGTCGCGGGGTTCATGGCGAGGGCTGCGAGCCCGGTCGCCCTGGTCCTTCCGTACCTGAGCCTGAATCCGCCGACCCTCGAAGGATATGCGAGCACGGGCCGACCAACGAGCATGTCCTTCAGGTACTTGGTGCTCGGGGCTATCTCCGAACCCGTCTCATCGATGCCCTTCTTCTTGAGGCTCAGGAACTTATCTATGAACTCCCAGCCGTCTATCCCCAGACGCTTGACGTGCTTCTGGACCTTCGGGGCCTTGAGACACAGGCCCTCGGCGATGACCAGGCATGCGCCCCCTCTGACCCTGTTCGTCGCCACTCTTGGGAGGTCCCTGAAGCCAGATATCTCGGCGTCCTCCGTCCCTTCGCCATCGATGCATATGGGGACGTTCCTCGATATGATCTCGATCTCCTCGTTCGATGGCGTGTACTGCAGGTGCTGGCACGACCTGTAGAGCGGTATCTCCTCCTTGAACCGCTCCGACTCCCCCGATGTCGGCAAGTATCTCCCGAGGCCGAGCTCTCTCCGGACGACATCCGCGATCAGCACGCTCATGGCCTCGCCCGTGCCGCCGGCAGAGCGTATCGGACCTGAGAAGTACACGGCCAAGTAGTCGGAGCCGTCCGAGTTCTTGCCTATCGATACGCCGGCGATGCCTTCGAGCGGAGCGACCAGAATGCCCTCCGTGATAACGGCCAGGCCGAGCCTTATGGCGCGCTCGAT
>JAFGHM010000065.1 GCA_016930135.1 Thermoplasmatota archaeon | reverse complement strand
TGGGGAGCGCAGCGTGACACTCCCCTTTTACTAGCTCAACCTACCCGAGCGTATAGGCGCCCTCTCGGATTGGTTGCCAACCGCTGAATTGCCGTGTTTCTCGCTCTCGTGCTGGAATAGGAGTAATCGACTTCATATCTTTTGCGGGAGGGCACACCCCAGGGAATCCCTCGAGAAGTCAAAAAGAACCTCTCTTCGGCCTTTGAGCTCGATCTCGAGCAGATGGCCTCCCTTGACCGACCCGCAGACGCTCGCCGTTATGCCGGTTCTTGCGAACTCGTCGATGACCACCTTCGTCCTGGCCTGCCTGCACGTGACGACGAAGCCGCACCCCTGGTACGCCGTGAGCCACTGGAGGAGGTCGACTCCCTCGGGCCTCGGCATCTTCGAGATGTCGACGAGGCCACCCTTGCCGCTCGCCTCCAGAAGCATCCCAAGGCTACCGAGGGCCCCCGGATTGCTGATGTCCTTCCCAGCTGTGAGATAGGGGGCGATTTTGTTCATCGTCCTGAGCTGCCGCCTGACGGCCTCAGCGCTCTTTCTAGAAGTCGTGTCCCACGAGTAGGGCACTCCCTCTGTGAACTCTCCGTCGAGATCCCCTGCGAATACTATCGACTCACCTTCAGAGGCACCGCTGCTCAGGACTAGCCTCGACCTATCTGTCTTACCGAGCACGGCGACATCGACAGCACTGTATGAGGTGTCAGGGTGCGTATGCCCTCCCACCATGGGCACTCCGAACTTCTCGCATGCGGCTCTCATGCCCTCTACGATCTTCTGCCTGGTCCGGGTCTCCGAGGTCGATATTATGTTCACCATCGCGACGGGGATGCCTCCCATGGCAGCTATGTCGTTCACGTTGACCAGCACGGAGCAGTAGCCCGCCCAGAAGGGGTCCTTCGCCACCAGGTCCTCGAGTATGCCGTCGGCCGCCATGAGGAGCAGGTCCTTCCCGCACCTGATCACTGCCGCGTCCTCGCCATATGAGGCCAGGATGTCCTCACTCCGGACAGGTATCAGGCCCGCAGCAACGGGCGTGATCGGGGCCTTCCGGACAACGCCCCTGTACTCCCTGATGCGTCTGACTATCTCCTCCAGTTCCACGGTATCCGAATCCTTGCGAGATCGATGAGTATTCGACGTCATAGCCTGAGCTGGGTGGTTTCCTTCAAATACGGCCTTACACCGAACCGCTCCACGACGACATCGGCCAGCACCTGGAGGAACTGCTCGTCAAGGTCCTTCTCGACCACCGTGGGGACATCGCTGTTCGGCACCTTGTAGCTGAGGCGGACTAAGATGGCCTTCGCCTCCGAACGTTCCTCCGTCGTGGCCTTCCTGCCCTCAACTGCTCCGTCCATCCCACATCTCCTGACCTCCATGTCGAAGACGGCCCTCCTGAACAGCTTCTGCAATGTATATGCAGCAAGGGTCGCCCTTTCGTCCGGTGTCTTGCCGATCTTGGAACAGCTCTCGCCGACGAGCTCGTACAGGTTCTTCTCCCTGGCGGCCGACAGCGAGAAGACCTTGGCCGGCTTGATGTCCTTTTCTCTTAGCACGTTCATGTCCGCGAGGGCCTTGAGGTAGCCTGTAAGTTCCAACCTGTGCAGCTTCACGCCCTTGGCTGCAAGCTCCCGGCAGACCCCGCTGATGGACATCGGGTCCTTCTTGAGGATCTCGAGTACTAGCTCCTTCATGTCCTTCTCAGGGGAGAACATGGCAAGCTGATTGGTAACAGATTGGGTAATAAAAAGGTATGCGCGGCCAGACCGCCGCTGCCGATGCTCAGAGCGAAGGCCCGACGAGCTGCCAGAGTATGAGCGACAGGACGAGCAGAGCGAGGCCGATGGATATCGAGCCCACAAGCCTGTCCCTCTTCTCCTTAGTGTACTTCGTCCCCGACCTGTCGACGAGGAAGTCCAGGGCGTCCCTGAACAAGTATCCGCCATCCAGGGGCACCGCGGGGAGCACGTTGGTCAGGCCGACCATGAGGTTCAGCCAGAAGATCCAGTAGAGCGAATTGGTCAGCAGCCAGAAGGCGCTGTCCGGCATCCAGGCCAGGCTGCCGCCTGGCTCGTACAGGTCCGTGACGGGCGATCTGATTGGAGCGAGGTCGAGAAAGGGCAGGGCAACCAGCCTGAGCCAGGACATCGAGAAGTCAGAGAGGTCCTTGTTCCCATCGAAAGGATGCGCGAGCATGCTTGCATAGTAGTCGGCATCCTGCGTTCGTATCCCGAGGTTCAAGAAACCGCCGCCGAGGTATCCGACGCCCCTGTAGGACTCCTCGTTCTCGGAGGGGAGGTGCTCGTCGTAGTAGTCCCACTTGTCTGATAAGACGACCGATGTTATCGAGCCGTCGATGACGAAACCGTCATCGGTCTGGCTGTAGCTCATCACGGTGACGGGGACGACCTGTCCCGCACTGAGGCCGGACATCACGCCCGACAGGTCTGAGGTCGTGGCGAGCTGCATTCCGTTCAGAGAGACTAGGACCATGCCGGTCCTGAACCCAGCGGTGTATGCGGCGAAGTCCTCAACCGCGTACGCGACAACGATGCCATACAGAGCGTCGACCGACCGCAGCTCTCCTTTGTAGTAGTAGTCCACGGCCACCTCAGAGCCAGGCGCCGCATAGGAGTTGTCCTCCAGATCAGACGCGCTGGTCACCGTCTGGCCCGCGACAGACACAATCAACGAGGTTGGCACTATCCCGGCACGTCCCAAGGGCGAGCCGTCAACGACCCCCACAGCGAGCGCGCCGTCGTTCACCGGTTCGGCCGAGGACATCATCACTCCCGAGAACAGCCCGAGTATGACAAGCGCCAGCAATATGTTGGTCGCCGGCCCTGCAGCGAAGACCTTGGACCTCTTCCTCCTCGTCGTGGCCTGGAGTTCCTTCTCGTCGGGCTCCATGAAGGCCCCGATGGGAAACACCAGGAAGACGAGCCCCAGGGACTGGACCTTGATATCTCCGGATCTGGCGAGTATTCCGTGCGCGAGCTCGTGGACGACTATCGCCACGATCAGGGCGAGCACGCCGTAGCCCAAGGGTATGACAGGGTTGATGCCCGGGATGCCGAGAATCAGCTCGGGTGAAGGCGCTCTCTCTATCTGCGGCACGATGGTGGCCTCCCAGAGCAGCAGGAGCATGATCAGCATCATCGAGCTCGCACAGACCCAAAGCGATAGCCTCCCGTAGAAATTCCAGAAGAGCTTCTTGGATGCCACCTTGTCTATGAACGCCCTGCCCCTGAGTGTCCTCCACATTATCATCGGGCCGTAGAGGCTCATGCTGTGTCTTTCGAGCACCTTGGAGCGCCTGAGGTAGAGGATGAAGCCGAGCCATGCGAGAAACACGACCAGCGCAATGAGGTAACCGTTCATCTGGCAGACCAGCTGCTGATAATAGTCCTGGTATTAATTGATTTCATCATCGCGTCGGGGGCGTTCCAGGCGGGTTCGCGGTGGACTGCTTGTGTCTCGACCACTCCTCGTCCGAGACCTGATCGTAGACATCAGCGGCCGCATCCCTCGACTCGACTGCCTCCTCATCCGACCTAGCCAGCCTTATGATCTGGTCCTTCTTTAGGATCCAGTAGTGGATGCGCCAGAGCTTGCCCTTCCTGAGCAGCACTTCCTCCTGCGTAGTCGTGAGCAGGCCCTCCTCCTCGAGCATGTAGAACACGTCCCTGTCCTCGGACGTGAGCTTGTTGTCTATCACCTCATCCGTGTACCCGAAGAAGCTCATCACGTACTCAGCTAGGTTCTTGATCTCGGGATCGGACATGCCCTTCTTCCCGACCGTCTTCTTGAGAGCTTTCTCAACCTGTTGCATGGTGACAACAGTCATCCCAATCCCGCCCTGTGAACTCTGTACTCGGCTAAATAAATGTCGAACGCGTGCGCGTGGCGCGCAGGCGCCCGCTCGTACATCGATTCATCGCTGAACTGCACGGTCACGCGACATCTCTATCCTGACACCCTCAGAGGACAGATGGTCGATTATCTTCCTCGCCCACTGCAGCTTCCGTTTCTTGACGTCCCTTCGCTTCCCGGGCTTCTCTGACGGGGCTTCGAAGTCGAAGCCCATAAGGACGATGTCCGAAGCGCCAAGGGCCGCACATATGCATGCCGCCCTGTCGCCGTCCGTGAACCCTCCGAAGTTGAATACGCTCGGCGGGGGCAGGCACTGGCATGTCCCCACGACCCGCCCCCTGAAATCCGGGACATGTCGCTTGATCGCCGCCAGATTGTCGCCGTGTGCGTGCACGAACACGACGGAGCCCCTTGCGTTGAGCTCCAACTGGTCCTCGACTATGCCATCGAGGTCGGTCACGATCATGTCGGGGGCTACGCCAGACTCGAGGAGCACGCTCGCGGCGCTGTCCGCGGCCACGACGTATCCCTCCAGCTGGGTCGATGATATCTCCGCCTGAAGGTTCGGTCCTCCGCCGCATATCAGGACTGATTCCGGGAAGCCTTCCCTGACCTCGGCGAGCGCTCGTTCACTCCTTCCGGCCAGCAACCCCGCCAGTAGCCTCGCGCACTCCAGGTCCTTCTCCTTGTCATAGCCGAAGTCCAGACATATCTCGTCGTAGAGTCCCTGCCATACCGATGGGTCCAAGAGCTAAGCTCCCTCCGCTGGCTGAAGCTGAGCCGCCTCGCTCCTGAGGGAGGCGTACAGGACGGAGCTGAACACTGCGATCAGAATGCCCGTGATCATCTCCGCGAATATGACTATCGGTTCCACCGATTCATAGGACACGAAGAACAGCATCGCGTCCACCGCCCCCTGTATGATGAACCCTGTGGCTAGGACGCTCACCATCATGACGATGAAGGACCACTTGATCCTGCTCGTGCGGAGGAACGCAGTGACAGACTTGCCGGTCTCATGCGCGAACACCCCGAAGACAACGAACCAGACCGCTCCGGAAACGAATTCCAGGATCATTATCGCGAGGCTGCGCTCCCCGGGCAGAAGGCTCTCTCGGTAGACGCTCGCCGTGTCGTAGCCCACCATCACTCCCACCAAGACAAGCACAAGGGCGACGATGGTGAACGGTATCGCCAGGCTGCCCTGCCTGATGGACCTCTTCGTGCTGGCCACGCGCTGCACGAAAAGGTCCGCCCAGTGGTATGCCCATCCTACCAGATACAAGCCCAGGACTATGCCTATAATGCCAGGGGACATCTGCGACAGAAGCGCGATGTCCCCGTAGTCGCTCTCGGAGAACTGCACCAACTTCGTGAAGAGGGACAAGGAGCCGAATATGATCAACAGCAATGAGACCGGCACGATCCACTTCCGCCTGATCTTCTCGTCCTGCAGGGTCTTTATTATCATGTAGTAGGTGCCCTCGATGCTCCTGCTCTGCTTGACGTAGACCCGCTTCACGAAGTCCACCTTGACCCTGGATGAGATGATCGGGTAGACTTCCTCGTCCTCCGCGCCATCGCTCACCAAGATCGCCCGGTCGGGCTTGACCACCTCGAGCACGTTCTCGAGCTGGTTGGTGAGTATGAGGTCGGACTGGAAACCGACATGTGTGTCTCCGGCAATGGTCGCTATCTCAGCCTCCATGCCCCTCTTCATGAGGTCGTCGTAGATCTGCAGGCCAGCCAGTATCGTATTCGTGTCGACTTCCTCCGGGTCGGAGAGGCCCAGAGCGATGGTCGCCTTGAGGTTCTCCTCTCTCCCGATCACGGGGCCGTTCAAACCGGCCTTGGTGCCCAGGTCGTCATCCCTGTCCACGCACAGCACTAGAGTCTTCATTGTCGTCCCTGGTAATGCCCTCAGGATGTATTTTACTGTCTCTTACTGTCTCTTAGACGCCACTGACTGGAGGGAAACACTGGCCTGACAACGCTTATATAATGTCTTGAGAATTATCTGTCCGATGGCCAAAAAAATCGAGGAGGCCGAGGTGAAGAAGGAATGCCCGAGCTGCGGCTTGGGCGTCGCGCTCGACTCCAAGATTTGCGAGTTCTGCGGCTGGGACTTCGAGGAAGAAGACGAGTGGATCCTCCAGATAGAGAAGCTCGAGCGCGAGCTCATGCTCGAGAAGAAGAGGTTCGAACCCGGCTCGGTAGATCAGAAGATAGAGGCGACGCTCTACACTCCCACTCCTGACCGCGCGGAGTCCAGGAAGTCTCCCAGAGAAAAGGCTGTCCCCGAGGTCGAGAAGCCCCTCGAGCAGGCTCCGAAACGAACAGTTCGCACTGTCGCTCGTCCAGCTCCTTCTGCTCCCAGCGAACCCAAGCCCAAGCGACCGGCGCGGTCTCAACTGGCTGATGCCTTCTCAGAGACGATAGGGCCCGACAAAGCACCTTCCGGGCTGGCAAGTGAGCAACCCGAACCTGAGCCCGTGGCGAGAGAGGGCGTTGTGAGGAAAGCGCGAGAGGTGAAGGCCGCTCCCACGCCCTCCAAGGGCCCTGCCAAGGAGACCGGCCCCCCTGAGGGACGTCGGAGCAAGAAGGTCCGAGTGGTTAGGAAGGTCAAGAAGTAGATCTCCAGCGGGGAGAGGCCGATGCGTTCCCTCAGGACGTGATTCAGACATGCCTTACCGCTTGAGTTAAGTACGGATGAACGGGATTACTCTCCTCCTTTCGGAGGGGACAGGTTGCGCATCAGATGGCACGGGCACTCATGCTTTGAGGTGGGCGGGAGCGTGGTCGTCGTGACGGACCCTCACGACGGGAAGTCCCTCGGAATACCTGCGCCCGACGTGTCCGCCGACCTGGTGCTCATTTCGCACGACCATTTCGACCACAACTGCTCGGATGCTGTCCGAGGGCCAGATACATCGATTCTGAAGAGCCCTGTTCTCACGGTGGAAAGAGGGGTGCGGGTCGAGGGCATGGAGGCCGATCACGACGCGGACAAGGGCCGGAAGAGGGGCAAGGTGACGATATTCAGGTTCGAGCTCGACGGATTCACATTCTGTCACCTGGGCGACCTGGGAACTCTGCTGGACGAGCCCTCTGTAGAGAAGATATCGCCCGTTGACTTCCTGTTCGTCCCCGTCGGAGACGTCTTCACGATCGGCCCCGTGGGCGCGAAGGCCGTCATAGACGCCGTGCAGCCCAAGGTAGCGGTTCCAATGCACTATCGCTACTCAGGGCTGGGTCTGGCCATCCAGCCGCTCCAGAACTTCCTCAAGATATGCGACAAGGAGCATATCGTGCGCGTGGGGAACGAAGTCGAGTTCTCGAGAGAGGACCTGCCGGAATCCGGGACCGAGATATGGGTCTTCTCCAGCTGACCTCAGTAGAGGTGCAGGCCGTCCTCCAACCTTCCCAGCTCGATGGGCGTTGAGCGGGAGCCGACATACGCCCCCCTGCTGTTGGCGATGGCGCAGGCACCAAGGTAGGGAGTCCCGTAGTTCAGCGTCGCTATCGTCGCCGGGACCTTGAACAGCTCCGAGATCATGGTCAGCTCTGCCTCTGTGGTCTTCGGGTGGCATATGACACCCTTTGAGGTCGCAATGCAGGCGGAACCCACTGTCTGGACGCCCGCCACGCTGCCCCGCCTGACCTCGACCCCGAAAACGTCCCCGAGGACCTTCAGTGCGCGATTGGAGGCGCCTGGATGTACGAGGGCCGCCCTGTCCGTGACTAGTATGTTGTTGCCCGAGGCGTTCAGCTTCTCCTCCATCATCCCAACGTTCAGATCCCTGGGGAGCTTGGCCAGCTCGGACCTCTCCGCGAAATTGGTGACCACAGCTCCGTTCGAGTTCATTGCCACGAGCGAGCCGACGACGGTCGACCCCGCGACGGTCGTTCCGAGCACCTCCACTTCGAGGGATCGTGCAATCTCTTTCCTGACGCTCTGCGCTGCGGACTCGGGCACTATGGCCAGTCTCTCGCTGGCGGAGCAGTACACGCCTATGTACGGATTGCCGTCGATGTCGCCGAGCCGCAGCATCCAGCCCATTCCCCGGAAAACCTACTCCTCCGGCAGGGAGACCTCGATCAGTCCGTCCTCGAACCTGATCGCCTTGACACGCACTTTGTTCGGAGGATTCTCGATACCCTTGGACCATATGAGCTCGTTGAGCCTGTAGTCGACCCAGACGTCTTTCTGCTTCTCCTCCTCCTTGGCGCCCTTGTCGGTCATGTGCTGGCGGACGTACTCCTTGATCTCCTTGATTGCCCTCGGCGCCCTCTTCGTCCTCGGAACCCGCTTGGTCACGGTCAGCGGTACGGTGAAGACCCTCTCCAGCTCCTCTACCATGATGAACACCTCACACCTTCAGCTTGGTCCTTCTCCAGTGCCTCCGCTTCGGGTGCCTGAGAAAACTCCTGTTCGTCCTCATCATGACCCACGCTGGAACCCTCCTGTTGCTCTTCATGGCCGCCAGGAGCCTGAGCTTCCTCGCGTGCGGCTTGTGCTTAGCCATGTCATCGCCTCTCTATCTTGATCTCCCGCTTCTGAGGCATCACCTTGCGCAGTATCTGCCTCAGCGTATAGTCGTCTATCTGTTGCGTTATCCTGCCCGACTGGACGAGCATGATCAGCTGGTTCTCGACGCTCTCGACCACGTCCGGTCGAGTCATCCTCAGGTTCGCCAGGCGCTCCCTCGCCTCAGGCGTCAGGATCTGACGCATGACCATCTGCCTCTGCGCGTCTATCTGCTTCGCCTGTTCCTGGGCCACGGCCTCCTGTTGGGCCCGCTGCTGCAGCTCCTGAAGCTTCCTCTGCCTAAGGGCCCCGAGTTCGTCCTCTTCTGCCATGTCCGCTCACTCAGAGGTACTTGGACAGCTCTGGGTTCAGCGCCGCCATGTCCTTCAGGATCTGCGTGGACAGTCCGTCTATCAGCTTCCTGGCCTTGGCGGTCACAACCCGTCCGCCGTCCTTCTGCTTCTGAACCAGCTGGCTCTTCTCCAGCTGCTGGAC
>JAFGHM010000064.1 GCA_016930135.1 Thermoplasmatota archaeon | reverse complement strand
CTCCCTTACAAGATAATCAAGCTGATGAAGGGCGAATACGTTTGACTTCTGGGCTCGTGAAGGTGAAAGAAGGGACGACCGAGCTTCTCGTGCCTGAGAGCTTCTCGAGGAAGGGCCCTGGTACAAGGACGGGCGAGGTGTTCTACAACCGTCAGATGGAGTTCGGCAGAGATGTGTCCGTGATGTTCGGCCGGACCGCCTTCAAAGAGGGACAGGCTATCCTGGACGGGCTCGCGGCCACGGGCGCGAGGGGGCTCAGGCTGGCCAACGAGTGCGGGGTGCGCGCCGACTTCCAGCTCAACGACAGGGACATACGGTCCGCTGTCCTCATGAGACAGAACGCCGACATGAACAGCCTCGGCCATGTCAAGATACACTGCCGCGACCTGAACGGCCTCCTGTCCGAGGAGAACTACGATTACATCGACATCGATCCGTTCGGCCCTCCGGTGGAGTTCGTGGACATGGCGGCGCAGAGCTGCAAGAACGATGGGATCATAGCAGTAACGGCCACAGACACAGCGCCCCTCTACGGCAGCTATCCCAAGACATCTCTCAGGAGATACGGGGCGCTGTCCTCCCGCTCGCCGTTCGCACACGAGACCGGGCTGCGGATACTGCTCGGCTTCGTCGTCCGAGAGGCTGCCAAGCACGACAGGGCCGCCGAGCCGCTTCTGTGCTATCACTCAGACCACTACTTCAGGCTGCACGTCAGGATAAGGAACGGCGCAGCGCGGGCCGATGCGGCGATCAAGAAGCTGGGCTTTGTCAGGTTCGACGCTAGGACCCTTGACAGGGCTCTCGTGCAGGAGAGAGAGAAGATGGGTGATGCTGGTCCGTTGTGGGGAGGAGGGCTCTTCTCCAGGGAGATCCTGAAAGGCATGAAGGCGACCGGTGACCTGGGGACTGCGGCTCGCTGCTCCAAGATGCTCGAAGTCTGGAACGAAGAGGCCGCGGGACCCGCGTTGTTCTTCACGATGGACGAGCTCGCGAAACACACAAAGGCGTCGCCGCCGAAGCTGGCCGAGTTCGTCGATTCCCTGGAGGAGATCGGCGCCGAGGCATCCAGGACCCATTTCGATCCGAAAGGGCTCAGGACGGATCTGCCCGCGAAGGAGCTGCTGCGACACTACAGGTCGTTCGCGAGGAAGTAGACGCCTCAGTCTCCCAATCGAATGTTTAAAGAATGTCGCTGGGCATGTGTCTCCCGATCACGATGCCTTCGGTTGTCATCATCGGCTCCCAGTGGGGGGACGAGGGTAAGGGGAAGATAGTCGACTACCTGGCAGAAGAGGCCCAGATGGTCGTGAGGTTCCAGGGCGGCAACAATGCCGGCCACACGGTCCAGGTGGGCGACGAGGTCTTCAGGCTACATCATCTGCCCTCCGGAATCCTGAGGCGAGGGAAGGCTGCAATCATCGGCAACGGCGTCGTGCTGGACCCGGCCGTTCTCATCGAGGAACTCGATGGCCTGGAGTCGAGGAAGATCGTTACGGACAACCTGAGGATAAGCGATCGCGCGAACGTCATCATGTCATATCACAAGTTGCTGGACGGTGCTGAGGAGAGGCTCAGGAAGGGATCGAAGGTGGGCACGACAGGACGGGGGATAGGCCCCGCGTACTCGGACAAGGTTGCGAGACTGGGCGTGCGGATGGGCGACTTGGTCGATCCGGGAGCGCTCTCGGAGAGACTGCAGTTCCTGGTCCCGCTGAAACAGCGCATCCTCGACGCGTATGGAGACCAGGCCAGACTCGACCTTGGGTCCATCGAGAAGGAGTACGCGGCATACGGGCAGCGGCTGAGGAAGTACGTGACCGACACGGGCTATCTGGTGCATTCGGCCCTGAGGAAGAACAGGAGGGTGCTCTTCGAGGGAGCTCAGGGCACCATGCTCGACATAGACCACGGGACATATCCCTTCGTCACCTCATCGACGACCGTGGCGGGGAACGCAGCTTCGGGAGCGGGAGTCGCGCCCCTCGCCCTCGACGATGTCTACGGAGTGGTCAAGGCCTACACGACCCGCGTGGGCGAGGGCCCGTTCCCCACGGAACTCCACGACGACCTCGGGAGGACCATAGCTGAGAAGGGAGGCGAGTTCGGCACTACGACAGGAAGGCCGAGGAGATGTGGATGGCTCGATCTCGTCATCGTTGGATACTCGGCCTCTCTCTCCGGGTTCACGGGCATCGCGATGACGAAGATAGACGTCCTCAGCGGCCTGGATGAGCTGAAGGTCTGCACGCACTACGCCCTCGACGGGAAGAGGGTGAGCCGGATACCCGCCGATCTGCGACTGCTGAATAGGTGCGAGCCGAGATACACCAAGATGCCCGGATGGCCCGACCTCGATGACGCTTCGATGAAGAGGATTCTGCGAAGAGGCTATCAGGAACTGCCCGCGAACTTGAAGAAGTACGTCAAGTACGTCGAGAAGACTCTCGGGATCCCCGTCGTGTTGCTCGGTCTTGGGAGGAGGAGGAACGAGATCCTGGACCTCAGGAAGAAGAAGTGGACGGCCCGTCCCAGGAAGTGACGGTCCTCCGCCTGCCAGACCTATGGTCTGGCAGAGCTTCGAGAACCTCCCCATCATCATTATATAAGCCTCCAGTAATCCAACATCGGATGCGTCGGCTCATAATCACTGAGAAGAACCACGCCGCGCGGAGGATCGCGCTTATCCTCTCAGACAACACCCAGAAGAGCAGGCCTATCGCAGGTGTTCCCGTTCTCACATTCGGCAGAGGGGACGACGAGTATTTCGTGCTCGGGCTCAGAGGGCACATCATACTCTTGGACTACCCGGATGAGTTCAATCAGTGGGATACAGTTCCGCCTCGCGACCTCGTCTACGCCAAACCGGAGAAGAAGGTCGACCCGAGCGCGCGCAAAATCATGAACGCCCTCAAGGACCTTGCTACAGGCGCGGACGAGATAATCGTCGCGACGGACTACGACCGGGAGGGGGAGCTGATCGGCGCGGAGGCGATCGAGGAAGCCGAGGTGAGCAAACCCATCCGCAGGGCCAAGTTCAGCGCCCTGACCAAGGCTGAGATCGAGCGCGCATTCTCACAGCTGGCCGATCTGGACTACCGGCTCTCGTCCGCGGCGGAGACCAGGCAGCTCATAGACCTCGCCTGGGGGGCCTCGCTCACAAGGTTCATCTCGCTGGCCTCCGGGCAGCTGGGCAAGGAGTTCCTGTCGGTCGGCCGGGTACAGAGCCCGACCTTGGCGCTCATAGTCGACCGCGAGCGGGAGATCGAGGCCTTCAAGCCCACTCCCTATTGGCTGGTCACCGCGGACCTCAGGAAGGAGGCTGCGTTCAAGGCATCCCACAAACATGGTAGGTTCCTTGACAAGGACGAGGCGCACAGTGCTGCGGCGAACGCCAAGAAGAGCAAGCAGGCGATCGTGAATGAGGTCTCGCAGAAGGAGAACGAGGAGTGGGCCCCACCGCCGTTCAGCACGACGATATTCCAGATAGAGGCGAACAAGCTCGGGCTGACTCCTGCTCACGCGATGAAGATAGCCGAGGACCTGTACACGAACGGCTACATCTCATACCCGAGGACGGACAACACCGTCTACCCACCTTCGCTGGGACTCAAGAACATCCTGGAGAAACTGAGGAAGTCCGAGTTCGCCAAGGAGGCCGAGGAGATCCTAGCCCAGGAGACACTGAGACCCTCCAGGGGCAAGAAGAGCACGACCGACCATCCGCCCATACACCCGGTCGACGCGGCGACGAAGGGCGAGCTCAAGGGCCATCACTGGAATGTGTACGAGCTGGTCACCAGGAGGTTCCTCGCCACGCTTGCCCCGGCCTGCAGGTCAATGACGACCAATGTGGACCTGGAGATAGGCGGAGAACCGTTCACGAGCGAGGGGTACAGGATCATCTACCAGGGATGGAGGAAATACTATCCGTACTACAAGGTGACCGAGATCGAGCTGCCTCCGATGACGCAAGGGGATGCAGCGGACGTCATCAGGATACACACCGCCGAGAAGAAGACGACGCCTCCTGACAGGTACTCGCAGGGCTCTCTCATTAGGAAGATGGAGGATCTGGGACTCGGGACGAAGAGCACCAGACATGAGACGATACAGAAGCTCTACGATCGCAAGTTCGTCAAGGGGAACAGGATCATCGAGCCGACCGAGAGCGGCGTGGCTGTAATCACGGCCCTGGAGAAGCACGCGAACGACATCACGAACGTGAAGATGACGTCGCACCTCGAATCGGACATGGACATGATAGCTGCGGGAGAGTTGGAACAGGCAGAGGTAGTCGAGGAGAGCCAGGCCATGCTCGACGACATAATGACCGTCCTCGAGAAGCACAAGAAGGAGGTCGGTGACGAGATCAAGAAGGCTCTGAGGGAGCAGCACACCCTCGGCAGATGTCCCGTATGCAAGTCTGGGATGCTGACGCAGATAAGGGCGCGGAACGGAGGCAGCTTCGCCGGATGCTCCAACTATCCGGAGTGCAAGAACGCCTATCCCCTCCCGTTCGGGATGCTGGTGCTCCCGACCGACGCCGTCTGCGAGGTGTGCGGAGCGCCGAAGGTGAAGACCGTCGCGCGGGGACAGGCGCCCATGACCGTATGCATCGATCCCAAGTGCAAGGGCGCGATGAAGGAGCGTTTCATCGCGAAGTGCGGCTCGTGCGGCGGCAATCTGAGCATCATACAGTCGAAGAAGGGAAAGAGGTTCGTTGGGTGCTCGAACTACCCGAAGTGCAATGTGATCTACCCTCTTCCACAGCAGGGGAAGATCATACCGACGGGGCAGGTGTGCGACGCCTGCGGTTCGCCCGTCATTCAGGTGCTGATGCAGAACAGGGGCCGATGGACTCTCTGTCTCAACATGAAATGCCCCAAGAAGGCAGAGAAGAAGGCCAAGAAGAAAAGCGGCCCCTCCGACGCCGAAGGCAAGGACGGCCCGAGCAAAGCTGGGTGATCACTCATTCGGAGGCGGGGGCAGGTCCTCTTCCACAGGCGGTTGCTTTCTGACCACTTCCTGCACCTCCACTTCTCCCTCGAGTTCTTCCTCCGGCTCCACCTTGACGGGCTTTATGCCGAGCTTCCTGTCAATCCGGTCCAGCCTCTTCGTGACCTGATACAGGGAGTACTTGGCCTCCTGGAAGCTGAATGCTATGTTCAGCGCCGCCAGTACGAACAGCCACGCGACGAGTATCCAGAGGAGTATCGTCAGAAGATCCCAGATCCATTCGAACGCCACCTCCCCGTCGCTGCTCTCAACCAAGTCTCTCAGGTCGTCCACAAGTCCCTGGGAATAGAGTAGCAGGACTATGCCCAGAATGACCAAGAAGGCCGCTTTGATCCACCTGCCGACCATGTACGCCGTGATTTCGACGGTCCCACCGGCTGCCAATATCCGCAGGGTGTGTATTTACATGTTGTGCGTGCTAGGCGCGGGCCTGCTCCAGGAGGAGATGCCTTGTCGCAGGGCCGTACTCGAAGGTCCTCAGCTCCGTGCACCTCTCCAGAGGGAACAGGGCTATCTCTGGGGGTTCGTCGAACACCTCCATCTTGTGGTACCAGGCCAGTATGTTCTCCATCTGCTCCGAATAGTCCGCGAACTTGGCGACAAGATAGCTCACGACCGACTCGTCAGCCTTGGAGAGAGTCAGGAAGGACATCTCGACGGAGTCTCTCGGCTGGCTCCTCAGCCTCTTCTCCCATGGGATCTCCATGTTGAATCGAGGGTGTGCTACTGCGCAGAGATCGAACCCCCACTTGTACAGCCTGGGAACACACGCCAAGGTCATGATGCCTTCGTCCGCTAGCTTGTTCCTAATCCTGGTCACCGCCTGCCTAGACAGTCGAACCAACGACGAAACCTGCCGGTCGGACATCCAGGGGTTCTCGACCAGCGCAACCAGTGTCTTCTTCTCTGTATCGCTCAGATCAGGTGTCTCCACATCTGCCCTGCTCGGCATCGTGCACTTCGGCTCAGGCAGGTCGAGCTGGAAATGCCTGTGCACTATCATCGCGAAGTTGGGGACAAGAGTGGTTTTAGAGAGCGTGAAGGGGAAGACGGTGCTGCTCAGCCTCGCCTTCGAACCCCTTCTGCTCCCCGAGAAGAACTTCGTGTGCTCCTGCACGAATTCCTCGTACTCAGTTGCGTTGCGCATCACGGTGTAGAGGGCCACTGAGGAGCCGCCTATCAGGCCCTGGAATATCTGCGGGCTCCTGGCACAGAACTCGAGGTAGTGACTCACCTTTGAGTCGGATCTCTCCGAGGGTTCGGTCGTGCCGACGTGGTAGCATATGAGCTCGCATCCGAGCTTGTTGAAGGCCGGGACGTTGACATAGGATATCGCACCAGCATCGAGAAGTCGTCTCCGGATCGAAGCGACAGTGCCCTTCTTCAGTCCGTACAGGTCGGCGATTTGCGCATCCGTTCGCGACGCGTCCTCGGTGAGGCCGAAGATGACCTTCATCTCGGATTCGAGGAATCTCCACACACGAGGGTAATTTGGCGAATTTCAAATAAACGTATCGCTCTCGCACAAATGCCAATGATGTCCATGACGGCATGGCAATAGAATGATGAACTCGTTCTCTCCAATGAAAAGGGTTATCATCATGCGGGTCAGTACCCGTTCCGCCATTTTGGCGGACACGCTCTTGAGAAGGAAAGGGAGAGGTGTGACCAAAGGGTGATGCCCAACTGCGGTGGAGTCCCCTCCACCCGTTTTTTTTCTGTTCCTGACTTTGAGGTGCTTTGTTGGCCACGCCTGCGTTTTGATGCTCCGAAGAAGACAATCGCGGATCAGGCTTTCTTCGTCTCTCTTGTCTTAACCCTGAGGCCTTTGTAGCCGCATTTCCTGCATCTGGTCGCTCTGATGGCGTTTCGCGCGTTGCAGTTCATGCATATCTTCTTGACCAGGTTCCTTGCCTCCGCCTCCGGGAATCTTGCCATCTGAGAGCCTCTTGCGCCTCAAATGGGCATGCGATATTTAACGCTTGTGCAGATGGACGTCAAGCGACTGGAGGTCTGGCGGCTTCGCCCGGCTACTTCGCCCTCTTGCCCTCGTTCGCGAAGTGTGCCAGGAGTGCCTCCAGCTGAATGCGCTCGCTCGCCCCTGAGACCATCCTGAACTCCGCCTCCCCTACACAGTCGACCAGGCGCACCTTGGCGTCCTCAGAGACCGGCAGGTCCAAGACCGCCCTGTGGATGCCTGCGACGATGTCCTCTCCGGAAAGGCCGTGCCTCGCTATCAGCTCGTCAAGGCGGGACCTCGCAGCGGTGAAGTTCCCTCCCAGGGCCGTGGTGAGCATCTCACTTATCTCGGAGGGGCGTATGTTCTCCGTGGACTCGAACACGGTGTCGGCGTCAACCTTCCTGCCCAGCGACGCAGCGACCTGCATGATGTTCGTGGCCTTTCTCAGGTCGCCCCCGGCGAGCCCGGCGATCGCGTTGAGGCCGCCCTCTGCAATCTCTACACTCTCGCCCTTTGCAATCCTCATGAGGTAGGTTCTCACATCGCCCTCGGACAACGGTCTGAACCTGAACACCGCGCACCGAGATTGTATCGGCTCTATTATCTTCGAGGAGTAGTTGCACGAGAGGATGAATCTGCATGTCTGGGTGTACCTCTCCATCGTGCGCCTCAGGGCCGCCTGCGCATCCGACGTCAGCGCATCGGCCTCGTCGAGGAAGATTATCTTGAAGTCGGAGATGCCTATCGAGGCGGACCTGGCGAAGTCCTTTATCTTGCCCCTCACGATGTCAATGCCCCTCTCATCCGAGGCGTTGAGCTCGATGAGGTTGTCCCTCCAATTCTCACCATAGAGCTCTCTGGCCAAGGCTATGGCGCAGGTGGTCTTGCCCGAACCTGCAGGCCCTGCGAAGAGCATGTGCGGCATGCTCCTGGTCTTGACATATGCGGAGAGCCTCTCCACGATGCTCTTCTGCCCTATGACCTCTGAGAGCTTCCTCGGCCGATACTTTTCGACCCAGATGTCCTGCATGTTGCCTCGGATGTCTCGAATGGCATCTCTTTACAAATAACTATCTAGACGGTCGGACGGCCAACCGGATGCCAGAATGCTGGACGGTCCTCTGAGAACGCATGACATGAACGAATCAATTAATAGCGCACCAAGGCATCCCAACTACTGTGACCAGCTGCGACAAGTGCGGCCAGAAGTCGATCGTGTTCATCAGGTACAGCGGCGCCCACCTGTGCAGGAACCATTTCTGCGAGTTCGTGGAGAAGAGAGTCAAGCACGAGTTCCGGAGGCAGGTGACCCTGACGGGCAATGAGAAGATCGCTGTGGCCGTCTCCGGGGGGAAAGACAGCACGGTTGCGCTTCATCTCACGGCGAAGATACTCGGTGCGAGGAAGGGTCTGGAGATCTCGGCGATCACAATCGACGAGGGCATCGCCGGATACAGGGCCTCCAGCATACCGATCGTCAAACGCAACTGCGACCTGCTGGGCCTCGGGCATACGGTGATGTCGTTCGAGATGGCATTCGGAACGACGATGGACAAGGTGGCCGCACAGAGCAGGGATCTGTCAACGTGCAGCTACTGCGGTGTGTTGCGGAGGGCCGCGATGAACCGCGCGGCGAGGGACTGGGGAGCCACGCACTTGGCCACCGGTCTCAACCTGGACGACAGCGCCCAGTCGATTTTGATGAACTTCATGAGGGGCGACGTTGAGAGGCTCGCGAGGCTGGGACCTCACAGACGAGTGCAGCCTGGGCTCGTTCCGCGCATACAGCCTCTGCGCACGATACCCGAGAACGAGACCACGCTCTATGCCATGGTCAAGGGTTATGAGTATCACGACCTCGAGTGCCCCTACGCTCCAGAGGCCCTGAGGAACGACTACAGGAATGTGCTCGCCCAGCTGGAGGACAAGCATCCCGGGACCAGACACGCGATTCTGCGCAGCTACGACGAGATGCAGCCAGCCCTCGAGAAATGCTACGCTCCCGCCACGCTGACCAAATGCGCTTGCGGGGAGCCCGCCATATCAGACAAGTGCAAGGCGTGCGAGCTTCTCGAAGCTTTATCTGGACCTTCCATGCGACGGCCTTGAGATCCAAGCGCCGCAGTTCCTGCACACCTTGTCCGTAGGACGCGTCGGCTCGCCGCAGACAGGGCATCCCTCCGTCGGCTGCACCCCCAGGGCATCCACCAACGACTCCTCCTCAGACTGCGGAGCGTACTGAGAGGCCCCCACCTCATCGTCGGGAGTCACCCGGTACTGCACCTTGGCCATGCTGGAGAACGCGGGTTCCACAGTCCTCCTTCGTGGGGCGATCTGCTTTCGGGCAGCCGCCTTCAGCTTCGCGGTCCTGAGCTTCTCGAGCTTCTCTTCATCCTTCACGAGCTCCCTGTTGAGGCTGTACGTATCCACCACGAGCAGGGCTTTAAGGGACACGCCAAAGAGCATTATGTAGACGATCTTGGACATGTCGAACTCGACGAAGTACGGCCCCCATCTGAAGTTCGCGACGCCTCCTCCAAAGACCACGAAAAGCCACAGGCAGATGAACGCCAGGCTGGAGAGGCCGAAGAGCATCCTCTTGAAGGTCCCTGGTCTGTTCATCACCTCAAGGGTGCTCGCGGAAGCTATCATCCCGCCGAAGAAGATGATGTACAGCTTTATCTGTGGCATGAAGGCTGTGTCGAGATCTGGGAAGTTCTTCGTCACGAGGTCGACCAGGACATAGGGCACAACTATGAATCTGATGGTCTCCGTGAACGCGGTCCAGATGGCATCGGAGGTCCTCGATTTCTTCCTCACGGCAGCCACCCCTCGACCGCGACTTCCTTTCGCAGCTCGAATCCCGCAACGTCGATCACGAGCTCCACGCGGTAATTGCTGTAGTAGGCGGGCGTAACGTCGATCCGGATCGTATCCGTATGATTCGCTCCCAAGGCGATTGTGGTCGAAGCCGTGCCGAGAAGGGTTTCGTTCCCGTAGTACCTGATCTCGACCTGGGCCGCGGGGACGCCGTGCAGCAGGTCCGAAGTGTGAAGCCAATAGTCGACATCCACAGAGACCGGATCGCCCGGCATGGGCAACGTGGACGGATATCTGACGTCGGACACACCGTAGCTCTCGATCAGGGGGTCCCAAGGCACCGCAACCTCGTAGCTGGCAAAGAACTTGATCAGCTTCGCGGTGTACATGCACGAGACCTCGACATAGAAGTCGAGAAGGTCCTCGCTGAACACCATCGAGACGGCACCATGATTGTACAATCCCAACAGGTCGAAGTTGAAATCAAGTGCGGTCTCGGTCACCCTGCCGGCGGGTATCTCTCCTATCTCCATCCGCTGCTCCACGATGCTGTAATGGGAGTAGTTGGTGACGCTGTAGAAAATCGACAGGTCGTCGACGTCGTAAATCCATCTGTTGTCAATCGTGACGGGCGCGATTATGTGGACAATACCGTCCTGATAGGTCCATGATATCTCGGAGGCAGATGGGAGGTCGACCTTGAAATTGCCGCTTGGGAAGGGCCATATGCTCGTGAAGACTAAGGCGACGATGAGAAGATTCACAATGCCAATAGCCAGCTGATTCAGTCTCGTTCGGGCGGCCATTCAACCTTCGCGTCAGATAATAAAGGTGTCCCGTTATAAATCTAGAGATGCCAGAATCAGACTAGATGTCGCCATCGTAATACGGATAGTCGTAGGCCTCTTCGCCCTCGAAGAAGCAGTAGTGTACCTTCGTGAACTGCCTCTTGAAAGCGATGACTTCGTCCTTGACCCTCTCGGGCACCTCGCCCTTCACGACCACACGGGCTATCAGCTCTGCGACCTCCACCATCTCCTTCGGCCCCATCCCCAACCTGGTCAGCTCCTGGGAGCCGATCCTGATGCCACATGGCTTCACCGGGTCGGAGTCCCACGGGAGCAGGTTCTTGTTGAGGATTATGTTGGCAGCCTCGAGGGACTTCGCCACTTTCGCGCCGCCATGGTACCGCTCCACGTCAACGATGAGGGTGTGAGATTCCGTGAAGCCGAGGTGCTCGCAGAGCACATCCATGCCCCGCTCGTACAGCGCCTGCGCGAGCGCCTTCGCGTTTCTTATCGTCTGGTCAGCGTATGCAGCGCCGAACTCCCTGGTCTCCGCCAGCGTCACGGCCAGAGCGGCGACCGAATGGAGGTGGTGATTGCTCGTGACGCCTGGGAAGACCCCTCGCCTCAGAGCGGTTTCGAGGCCCTCCCGCTTCAGGTCGGACAGGATGATTCCATGCTGCGGCCCTGGGAGAGTCTTGTGCGTGCTCGCCGAAAAGACGTCGATCCCCTCCCTGAGCGGGTCCTGGAACTTCTTGCCCGCGATGAGTCCCAGCACGTGAGCGCCATCGTACCAGGTGGGGCAGCCAACCTCGTCCACAGCATCCTTCAGCTCCCGGATGGGGGTGGGGAAGAGGAACACCGACTGGCCGAAAAGAGCGACGCTGGGCCTGACCTCCCTGATTAGTCGTTTGGCGCCCTCGACGTCTATGTTCATGTTCTTCTCGTCGAACGGGTAGTTGTAGGTCTTCATGCCCCTCAGGCCCGTCGCACCGATTTTGGCGTGCGAGATGTGGCCACCATCGGAGAGCGCGACGGTGGTCATCTTCTCCCTCGTCTTTGTCAAGGCCGTGAGTATGGCCATGTTGGCGACGGTGCCCGACGTTGACCTGACATCTGCGAACTCACAGTCAAAGACCTCCTTGGCCAGGTCCTCGCAGATGGATTCGATCTTGTCAACGAATATGTTCCCCTGGTAGTACCTCTTCCCAGGCAGTCCTTCCGCGTACCTGTTGTGCAGATCGGAATTCATGACCTCGCGCGCCAGCGGGCTCATGACGTTCTCGGAGGCGATCAACGGTATGGATTCCTTGAACCACCTGTTGTGCTCGCGCGTTAGATTGCGGATTGATTGGGCGAGGTCCTTCGCCGGTGCCACATTGTCTGGCATCCAATCAAACATTAAAAAAGTATGCACGGACGCAGGTCCCGGAGAAGACGGCAGCTAAGGGACCAGCAAAACCGCGAGCGTGTCTCGGGCATGCTAGGTGTTGGAATCTCCAGTGGAAGCAGTGGAAACGGTGCTCGATAACATGCAGGCAAGCTATTTATAGGATGTATGACATTTTGTCATACAAGGCACCGAGATTTCAATGACAACGAGAAGCGCACGTCTCAATATCCGATTGCCCGAAGAGGACCTTCGAGAGCTCGAAGCCATAAGGGAGCGCGCGGGCCTCCAGAGCGTTTCTGACGTCGTTAGAGAGGCGATAGCTGGTTACCTGCACGAAGAGAGCTCCACATGGAACTCCGACAGGATCTCTGCGACGGTGCCCTCGGCACTGGCTGAGGACGTGGAGATGTTCATCGCGAGTGGAGATGCCACCGACATCTCTCAGGCCGTGACCCTGGCGTTGACCGCTTGGGTGGAGGACAGGAAGAGATACTACCTGGAAGGAAGGGACCGGGTGCGCGAGAAGGTCGCAGGGGCAATGGACGAGCGCGGTACCAGGAAAGGGATGGCCAGGACCGCTGCCCGAATGAGAATCCAATGAACACACGGTGGGGACTGATGCCTTGACAGCAGCCAGAGGCGCGCATGCGCCATCGCTGTGACGAACGAAGGGAAGGAAGGGCTGGTAAGGCTCT
>JAFGHM010000063.1 GCA_016930135.1 Thermoplasmatota archaeon | reverse complement strand
CGGCTCAAGGGCGGCGAGGAGCCGGACGAGGTCATCGAGGACATCAGGAAGAAGGCCGAGGCGCTGGTCACAAAGGAGTGAGGACGGTGAAGAAGATATTTCACACGGGGGAGTTCGAGAAGGCGATGGCCGACTGCAAGGAAGGCAGGTATGCACTCGTCGTGGACTGGACGGCGGAATGGTGCTACCCATGTCAGATGCTGAAGCCGCTCCTCAAAAAGCTGGAGAAGACGTACCCGGCCATCGTCATCGTCCAGGTCGACGTCGACGACTTCATGCCGCTCAGCGACGTCCATCATGTCAGGTCGATGCCGACCCTGGACTGGTACTCGAAGGGCGGGGAGAGGGTCCATCGGAGTACGGGGGTGCTCTCGTGGGAGACTGTGAAGAAGTACGCTCGGATGGCCTTGGGGGGAACAGGATGAACAGCGAACAGTTGGACAGCGAGCAGTTGGTCAACCCCAAGTTCTCGGAATACCTGAAGAACATCAACTCTGCGCTGTTCGACAAGTTCGGTTCGAGTGTCAACGGGGACATCGACTACTTGGATGCGATTATGGTCTTCGCCGGGCTGGAGCTGGCTCATGCGCCGGACATGCTCCGGGATTCCGAAATCGTACGGCTCGTGAGAGCGGGAGAAGTCATGGGGCGGTTCATTAACGGCGAACTGTCCAAGGAGAGCGCAAAGGAGTTGCTGGGGAAGCTGGAGCGGCTGAAGTACGCCTCCGTGAAACAGAGGCTTCTTCGGGTCATCAGAAAAGGCAAGGAGGTTGAGTAGATGCCATTGACGCCGGTGTATGAGGGAAGGAAGATAGGCAGGGAAACGAAAGAGGCGGTCATCCACGCGCTGATGTTCCCGAAGCCTCAAGGTAGCGTCGTGCTGGCGCAGATGCTGGCAGAGCATTGGAAGATTGGTGACTACTTTGGGGAACAGCTGGCCATCTGGCACGAGTACGAGAGAGAACACATACGCATTACAAGCCCTGCAGACCCCTCACTATCGGGGGATTTGGATGACTAAGGAGGTCCAGCTGACCGTCGAGATGGTGCCGGAGGGCAAACCTCTCCGGTACTTCCGCTTTCGAGCCGATGCGGTTCTGGCGGCTCCGAACCTTCAAGAAGCCTTGCGGCTCATCAGTCAGTATTACGACGCGCTCCGGTGCGGTGTCGAAATCGAGTCGCCATACGTGGAAGGGTCGGCCAAGGTCGAGTGCGTCCCGCAGAGCGCGCTGGGTATCGTCAGGGAGAGGCAAAAGAGGAAGGTTGAGTAAATGGCAAAGAGGACAACGAAGGCTCAAGCGATAGAGTCCAACTTAGACATTCGGAGGGCTGAGAACAGCCTCGGTGCCCTCAGAGGGATGGTGATGGCTCTCAGGAAGGAGGGGCACTTCGGACCGAAGTACGCCGCCACCGTCCTGAAGCAGCTCGATGACCTGGAGGCATACCTCGGAGTACAGTCGCGAGCATCCGTCAATGACCTGCTAGAGCAGGCACCGTGGAAGAAGCACGATTGAGCGGAGGGCAATGTTCCGGGAATATCGGGGGGAGTGTTTGTCTCACTCTATTTCACCCGGTCGAGGGAGGACTGCGCTCCCGACGGCGACCCTCGGCCCCTCCGCAATGCAAACCTATTCCAACACCAAACCCCTTACCCTTTTCTGATGTCCGTTCCTGACAAGCTCACGCCCGAGGTCCGGGCTCTGGTGTCCAGACGTATCGAGAAGGCTAAGCGCATCACGAACGATGGGAGCAACCCCCGGGCCCTTATCGCACGTGCGACCAAGGCCGGGGTGGGCGACCACGCCATCACCTGCCGATGCCCGGCTTGCGAGAAGTTCTGGGGCTAAGTTACAAATACCCTAGCCCGACCTTGTTCGTCCCGTGGTCGCATGAAGCTGCCTAAAATCTCGAAGCAGCAACAGATAATCATCCTAGCTGCTGGTGCAGTGACTGTCGTAGGGGTTGCCGTCTACCTCCTGTTCTTCAACAAGCCGTCGACGCCACCTCCGTCTGACCAGGGCTTGCTCCGCGTGGAGACCGTGCCTCCCAGCGACGTCGACGTGTTCGTGGACGGCGTGCTCGCAGGGTCGTGGGGTGTGGACTGGATACCGCTGGCTCCGGGAGTCTATGCAGTCTCGTTCGCGAATCCGAGAGGGGCGAACGTCATCCTTCCAGACCCCGTCGATGTGACCATCAAGGCGGGGATAACGACTGTCGTTATCGCCTGCATGAGCGCTGGCACAGCGTCCGACGGAACGGTCTGTGATGCTGGCGGAACCGTGACTGTCAAGGAGTACGCGGTCTAGGTGAACACATGAGAACACAGGATGTTTTGCTCGTCGCTGCCGGACTCACTGTCGTCGGTCTCGCTGGATATCTCGTGTGGCAGGCAATCCAACCAGTTGCTGCCTGCACGCCTGAAGGGGCCGAACGGACTACCCTCTGCCCAGACGGCTCTGTCATCGTGTCTCAGATATGCCAGGATGGGGCATGGGCGCCGACGAACGCCTCATGTCCCAGTGAGCCGCCGCCTCCGCCGCCTCCGACCGATGGACTGCTCAGGGTTCAGCTGGAACCCGCGGTCGCGGCTATGCTCGGCGTGAACAACGAGGATACCGGGGTGGACGGCGTTGCGAGCGGTCTGTGGGGAATCGACTGGATAAGCCTCCCCGCTGGGAACTACTCGCTGGATGCTATGTGTTGCGACCCCGACTACGGGAGCTACGTGATTCAGCGCCATCCCTTCGTCGTACAGGCCGGATACATCACGGAGATAATCATCGACACGGCGACGTGGGTTCCCACCGTCAACCTCAAGCTCATGGAGTAGGCGTGATTGAGTGGTTGAGCGCTGTCCGCTCGGCGGTGTGGCGGCTCGTTGGACGGCTGAAGAATCTCAGGAGGAAGACGATGGTCTACGGAATCGCGCTCCATCACTACCCGACTGAGCCCGGTCTGGATGAGATGGACCCCCGTTTCCACGACCTCATAGGCGCGACGCCCGTGCAGTGGTATCGGACTGACTACTACTGGGACAAGGACGACGACCTGCCCCATCCGAACAACCGCGCATTCCTCGACCTGGCTCATGCACGGGGCAAGAAGGTGCTCTTCATCCTGGACTGGTGGAGCTTCCCCTACTACGCGCTCGTGGATGAGGACGCCGTCAGGTCGCACGTGCGACGAATCGTCCAGCAGCTTCCCGACGCCGACGCCTGGGAAATCTGGAACGAGCCGAACATCACGGTCTTCCAAGTTGCCACGGAGGCGGTCGAGCGGTCGAACCTCATGTGGGGCGACCCGGACGACTATCTCAGGTTCCTCCGTGTCTGCCGTGAGGAGATTCGCAAGGTCTCGTCCGCGCCCATTATCTCGGGCGGTCTGTCCCCGGGCATGACCTACTGTGGGAGCGGGGACGGCCAAGACCCGGACCCTCTCTGCGAGTACAAGTACGGGAGCGTCATATGGCCCGACTACCTCCGGGCTCTGGTCGACAACGGAGCCATAGACCTTTGCGACGCCGTCGGCCTGCACGTCTATATGGGGGTCGGGGACAACGTGTACGCGGTTCAGCGCGCCGCGGCCATCACGGGGAAGCCCGTTTGGGTGACCGAGGTTGGCTGGCCGTCATGTGGTGGGCCCACCTTCAGCGAGGAGGCTCAGGCAGCATATCTCGCCGAGAACCTTCCGGCTCTGAACGCTCAGGCGGCCATGGTCGTGTGGTACTGCATGACCGACTATGCGACACGGGTGGGCACCGAAGCGTGCTTCGGCGTCTTAGGGACGGACTTCCATGCCAAGCCTGCGTACATCTCGTTGCGGGACCTTGGCGCTGTCAATGTCGTCCCCGCCCTGCTCGCGAGCGCAATCGTTTTGTCCACTGGAGCCTTCATGCTCGCTGGTGGGGACGCGATGGTGATGACCGGCCTGGCAAGTCTGACGAGGGGCTTGTAGGGAAGTATTGAATATCCTCGACGGGGATTGTCATCCGATGGCG
>JAFGHM010000062.1 GCA_016930135.1 Thermoplasmatota archaeon | reverse complement strand
GGTGCTCCCGCCGGGATTTGAACCCGGGTGACCAGCTCGAAAGGCTGGGATGATTGACCGGACTACACTACGGGAGCCTTCGGCAGTAGTATGGCTTCTGCGCCCTAAGAAGTGTCTATATATAATGATTCTCGACAGGAGCGGATTCGCCAGACTTCCGAATGCCACACTGGCAAAGCTTAAAGTTGGAGCCGTGGATTCCGCCACTGCATGGACGGGCCCAAGGAGAAGCTCAGCTCTGCAGAGCTGACTCGGAGATACATCGACAGGCATCCCAGCATACGGGACTGCATCAGTAAGGACCTAATCAACTACTCCTCTCTGTCCCGGCTGATCATGAAGGAGCTCGGGGTGAAGAACGAAGAGGCCGTGCTCGCGGCGAGTCGCCGATACGCGATGAAGCTCGCCAAGACGGACTTCGAAGGGGCGGTCATGAGCATATTCGAGCAGAGCCGGCTCGAACTCAAGACGAGGATATGCATCGCCGTGGCCAAGAACGAGTGGATAGTGCTCAAGAACCTCGAGGACGTCGTCAGGAAGATCCTTGGCGAGAAGAGCACGATGCAGGTTCTGCAGAGCACGAACGGGATTACGGTGATTTCTGAGGACAAGCATCTCCCGAGCATAGTCCGCGCCATCGGTCAGGATCACATCATCAGCGTCAAGGAGAACCTCGCGGAGATAACCGTGAGGAGCCCTCCCGCGATAGAGGACACGCCGGGCGCGTTCGCGTATCTCATGGCAATGCTGTCGGAGCAGGGCGTCAACCTCCTCGAGGCCGTCAGCTGTTACACCGACACCATATTCATAGTCAGCAGGGAGGACATGATGACTGCTTTCGACATCCTCTCAGCCGTGATCGAGGGCAGGATCGTTCCGGAGAACGGACGCTGATTAGGTTCTCACGAGCTCGTGGACCTTAGCGCATTGTGTTCTCATCGACGCGATGGAGTCGCGCGTTCTCTGGATGCTTCTCTTCGCCTTCTTGATCTGATCCTTCACGGCCTTCGCCGAGGTCCCGCCCTCGACGTTGCGCCTTTCCACAGCAGCCATCGGGCTGAGGAAGCCGTCTGGAAGCTCGGACTTGTAGCCAAGGAGAGACGATGCTGCATCAGAGGCCAGCTCCGCGAATCTGCGTTCGTCTCCTCCAGATTCGATTGAAATCTTGCGGATCGCCGAGTGAGCCTTTCTGAACGGTATGCCCTTGCTTGCGAGGAAGTCGGCGAGGTCGGTCGCGGTCATCAACCCAACCTCGGCCGCCTTCCCCATCCTCTCCCTGTCAAACTCAATCTCCGCAAGAAAGGTTGTGAGGGCACGGAGTGAGACCTCAACGGTGTCAGAAGCATCGAAGAGGTTCTCCTTGTCTTCTTGCAGATCGCGGTTATACGCTAGGGGAAGAGATTTCAACAGGGTGAGGACAGCAATGAGGTGACCGACCGCTCTGCCGGACTTGCCTCTGACCAGCTCGGCTATGTCTGGGTTTCTCTTCTGGGGCATCATGCTCGAGCCTCCCGCGAGGCCCGCGGGCAATATCACGAACCCGAACTCCTGCGATGCCCAGAGGATCAGCTCTTCGCAGAGCGAGGTCAGATGTACCATGATGAGCGCGAGGTCGAAGGCCAACTCGGCCACGAAGTCCCTGTCGGAGACGGCATCCATCGAGTTGGCGGTGACACCCTCCATCCCGAGCATTTCCGCAACGAGCAACCTGTTGAGATCGAAGGTAGTGCCCGCAAGGGCGCCCGCTCCGAGCGGCGATATGTTCGTGCGTCCGTAGCATTCGATGAGCCTCTCGATGTCCCTGTCAAGCCGCCAGAAGTGCGCGAGGAGATGATGGGAAAGGAGAACCGGCTGGGCATGCTGGAGATGCGTATAGCCTGGCAGCAACGAGTCCCCGCTCTCCTTTGCCTTGTCCAGGATGCAGTCCTGGAGTGCGAGTATCTCAGAGACCGTGTCCAGGATCATCTCTCTGGAGATCAGTCTCATGTCGAGGGCGACCTGGTCGTTTCTGCTCCTACCGGTGTGCAGCTTGGCACCAGTGCCGCCTATCAGCGAAGTCAGGAGGCTCTCGACGTTCATGTGGACGTCCTCGAGCTTGGGGTCGAGCTCGAGTCTGCCCTCTGACAGCTCCTTGGCGATTCTCCTCAGGCCTGTGACGGTCCTCCGAAGCTCCTTTTGAGTCAGCACGCCCGCGTCCGCGAGGGCATTTGCATGGGCTATGCTGCCCGCTATGTCGTATCTCCACAGCCTGTGGTCGAAATGAACCGACGATGTGAACTCGAGGAAGTCGTCACTTACAGACCGTGCATGAGTCCTCGATGACCGCGTGCTCGTTCGCCGTGCCATTCGCATCTCCACCCGCCTTGACCTTCGCGCCTACCTTCAGAGGCAGCCCCCACACATAGATGAACCCCTTCGCGGCAGAATGGTCGAATTCGTCGCCCTTGGCATATGTCGAGAGCGACTCGCTGTACAAGGAATAGGGCGATTCTCTCCCCACCACGACCGCGCTCCCCTTGAACAGCTTCAGCTTGACGGTGCCTGTGACATGCTGTTGGGTCTTCTCGATGAAGACGTCCAGTGCCTCCTTCAGAGGAGAGAACCAGAGGCCGTTGTAGACCAGGTCTGCGTAGTCCTGCTCCATTGCCCGCTTGTAGTGCAGCAGATCTCTTGGCATGACCATGCTCTCGAGCTCCTGGTGGGCCTTGATGAGCACCACCGCCGCGGGCGCCTCGTAGATCTCGCGGGACTTGATGCCGACCAGCCTGTTCTCGATGAGGTCCACCCTCCCGACTCCGTGGTTTCCCGCGATCTCGTTCAGTTTCTTGACCATGTCCAGAAGGGATGTCTGAGTGCCGTTCAGGGTTACTGGCTTGCCCTCAAAGAATCCAACCTCGACGTATTCCGGTGTGTCGGGAGACTTGTCGAGACCCTTGGTCCATTCGAATATGTCCTCGGGCGGCTCCACCCACGGGTCCTCCAAGACGCCGCATTCGATCGCCCTTCCCCAGATGCTCTCGTCTATGCTGTAGGGCTTCTCGATGGAGACCGGAATCGGTATGCCGTGTTCCTTCGCGTAGACGATCTCCTCATCCCTCGACATCTTCCAGTCTCTCGTCGGAGCGAGTATCTCCATGTCGGGTGCAAGGGCCATTATGGACACCTCGAACCTGACCTGGTCGTTCCCCTTGCCGGTGCATCCGTGGGCTATTGCGGTCGCGCCCAGCCTCTTGGCCATCTCGACGAGCTTCGCCACCATGAGAGGTCTGGCGATGGCGGTCCCGAGCGGGTAGGTGCCCTCGTACAGCGCATTCGCCTTCAACGCCGGGAGCACGAATCCGTCCACGAACTCCTTCTTGCAGTCGATGACCCACGACTTGGACGCGCCTATGCTCTTGGCCCTCCTCATCGCGTCCTTGAGGTCGTCCGATTGACCGACATC
>JAFGHM010000010.1 GCA_016930135.1 Thermoplasmatota archaeon | reverse complement strand
CGAGCTAATGCGGGAACCGTTTATAAAGATTTGCGTAGGTGCCAGACGCTGGCCAGCATGCCCATGCTGAGTGGAAACGAGACATCTCCGGAGACGCTCCTGCCGTTCTTCGGGCGCATGACGTGGTTTATGTACACCGTCAATAGAAGATATATACGGCATAGGATATAACCGACAATCCTGGCTCGCTCCGGTGTGTAGATGATTCGCTTTGGTCCTGCGGGCATCCCTTTATCCTGTAAAGGCCGCACTTTGAGAGATGGAATCGAGGACGTGCACAACCTCGGCCTCAGCGCGATGGAGGCGCAGCTCGTCAGGGCCCATATCCACGAGCGCTCAGCGGAACCCGAAGAGATAGGGGTGAAGCCGAAGAACATCGCCAACGACATGGTCATAGAACTGATCAGGAAGAAGGGCGACAAGGAGCAGGTCGTATCGGATCTCGGCGAACCCATCAGGAAGGGCGACACTCTTGTGTCACTTACGAGCGGCATTGCCAGGAGCTACCAGGAGCTCAGGAAGCTCCGGGAGATGGCAGATGAGCTCGACGTCGAGCTCTCGATCCACACCCCCTACTACATGGACCTAGTTGGCGATGGCGAACTCTGTTTCAGAAGCATGGACTCTATCCGATGGGGGGGCTTGATGGCCAGGGAGCTGGGGGCGACAGTGGTCGTGACGCACATGGGCCTTTACGGTGATGTGTCGCAGAAGGTCGCTCAGAAGAAGATCAAGACTCGAATAGGCGAGCTGGCCAAATGGTACAGGAAGAACGGCATCAAGGTACCGATAGGCCTAGAGCTGAGTGGGAGGCAGGAGATCTTCGGAGGTCTTCAGGAGGCGCTGAAGGTGTGCAAAGAGGTCCAAGGGGCAGTGCCTGTGATCAACTTCCCCCACTACCACGCGAGGGAGTCCGGGGCGCTCAGGGAGCCGAAGGACTTCGATGACCTTCTGGACGAAGTGTGGGACTATGCCAAGGGCAGACTCTACTCCCACTTCTCAGGCGTGGAGCACGAAGGCGGAAACGAGAAGAGGTTCACATCCATCAAGAAGGGGGACCTCAGGTTCGAGCCGCTCGCCGAGACGCTCGTCGAGCGTAATCAACCCATAACCGTCATCTCCGGCTCACCGCTGCTCGAACACGACGCGATGTACATGAAGGTCATACTCGAGAGGGTGCTGGCCAAGAAGGTCTCCAAGGAGAACAAGAGCGGCAACAAGAAGGAGAGGACGGAGGCCAGATGAAGGAGAGCTCTGACTACATCATCAACAGCATCAAGAGGACCTTGATAGATGAGCCAATCGAGGGCACCGATGAGTTCGTGGACATCATCATCGGCTCGCGGAGGATCTTCGTCTACGGCGTGGGTCGGTCCGGCTTGATCGCAAAGGCCTTCTCGATAAGGCTCGTGCAGATGGGGCTGGAGGTCTACTTCATAGGCGAGACGGTAACCCCCATAGTCGATGAGGGCCATGCTGTGATCATCGTCTCGCACACCGGAGAGACGATGTCTGCGATACAGACCGCGAACATCGTCAGGAGAGTGGGTGCCAAGGTCGTGTCATTGACCGCAAACAGCCATTCCAAGCTTGCGGCGGCGTCCAATCTCACCATAGTGATACACCCGCCAAAAGACGAAGAGAGGAAAAGGCTGGCGCCCTTGGGGACTCTCTTCGAGGACGCCACACTCGTCTATCTCGACTCGGTCATTGCCACACTCATGGACAAGCTCGGCCAGAGCGAGAATGCGATGAGAAAGCGGCATGCGATCTGGGTCTAGTTATCCGGCGGCTTCTCGTCCTGTTTCTGAACGGGGCTCTTCTCCGCGTCCGTGATCTTCCTCACCGATTTCCGGTAGATCATGACAAACAGCACAACAGATATAGCGGCCACAATCGTCCCCGTCACGATCATGATGACAGGCAGGTTCTCCCTGAACCAATCCCCAACCCCTTCGTAGAATCCTGCCTCATCTATACCGAATGTGACTTCGTGCGTGATCGTCCCGTTTGCGTCACGGACCATGAATGCCGTGTGCAGAATCATGTCCGAGCCGGTGGTATAGTAGGAGCAGCTCATTTGAGGCTTCGTCACGTCGGCCCCGCATCTCATCAGCGGAACGGAACTCATCTTGTGGTGCACCTGAACGGTGCCGTCATCCTTCGCGATCTCTATCCTCTGAGTTGGCAGGTCGGTCAGGTTGAATCTGTGAGCGAAATCTTCCCCGTTCACCGTCTCGTCCACTCTGCTCAACACCTGTGTCTGGACAGGGGAGTCCAGGCCCACGTCTTCAGTCAGGAGGAACGTGTAGGTGTTCAGGCCTGCCTTCAGAGAGTGCTCGATCACGACTCCCGAGGAATTCACCCGGTGAGTGATCTCAAGAGACATGTTCACCTGTATGTCGATCTTGCCCTGCACGACATAGTCGCCAAGATCGTTGTGAAATGTGACCGGGTTCTCGGTTATCCTGAAGCTGAAATGCATTCTCGCCCAATTGTCCACTACGGGGGTTACCGCTTCGCGGCTGTCGTAGAGGGCCAGGTCGGCCCAACGGCTCAGGACCACGTACTGCCCAGCCGAAGGATCGACACCTAGTTGGACATCCGATATGTTCCATGTGACGTCGTGAAGGTCATCGAGATAGGCCAGATACTCTATCTCCGACCGGACGAACAACCCGTCTCCGTTCGTGTCGTTGAACAGATAGACAATCGGCGTTCCGATGTAGAAGACAGGGGAGATCCTGTCCTTTGTGTGGTAGAAGGCCACATTAGGCCAGTTGTTTAGTATGCTAGCTGTGAGGTTCGAGCACACCAAGGTCGTCTTGAAGGAGTCGGCAGTGTAGGTGAGAAAGGGCGCCTCATCCTGACTCCGCGCCTCTGCAGGCGCGCAGAACATGAGCGCCGTTATGGTGATGGTGCACACAATCAGGTCTAGCCGCCGATGCATGGAGCTCTTTGCCATTACGGCGAAGCTAAGGCTTGCGGACATGAAAAAGCTTTCTTGGCTTGGCTTTGGACCTAGCACCCCAGCACCGGCTCCACCTTCAGCCTGCGCCGCTTCACCCTCTTGGCTCCGGTTGAGCTGGAAGGAGTGAAGATGGCAAATGACACCTCTTCATAACCGCCCGGCACGAGCCTGAAGGCTTTGATGTCCTTGTTCACGGGGTCGATCACCAACGCGGAGTGGTACGGTTGGTTGAAGATGCGCCTCTGAGTATCGAGGTCGGTCCTCGAGAGGAAGCATGTGTGGCCAGGGTGGGAATGGTACCAGCCAACAAGCACATATTCGAAACCTGAGCCGTCCAGACCGACGAAGAGCTTGGGGAAGGCATCGGGGTCGAATCTCACCTTGGATGCTGAGCTCCTGAGCTGCGTCGTCACGACGTCCCTTGCCACAGAGTACTGGAACCCCTGCCACGACCTAACCTCGCCCAACAGGAAACCCATCACCTCGAGGTGCTTCGGAGCTTCCTTCACGGCGTGCTCCCTGACTTTGGCCTCTGCATTACTGGAGAGATAGAGCCCGAACGGTTCACCAGACTCCTGCACGGAGCGGTACAGGGCTGCTGACTCTTCTGACAGCCAGCTGTGAGGCCTCAATCGGCTCGCCGGAGGCCTTCGTTCCTCAACCAGGGGCCTCGTCTCCGAGATGATCCGCGGCCTAGCCAAGCGCATCACCTACGATCCTGATCCTCCTGTCGGACTGATCCATTATGACGGGAGGTCTGTATCTGGTTCTGTTGAAGTGCGCAGCGGCTCTCGTGCAGGTGTCGTTCCCGAAGGGGCTCTTTGGGTTGGGGTTAGCGAGGAGGGACTCTATGCCTTTGATGAATGTCATGAGATTGGAGCTGAAGTCCCAGTTCTCCAGCAACTTCGTGCACACATATCCCCCATCCTCAGGCGGCATGATGTTCGGGTGAAAGATCGGAGTGAGCCACTTCACAATCGGCTTCTCCATCGGATACTCGTCGCTGACTATCACGGCCATCCTATGTACGAACCTATGGACGACCCTTCCTTCTTCCCAATCTGGGCCTGGCACGCGAAGAAGGGTCACATTGACCATTATAGGGAACGAAGAGAGACGGGCATCGGACACGGACAGGTGGTGCCTGAGCTCTCGCTGGCACATCTCGATCTCGTTCCTGAGCCTCATCCTGAGGACGTCTGCGGGTAGTGGCATCTAGCCTAGCCGCCCTCGGGGTCAGGGATGAGTTCAAGCACATCGTCCGCCCTGATTCCGGCATCGACCAGAGAGCTCCCGCCTCTGAGGACCTTCTTGCCCTTCCTGAGCACATAAGCCCCCATGTCCTTCTTCCAGAAGGTCGCCGAGCTCTCGATGATCTCGTCGACCGTGTTCTCGTTCTCGAGCTCCATCTCAACGGTCGCCCCCGTTTCTGCGTTCTTGACCTTGATTCGGACTACCAGAAGACCACCGACTCACTGGACGTTCCATTGGCTTAAATCGCTTTCGGATACCTGTAGCCGATCGGCCAGGCGCGCGTGCACCGGGCAGCTCGGGTCGAGAGGTATCTCCATCTCTTCAAAGAGCCTGTTCTGGCCGTCATAGTAGAACAGGTTGGACAACAAGAGTCCGTGTCTTCCGGAGACGACCTTGAGCGCTTCCCTGACCATCACCGCGGCCACAACGCTAGTGGTCGTTATCTCCGCTGCTAGCCTGGGCTCGTGAAAGACGACGCCCTTCCCCGTGCAGCTGAATCTCAATGAAGCCACCTTCGCGTGTGTCTTGTTCATGCCACACTGAAGACACGCACCATCAGGAGGCCGCACCACCGTCACTTTCCCGAGGAAGCCCTCCATCGCACCGTCGACAAAGACCCTACCAGCCGCATAGGAGTGGGCGTTGACGTGGACCCTCGCAGCTATGTTGTCCAAGCAGCCGAGGATGACATCGTGCTTGGCGAACACGGATGGGGGGAGTTCCTCGATCCGCCTGACTACAGCCGTTGCGTCAACGCTGTCCGCCAGTGACGAGATTCCCCGCGCAACCACCTCAGCCTTGAGCGCTCTGCTGCTAGCATCGGCCTTCGTGAAGAAGATGCATCTATTGAGGTTGGAGCCCACGACGTGATCCATATCGACAATCGTGATCTTCTGGAAGCCCGAGAGCACGAGATTCTTGGCGACTTCATTGCCTATCGCGCCCGCGCCCACCACAAGGACCCTGGCATCTGATATCCTGTCGAGATCCAGCCAGCCTATCCTCCTCGACCTGTCGAATCGGTCCTGGTCTTCGCCCCCCACCCTCAGGAGCCCTGCCATGGCCGCCGTAACCGCGAGTGGGGAGTTAAGCTTTGACCTCTGGCCTAGTCCCAGGCCAGCTTCCCCTTATCCATTACTGTCTGCTCCCTTCCAGATGATGATATCGCGACTATGGTGGGCGCCTTGACCAGGCCGTCCAGGTGAATGAGAGCATCAGCGTCGCCATCGTAGTTGCTGCCGACCGCGAAGTGGCAGGTGCCGTAGACCTTCTCGTCCTCAAGCATGTTGGCGACGATCCGGGCTTTCCGGTTCAGGCCTATGCCGAGCTCGCCTATGCTCCACGCGTTCCTGGCGTACTTCTCGACGAGATCTGCCTTGATCTGCCCCTTCCTGCCGCTCTCCCTCGCCTTCCTCTCGCCTGTCCTTATCGACTCCCGGAGGAGCCCCGCCTCCTTGCCCCCGGATATCTCGGAAATGAAACCTCCTCTGACTTCAGTCACGATGGGTTTCCTGATCACGACCTCGCCTTCGTTGAGCACCATTGAGCCGTCGAAGCTTATTGTCCCCTCCATGGTTCCGAGCGCAGGGGACACATACACCTCTCCTGAGGGGACGTTGCCTGCCAGGCCAGGCCTGGTGAAGTTGCCGTCGTCTTTCCGCGCTTTCCTTCCCTTCGCTCCAATCATGACATCGGTCCCGCCAGGAGCAGTAACGTGCACCCAGTCCTTCCCCTCGATGGCCTTTGAGACTAGCAGACAATCCTTCCTGAGACGGGAGTAGTCGATCGGCACGGTCCTCCGGAACATGTCCTGCGAGATCCCGGGAGACCAGAAGCCTCGTATCTTTGCCTCTTCATACAGCAGGTCGAAGATGTGGTCGTACCTGCGCTTTCCTCTGTAGCCGTTCTTCATGCCCCAGCGGTCCTTCCCGAGCCTATCCTTGCTCACCGATATGACGACATCCGGTTCGGAGGCCATGCCCTTGACGACCTCCTCCTCCGCGTAGTCGAACTGTCCCTTCTCCCTCTGGTAGATGAGAACCGGGACGGCACCTGCTTCCAGAACCGCGTCGAACAGCGCAGCCGATATCGGTCGGGTATCCGCGCCCGGATTCGAGATTATCAGAACCCTCTCTTTCCTCTTGGCTGCGATCACATCATCGACTGCTGCCCGAGCACCGCGGAGCAACGACTTATCGTATGTCCCCTTGAAGGTGTCCATGCCCAACGCCTCGGCGGGCATTAGAGTACGCGGACTTCTACTTTTTGAGCCCGTCAGGTCGGCTCAATCACATCGCGGTCCATTCGGAGCGGACATGATGTTCGGGCATGGCGGCCATCGCATCCGATGATGCTGAGCTCCGACATGCCCTCAGAGGTCGATGGCGCGAAGGCCGCCCTGAGCACCAATGATTTCTTGCTGAGAGGACCAGGCCCTATCCAACGCGATCGAGGTACTTGGTAGAGACTGGCTTACCGTGGAGCCTCGTGTCATACCTCGCCAAGAGGTCCTTGACAGCCTGCACGACGGACTTGTCCAGGGGCATCGGCCTGTGCTCTGCGAGTATCCTCTTGACCTCCGCTCTCGCGGCTTCCCTGATCGGTTCTTCCCTGGCGCCCGGAGATGCGGGGCGCATCGCTATCCTCGGGAGCAGTATCTCGCTCTTGAAGTGCTTGAGCGTGTGGATGTCCTTCATGAAATATCCTCCCGGGCCCACGCGCGCGATGGCATCGAAGGCGAGGGTGTCCTTGTCGACTTCCACGCCCCTGCAGGCGCGCAGAACGTTCCGCCACAGCTCGCAGTCCATCACGATCTGCTCGACGGACTCGCACCCTGATCGGTCGAAACCTCCTATGCCGACGACCTGGTCCGCGCCTGCAAGCGCGGGCAGAAGACCGCTCATCGCCTTCTGATACCCGACCTCGAAGCCGGGCATCGTGCCGGAGGCCGCAGTCCCGCCGACCTGAGAGGGTATCCGATACCTCCTCGCCATCTGGCATCCCGCAGCGTTTATCAGGGCGCCCTCTGTAGACCCGGATAGGAACACGCCTGAGCGCATGTCCATGGGACCGCTCTCAGAGCTGTACATCACCGGAGCGCCCGCAGCGGCTGACTGAGATATGAAGAACCCTGCGAGGTTCTCGGCGTTGACGAGCAATATCGTTCCTGCAAGCGACACTGGACAGACCGAACCTGAGATGGCCATGGAGAGATGTATCACTGGCAGGCCCGCACGCGCGAACATGACCGCAGCGTCAATATCCCCTGCCTGATACCGAAGCGGGGTTATTGGCGTGTGTGTTATGGAGACTATCGGCCTCTTCCTCAGCTCGTCCTCGGAGCCCACGATTGCGGAGGCTATGTCTATCAGGGCCTGGGCGTCCTCGACGCTCCCGGCCCCGTGCTGCACATGCTTGTCCGTGTAGGCGACGGAGGCTGCGTACTCGTGCACGTTCGACACCTCTGCCGGAAGGTCCGTCGCCACTACTTCCGGCCAGTATAGATCGACCTCAGGCATGGCGTCGCAGACCACGGTCAGGTCGATCAGGTCGTCCATGCGGGACTTGCGCCTGCTCTGAGTATGCACATCCCAGACATCCGTGGGCTGTCCATCGTTGACGCCCTGCACGGTGACGGCCGGCAGGCGCACGTCCTTGGCCCGGTCTCGCGCCGACATCGAGAACTCCTTCGGGGCCTTCGCCAGAGCCCCTTTCACGAGCTCCTCGTTCATCTTGACGAGCTGCGTCTTCATGTCAACTGCAGCGCCGGCATCCTTGAGCAGCATCAGGACTTCCGGGCTCGTCACCTTGATGCCTATCTCCTCGAGAATCCTGAGCGACTCGGAGTGAACGATGTCTTCCTCTTCCTTCGTGAGTGGATTCAGGACTGCTCTGGCCATGATAGCGACCTCTCGTTTGGGTGAGAACTTACTCATATTAATACCCTGGACATCCCAGATGGGAAAGACTCAAGTAGGCCGCCCAAGTCAAAGGAGGATCGTAGGCTGGGCGACGGTGCCTGGTCACGGAGGCGGGGGGAGAAGCTCTATGGGCGTGGAGCTGCCAGTGTCGGGCCTGCGAGGGCGCCGCCTCACGAGCACAAACGCAAGCCCGGCCAACGCGACGGCCATCGCCACGCCGCCCACCGCAACGAACACGAGCACATTCGTCCGGGGACTGCCACTGTAATCCTCCAGCGTCAGGGTCTGCACGGGCTGTGATGTGCCTTCGATGTAGGTGTCCTCCTTCACGAACAGGCCTACCTCCTCCGACCACCAGTACACGACATGGCCACTGTCGCTCTCGGTCGCGGTGATCCTGAGCGTCTCGAACTTGCCGGCGCCCGTTGAGACCGTCTCGAGCTCGGTGTGGGCGCTGTACGATATGGTCATCTGGCTGGTCCTATCGGACTCCACCGCGCCAGTAGTCACGTTGTAGTAAACGGTCCTGACCTCGACGTTCTCGGTCCACGTGGCCCCCGGGGCCGTGGCCCCGGGGTCGAACCCGGACAGCAGCGGGGGAGCATACGTGCTTACGGACCTGTTCGCGCTGTTCATCGGCCAAGAGAAGTCGCCCGAACCCCAAGTCAGATTGGACCAGTAGGTAAGATCGCTTCTGACGGTTCTCATGTCGTCCGGACCCTCGTAGACGTAGCCTTCGATGACAACGGATGCGGAGAGGTCTAT
>JAFGHM010000009.1 GCA_016930135.1 Thermoplasmatota archaeon | reverse complement strand
GCGACCAAGTACTCCCTTGGCTTCACAGGCGTCGTCATGATGAAATCCAGCTCCGAGGGCTGCGCGGTGATGCCGACCCCGAGGGCGAATATGAACCCGAAGACCATCATCGCGGCCAGGGCCGAGTCCAGAAGGTTCACCGCGAACTCCGGGTCTGAGCCCACGATGGTCTGGCCCATGAAGTACCCAATGGATATGCCTGATGGAAGGAAGATCAAGGACAGGCCGATCAGCGGCAGAGGGCCGAACCTGCCCCTGTAGGATGGAGCGAAGAACGACTTCAGCTTGTAGCTCAGCAGCAGGCTCACATTGGACATCTAGGACACCCTTCGCGAGAACAGGCCCTTCCTGCGGGGCATCTCCGGCTCGGGCATCCCCGCCTCCTCGGTCAGCTTCAGGAATATCTCCTCGAGGGTCTGATGCTCTCCCGCGTGCGCCTGGCTCCTCAGAGCCGCGAGATCTCCGGTCGCGACATTCCTGCCGCGGTTGATTATCGAGACTCGCGTGCACAGTCTCTCGGCCGTGTCGAGCTGGTGCGTCGAGACGAGTATACAGCAGCCGCTCCTGGCCATCCCCGCTAGCTGGTCCTTGAGCAGGCGCTGGCCCGCGGGGTCGATCCCGAGAAGGGGCTCGTCGAGTATGAGGACCTTCGGCCTGTGGATCGTCGCAGCCGCGAACGCCAGCTTCGCCCTCATGCCCTTGGAGAGAGTCGCGACCGTATCGTTCGCCTTGGGCACGAGCTCCAGCTGCCTCAGGAGTTCTTCCACGCGCTTCGCCAACGCATCCTTCTCAATGCCTCTGATCCGTCCTACGTAGCCCAGGAACTCGACTGTGGTCAGGTACTCGGGCAGCGCTGGCGCCTCGGGCATGTACCCGATGTACTTCTTGTATCCGATGGAGTCCGCGAGCGTGTTGTAGCCCATGATTGTCACTTTGCCCGCGTCCTGCATCAGGAGCCCGACGAGTATCTTGATGGTTGTCGTCTTTCCCGCGCCGTTCGGGCCTATGAGGCCGAGCATCTCACCCTCAAACGCGGACAGCGAGAAGCCGTCAAGGGCTCTCGTGCCCTCCTCGTAGATCTTGACGAGGTTCTCTGCCTGGACCGCCAACGAAGCCATGGATCTCGATAGCAGGAACGGGAAGCTGCACAAAAACATATCGCGGGAGTACCGGCAACCCTCGACAGGGGTCCAGAGCCGCAATGACAACAGCGGATAGGCATGACCACCTGAGAAGTACCATTGTTAATTGTTTCGGCCAGGCGCGCAAATGATAAGTAACATGAGGGCACTAGAAAAGGAACGGAGGTGAGAGAGCTGACAAAGATAAGAAAGCCGTGCGGCGAGGCCGAGAACTTCGACCGGAACAGGCTCGTGCAGTCAGTGAGAAGCGCGGGCGTGAGCGAGCAGACGGCGAAGAACGTCGTCGACCGGATCAGGCTCCCGGAAGAGGTCTCGACCGACGAGCTGACCCGCCTTGTGGCCGAGCATCTACGGCAGGTGAACCCTTCTCTGTCGGGGGCGTACGCGGCCACGGAGAATCTGAAGGTGCGGTCCGCCCCGGACGTTTCTGCAGGCGTGGCGAAGATCCCCGACAACCTCGTGAAGAGGTTCGGGGTCTCATCCGGGCAGCGGGTGAAGGTGTCTCACCTGAACTCGAGAGCGGAGATGGCCGTCGAGCCCGGGAGAGATGTCGACCCCAGAGAGGTGATCCTGAACAAGGTCGACCTATACAAGCTCGGGGCCTACGAAGGCGCCAAGGTGAGCGTGACCTTCCCGCACTGACCCGCTCTGGCAGGAGATATACGCTAGAGAGTGCGAAAACGGGTCGCTCCCATTTGCGGGATCCAGACCCATCTTTCATCCTTTATTCTACACGCCCAGATTACGATTCTCGGAGTGGCTACACCTCAGACAAATTAATAACTGTCCAGGCAATTAGGTTGACTATCATGGCAGCAAAAATCGGCACGATAGAAGGCGTCGTTGTCAAGCCTTTGAGACGGATTGTCGACAACCGCGGTTGGCTCATGGAGATATTCAGGAGCGACTGGCCGGAGTTCCAGAAGTTCGGACAGACATACCTCACGACGTGCAAGCCCGGCATCGTCAAGGCCTGGCACTATCACAAGCTCCAGTGGGACAACTTCGTCGTGATCAAGGGCAATGCGCTGGTCGCGCTGTACGATTCCAGGGAGGAGTCGAAGACCCATGGAATCGTCCAGGAGGTTGAGGTGTGGGAGAAGGAGCCGAGGTTCGTGAAGATACCGCCCTTCGTCTACCATGGTTTCACCCCGATCGACGACGGTGAGGTATGGGTCGTCAACACGCCGACACAGCTCTACAACTACGACAACCCCGACGAGCTCAGGCGCGAATGGAACGATGCGTCCATCGGCTACAACTGGCGAAAGAAGGCCTGAGTGACAGAGGTGTTTGACCTGCATATCCTCATCACGGGTGGGGCAGGCTTCATAGGCTGCAACTTCGTGAGACATATTCTGAAGGAGCATCCGGACGCGGACATACTGGTCCTGGACAAGCTCACATATGCTGGAAGGCTGGAGAACCTCGATGAGGTCAGGGACAGGATAGAGTTCGTCAAGGGCGACATATGCGACAAGGACATCGTCCACAAGGTCATGCCGGGATGCGACCACGTCGTCAACTTCGCGGCCGAGAGCCATGTCGACAGGAGCATCTCGTCCCCCGAGGACTTCGTGAGGACAGATGTGCTCGGTGTCTTCACGCTCCTGGAGGAGGCTCGCAGGTGCGATGTCAAGAGGTTCGTGCAGATATCCACGGACGAGGTCTACGGCTCGAAGGTGGAAGGTTCCTTCTCCGAGCTGGACACCCTGGACCCGTCATCCCCGTACTCAGCGAGCAAGGCGGGCGGTGAGCTGCTGGCGCGCTCATACTTCAAGACCTACGGCCTGAGCGTGATGGTCACCAGGTCCTCGAACAACTACGGCCCGTTCCAGTACCCTGAGAAGCTCATACCGGTCCTGGTGATCAAGGCCCTCCGGGACCAGCCCCTGCCGATATACGGCAAGGGAACGAACGTGAGGGACTGGCTGCACGTCGACGACAACTGCAGGGCGATCGACCTGATCCTCAACAGGGGCGAGCCAGGTCAAGTGGTGAACATCGGCTCCGGGAACGAGGTCTCGAACATAGAGCTGGCCAAGATGATCCTGAAGCACATGAACAAGCCCGAGAGCCTCCTCAGCTACGTCGCCGACAGGCCGGGCCACGATTTCAGGTATTCTCTCAGCTGGGACAACATCAGCAGGCTCGGCTGGAGCCCGAGGGTCAGGTTCGAGGACGGGTTGAGGAGCACAGTCGACTGGTATGTCAGCAACAAGGCCTGGTGGGACACGATAGCCTGAGACGCTGGGGACATGGGCTACTGGTCCTTACATTCGTCAACCTTAAGTACGTGTCTATGCCATGACTTCGATTGTCATGGGTGGATGCGATGGACGTTCCTAGACGTGAGCTTCTCGACAATGGGAGGGACTTCGGGCTGACAGGGTCTATGAGGACCCTTGACAAGAAGATGGTTTTCAGAGAGCGCGAGATGTGTGTGGCGGGCGTCGTGCTCATCGCCTCTTTGCTGGTTGCGGCCCCTCTGTTGCTGGGCCTATCGCTGAATGACCAAGACGGCAGCGAGGAGGGGCTCAAGTCCCGGTCCTTGACCACGCTGCTGCTCCCGGTACCTCTCATCTATCAGCATAAGGACACTAACATGGCCTGCATCGCGGTGCCACCTTGCTTTCCGCCTAACGCCCCCCATGCGTGGAACGATGCGAAGGGGGCGGATGGTATCTACGGGAGTCCGGACGATTGCCCACACTGCAGCTGCTACTGCGCCCCCGCATCGATCGCGATGATAGCTACCTACAGGGCCCAGCCTGTACCGCTCACCCAACAGGATGACATCTATGATGCGGGGAAGTCGAGCCTCGGAGACGTCCCCGGGGACCTTTTGCTGAGCACGCATGGCGTCGGGATGTTCCACGGCATCGGCGGATGGCCACCCGAAGTGCAGGCGGCGATGATATGGGCCGTCGGCGCCATCATCCAGCACAATCAGGGGGACGGCTCTGCGCTCACAGCTGCCGTGTTGCAGCAATACATACTCAACTCGCATCCGGTCCTGTGGCTGGACAATGGAGGATGGCCGAGCAACATGTCAGCTCAGTACCCTGGGGACTCGACAGAGGAGCCACCAGTATCATACAGGTACGACCAGGGCCATGCGAAGGTCATAGGTGGGTACGATGACAAAGGCACAGCGATGACGAACGACGACCTGTGCCTGATCTATGACCCCTGGCCGGAGTACAATGACTTGTCCGTACTGCCGACGAACGCATCGCAGGGCCCGGGCGGCACATATGACCCATATTGGCTGCCGCTGAACGATGTGAACCTCGCGGACTTCCAGGACGTATACCTCGTCGATACCTTCCCGGATGTTGAGATCGGCGAATTCGATGGTGTGTTGGCCCCTCTCGCGATCGTCATGATGGCAGTGGTGGCCTACGGCCTGAGAAGGAGAAAGATCACGGAGTAGACTAACCAGGACTCCAACTCATCTCTCCGAAACCGCTATATGGAGAGGGACTGCTACTGGCCCAGACGGAGAGGACCGATGAAGATAGCCTCCATAGTCGGCGCCAGACCACAGTTCATCAAGCTCGCACCTTTCTCAAGGGAGATCAGGAAAAGACACCGCGAGGTGCTCATAGACACCGGCCAGCACTACGACGAGGAGATGGCTGGCAACTTCTTCTCCGAGTTCAGGATACCTAAACCAGACCACTCGCTCGGGATCGGGTCAGCAGACCACGGCGAGCAGACCGGGAAGATGCTCATCGCAATCGAGAAGGTCCTTCTCTCCGAGCAGCCGGCACTCGCGGTCGTGTTCGGCGACACGAACAGCACGCTCGCCGGAGCCCTGGGGGCCGCTAAGCTGGGCATACCGGTGGCGCATGTCGAAGCGGGGCTCAGAAGCTACGATTCGTCGATGCCCGAGGAGCAGAACAGGGTCCTTACAGACCATCTCTCCAGGCTGCTCTTCTGCCCGACGGACGCCGCCAGAGACAATCTGAAGAGGGAGGGGATAGCGAGCGGCGTCCATGTCGTGGGCGACGTCATGGTGGACTCCCTGGAGGAGAGCAGGCTCGCCGCGGAGAAACGCTCAAGGATACTCGAGGACCTGAAGCTCAGGAAGAAAGCGTACCAGCTCCTGACAGTCCACAGGCCGTCCAACACCGATGTCAAGGAGAACCTGCTCGCCATCCTGGAGGCAATCGGCGGATCGAAGGTGCCGACCGTGTTCCCCGTGCATCCGAGGACCGCGGGCTGCTTGAGCGACTACGGGCTCGAGGGGAACCTGCCCAAGAACATCATCACCACGAAACCGCTCTCGCACATGGACACGATCCACCTCGTGGCCAACTCGCAGAAGGTTCTGACGGACTCTGGAGGCCTGCAGAAGGAGGCTTACATACTCGGCGTGCCGTGCATAACGCTCAGAGAGACGACCGAGTGGACAGAGACCGTGGACGTCGGCTGGAACAGGCTCGTAGGAGCCGACCCAGAAAAGATCAAGGAGGCCATTTCCAACTTCGCGCCCCCACACTACAGGCCGAGGGTGTTCGGGCATCCAGGGGCGAGCGAGCGAATCGCTGGCATCATGGACGACTTCCTCTCGAAGGGCTAGGAGTGGGCTGGTCTCATGAAGGTCGTCGTACTCGGGGCCGACGGATTCCTTGGCTCGAACATCGCCTCCGTCCTCCTAAGGCGGAAAGACGAGATAACTGCGTTCTGCCCCAGGAGCGTCAGGCTGGATGCGCTCAGGGGCAGGGGCATCGCTGTCGTCGAAGGGGATTTCCTGGACAGCTCAACATAGTCGATACCTTTCGAGGGCGTGGACTGGCTGATACATCTCGCGAGCACCACGACTCCCATCCAGTCCGTGAAGGACCCTGCCAGGGACGTGGCCAACCTGGAAGCGAGCAAGGCGATATTCAAG
>JAFGHM010000061.1 GCA_016930135.1 Thermoplasmatota archaeon | reverse complement strand
GGTCCCCGACTATGCACCTCTTGTGGTACAGCTCGGGCGCTATCCTGAGGTAGAGGTCCATGTCGAGGAAGTTGTGATGCGTCACGAACGGCCTCGCCAGGGCGCCGCCGTAGAGGGGCTGGAGGATCGGGGTCTCGATCTCGAGATACCCCTTTTCGTTCAGCCAGTCCCTCATGTACGCCACCATCTTGCTTCTCTTGATGAAACGCTCCCTCACATCCTGGTTCATTATCAGGTCGAGGTATCTCTTCCTGTACCTGGTCTCCACATCCTGAAGCCCGTGGAACTGGTCGGGGTACGGCTCAAGGGCCTTGGTGAGTATCTCGAAGCCCTCGACCGCGACTGTGATCTCGCCCATCTTCGTCCTGAAAACGCGTCCCTTCACGCCGACAACGTCGCCCTTGTCGAGCGATCTGAATAGGTCGAACCTCTCCTTTCCCAGCTCATCCAACTTGAAGTAGACCTGCACCCGCCCCTCTCTGTCCTGGAGGTCGGCGAAGCCCGCCTTGCCGTGGATCCTCATGCCCATTATCCGGCCAGCGGTGGATACCGTCTTCTCGCTCTTCTCCGCTCCGATCCCCTCGAACTCCCTCTTGATCCCCGAGGAGTCGTGCGTCCTGACGTACCTGTACTTCTCGTACGGGTTGAGCCCCTTGGCCTTCAGCTCATCCAGCTTGGCCCTCCTAAGGGCTCTCAGGTCGCTCACATCTTCAGGCATGGCTGGTCCCCTCCAAAGGGCGCCGCACTCTGCATTCCGGCCTGCCTACTTAAAAGTAGGCCGATGCCCCCACACACTCTCTGCTCTCTACCGCTCACACTGCTCACCTGCACGAAATCCGTCGAAGCCCGCAGAAGATAGCTGGCTCCGCTAGCTCTTGGCCTTGCTCTTGTCCGCCACCGTCTCCTCGATGGCTTCGAGGAGCTCCTCGATCCTGAAAGGCTTGAGCAAGAAGCCTTTGGCTCCCGCGGCGATTGCCTCCTTCTCGATGTGGAGGTCCGCGCTTCCGAAGAATATTGTCGCCCCGGGGTCCATCTTCAGGATCTCCTGCGTCGCGCTAACGCCGTCCTTGACGGGCATGCGCTGGTCCATGATAATGATGACGGGCTTTTCCTTCATATCCCGGTACTTCCGGACGGCCTCCTCTCCGTCCGAGGCGACAGCTACCACTGTGTGCCCATTGGCCTCGAGGATGTCCCGGTAGAGGTCGACAATGAACTTCTCATCATCGACTAGGAAGACCGTGGCTATTTTAACTACCTCCTGAGGTCAAGCGCGCCCGGGGGCCCGACTGATTTCGCCCAGAACGTGCTCCTCGGGCCGGGTGCCGAGGAAGCCAGGCTGGGAACTGTTAATTATCTTGTACATTATATAATGGTTTTCACAGTGTCCTCAGGTGCGATATCGCGATTCTGGAGCTCGCACCGGCCTCTCTAAACGTTTAAATACGAAATCCTTCAATAGGTCCACCTGGGACCCATGGCCAAGAACAAGAAGGGAGAGGGCTTCCATTCGGCGGCAGGTCTTATCAGGTATTTCGACTCCGAGGACGACAAGGCCCTCAAGATAAACCCGTGGTTCGTGGTTGCCATGTGCATATTCATCTCAGCGCTGGTCCTGGTTCTTGGAGCGGTGTTCCCCGCATCCTAGGTAGGCTCGGGGGCCTTCGGCAGCAGCACTGTGAACACACTGCCCTTCGTCCTATCGCCTTGCACTCTGTCCTCGACCCATATCCTGCCTTTGTACGTGCTTACCAGCTTCCTAGCTATGTGCAGGCCCAACCCGCTGCTGCCCTTGGAGCCGGGCTTGCCTCCATGAGCGAACCGTTCGAATATCCACTCCTTCAACGAGTCGTCTATTCCGAGGCCGTGGTCCGTGACCGAGACGCTCCAGTAAGACCTTGTCTCCGTGCATGAGCTGTCTACCTTGATCTCTATGTCGACCTCCTCGTGAGGATCGAACTTGATTGCGTTTGAAACCAGGTTCACGAAGATCTCCTTGGCGAAGCTGTTCATCATGCACAGCTTGGGCCTTCCGTCGTCCTCCATCGCTATCCTCACTGTGCGGCTAGGGTAGTTCGCCTCAGCTGCAGAGAGCGCATCTCTGAGCACCTCCAGGAGGTTCATGGGCCTGAGGTCGCTGCCGTTCGCGGCTTCGACCTTTGCGAACAGCTTCACGTTCGTGACGAGCTTGTTGAGATTCCACACCTGGTCCAACGCCTTCGCCAGGCTCTTTCTCGCAGGCTCAGGCACATTCTCCCTCTGCATCCCGATCTCTATGAAGCCGCTCACAGCCTGAGCGTAGTTGTTCACATCGTGGCCGATGAGGTCCAGCAGCAGCTCGATCTTGCGCCTGTCAGTGTCCAGTTGGTCATAGAGCTCGGCGTTCTGAATGGCTATCGCCGCCAGGTCGGAGAAGATCTCGATTGCCCGCAGCTTCTCCTCTCCCGGGATCCTGTGGTCTTCGGGCTCGTCTATCTCCAGGTAGCCGAGAAGACTGCCGTCCTTCCTGTACATCAGGAAATCGATGTAGTCGAGCTCATGCCACTCGTCAGGACGAGTCCTTGGCCGATCCATTCGCTCCGGGTGCACGACATAGAGCATGTCTTCTTCGTTTTCGATCTGATTGAACTCGCCTGGCACGTAGTATGTGGCCTTGCCAACCTTGAATTCCGGCCTCAGGTCCTTCTTCATCCTCTCCTCGGAGTATCGGACCTTCCGTATCAGTCCGTCGACCTCCGAGGAATATCCGTGCGTGGCCCTGACGCAACAGTCCCCAGTCTCCCTATCCGATATGCCTATCGAGACGTTCCTGAGGCCGAAGGTCTCAGAGACGGTCTTGGCTATCTTGTTCAGAAGCGCGTCAACATCAGTGACATAGAGGAGGCCGGAGGTCACATCGAGGATGCTCTCTATCGCAGTCCTCTTCAGATCGCCGGTCGTCTGTTCGGCTCCGCCACTATCAGTAGTCATCTTACCGAGCCAAGCCGGGAATCGCCATTTCCGACCTCGACTCATCTTAAAGAACAGAGATGACCATTAAAGAACCCTATCAGCTCGTTATCACAGTTGATACTCATCCCGTTCGCCGCTCTCGGGGGCCAGCATTGCCTGACTTCAACCTGGCGCGTTCTCTCTGTACAAGGATGGCCAGTGCGCCCTGGCCCTCGACCGGAATCCATATATATCATCCAGTTCTTCACGCGCATGCTCGAGGCGCAAGGACATGGCAAAGGCAGAAGTCGTGTTTGGTTGCCTTCACGGGTAGTCCGACCCGCTCCAGCCAGTGCGCTTCAGAGAGCTTTTCTTATGCTGCGGTGGCAGGCGGAGCCATGCTCGAATGCCGAGCCCGTTCCGCGGCCGACTTGGAGGTGTCGAAGTGACGGCAGTCAGGATAGCCTTGCCCAACAAGGGCAGATTGAACCAGAGTGCGATAAGACTCATGAACAGGATCGGGTTCCCGGTGCCGGACGCAAGCAACCGCACCCTGCTGGCAGAGTTCAGCAAGGGGAGGTACCAGGTGCTGCTTGCGAGGGCGCAAGACATACCCGAGTTCGTCGAGATGGGTGCGGCCGATCTGGGCATAACAGGCCTTGACCTGGTGAAGGAGACGGGGCGGAAGGTGGAGAGCCTGATGTCCCTCGGCTTCGGCAGATGCAGGTTGGTGGTCGCCGTCCCCGACGATTCCAAGATATCAGACCTGCAGGGGATAAGGGACGGCTGCACTGTGGCCACATGCTTCCCCAATCTCACGAAAGCCTTTTTCTCGGGGATGGGCAAATCCATCGAGGTCGCAGAGGTCTCCGGCGCCACCGAGGTCGCTCCGCAGGTCGGGCTTGCGGACGTGATCACCGACCTGACCGAGACGGGCTCCACCCTCAAGCTGAACCACCTGAAGGAGATAGGTGTGATCCTGGAGTCCGAGGCAGTGCTGATAGGCAATCGGAAGGCCATGGAGGAGAAGAAGGCCAGGGTCGAGGAGGTCACGAGTGCTATCCAGAGCGTCATGAACGCCTCCCGAAAGCGCTACATAATGGCGAATGTGCCCAAGAGCGCCCTTCCCAATCTGGAGAAGTTGCTGCCTGGCGTCTCCGGGCCAACGGTCATGAACATCATAGGGAGAGAGGATATGGTGGCCATACACGCCGTCACGAACGAGGACGAAGTCAACGGCGTGATCACGATGCTGAAGAAGATAGGCGCCACTGGCATACTGATACTCCCGATAGAAAGGATGGTCCTCTGACATGCGTACCTTCGAGCTTGGCAGGATGACTGCGTTCCAGAAGAGGGCGGTCATGACGAGGGAGGGTGTGGACATAGAGAGGGCCTTGTTCCTCGCGAAGACAGTCGTAGATGAAGTCAAGCTTCGCGGAGACATCGCAGTGCGCAAGTTCGCAAGGAAGCTCGACTCCTTCGATGGCGGGTCGCTGTCCATCTCCGCTTCTCGGATGAAGTCGGCGCGCGAGAGGGTCCCGCGCCAGCTCATGAAAGCGATGGAGGTCAGCAAGAAGAGGATAGAGGCCTTCCACAGGCGACAGCGGCTTGAGCCGTTCTCGTACAGGGATTCCTGCGGCGAGTTCGGCCAGCGGACCGTACCCCTGGAGAGGGTGGGGGTCTACGTGCCTGGCGGGACGGCGAGCTACGTCTCGTCGGTCTTGATGTGCTGCGTCCCGGCAAGAATCGCTGGCGTTGGAGAAATCGCAATCTGCACGCCCGGCAAGAAGGGGAGGGTCGCCGATGCGATCCTGGCGGCAGCTGACATGTGCGGTGTGCAAGAGGTTCACCCTGTGGGCGGCCCTCAGGCTATCGGCGCCCTCGCCTATGGCACGGAGTCCATCCCGCGAGTTCAGAAGATAGTCGGGCCCGGGGGGATCTATGTTGCCGCGGCGAAGCTGCTTGTCAGGAACGACTGCGAGATCGATTTCCTGGCGGGGCCGTCCGAGGTACTGATAATCGCAGACGGAGACGGCGACGCCGAGATGATCGCATCGGATATGTTGGCACAGCTCGAGCACGACCCATACGCCCGCTCCGTTCTGGTCACGACCTCGCAGCCGCTCTTGGAGACGGTCAGGGACGAGCTGGCGAGCATGATCAAGGTCTCCGCAAGGAAGGACACCATATCTGAGTCGTCAGCGAAGGGAGCGATATTCGTGCTCGCGAAGTCCATGAAGGAGGCAGTGGATTTCTCCAACGAATTCGCTCCAGAGCACCTCCTGATCGATGCCAAGGAACCAGCAAAGATGCTGCCATCCATCCGAAATGCAGGCTCAGTGTTTCTGGGGCGCTACTCCTCTGTTGCCTTCGGGGACTACTGCTCGGGGACCAACCACGTCCTTCCTACGAAGGGCGCAGCCTCGATGAGATCCGCCCTCTCGGTCTATGATTTCCTGAAGATAATCCCGTACCAGAGCATCAGCAGGGATGGCGCTTCTCGGCTTGCGGGCGTGGTGGATGTAATCGCGCTGGCAGAGGGTTTGCCAGCGCACGCGCATGCGGCGAGAATCCGTGCTGGGAGAGCGGGAAAATGACATCCATAGGCGAGCTCAGACGGCGGACCCTCGAGGCGTTGACGAGGCCGTCTTATTCCATATCGAACAAGGACATGCTGCTGCTCAATGACAACGCCAACCTCTTCGGGGTCAACCCCGCCGTCGAAGAGGTCGCCAGGTCCTATGACTTCGCGAGGCTGTGGGCCTATCCCAGCGAGAACTCTGATGCGCTCAGGGAGCGCATCGCATCGGAGTTCGGGCTCTCGGCTGACGAGGTCATAGTCGGGAACGGCTCTGACGAGATACTCGACATCGCCTCCAAGTGCTTCATCAATCCCGGGGACGTCTTCTGCTCTCCGACGCCGACCTTCAGCATGTACAAGTTCTACGCCCGACTTCACCTCGCAAGGATATCGGAGAAGATGCTCCGGGAGGATTTCTCTCTAGACCCGGCACAGTTGATCGAGGATCGTTCGAAGCTGACTGCCTTGTGCCAGCCCAACAACCCGACAGCCGTCTTGTTCGATGCTCAGGCCGTCAAGAAGGTGCTTGACGAATCCTATGGCATCGTGATGCTAGATGAGGCCTATGCGGAATTCTGCGGTTCGAGCATGATGAACGAGGTCATGGCCGCGGAGCACGCGATAGACGTCAGGACGTTCTCGAAGGCATACGGTCTGGCCGGTCTCAGGATCGGGTATGCGGTCTCCAGGAAGGAGGTCATAGACGAGCTGAGGAGCGTTAGGACACCTTTCGGCTTGAACTCCTTCGCGGAGTCGGTGGCAATCCGGGCGATGGACAACCAGGCCTGGGTGCGCGATGTGGTCTCAGAGGTGAAGTCGGAGATGACATATGTCCGGCCCAAGCTGGAGGCACTCGGCTTCGAGGTGTATCCGTCGGACTGCAACTTCCTTCTCTGCAAGGCGCCCTCGCCCAGCCCAGCGCTAGTCTCCGCGCTCAGGGCGGAAGGGGTGGCTATCAGGGACTGCAATTCGTACCCCCTTCTTGAGAACCACGTGAGGATCACCATGGCCCCGAGGCCAATGCTGGATGCACTGCTTGAGAAGCTCGAGCGCCTCGTAAGAGGTGGCTCAGGATGAAGGTCTCCGTAATGGACTACGGCGTAGGCAACCTGCACAGCATTGCGAAGGGTCTCGAGCGTGCGGGCGCCACGGTCGAAGTCGTCTCCGACCCCGCTCTGCTGCTCGGGTCCGAGAGCATTGTGTTCCCTGGCGTCGGCGCGTTCGGGGCTGCAATGGACATACTGAGGCCAATCCTTCCGGAATTGAACAAACACATCGTGGACGGGACGCCGACCATGGGCGTCTGCTTGGGCATGCAGATTCTGTTTGAGCGGAGCGAGGAGTCCCCGGGCGTGGGTCTGTCAGCCTTCAGGGGAGAGGTCAAGAAGCTCAAGTCGCGGAGGATACCGCAGATGGGCTGGAACGATGTCGTTCCCGAGGCGGACCCGCTGTTCGAAGGAGTGCCTCGAGGTGCTCAGTTCTACTTCGCGAATTCCTATGTCTGCCACCCGGAAGAGGACGTCGCAGTCGCAAAAACCGAGTACGGGGAGTCCTTTCCCTCTGCTGTGAGGAAGGGCGCTCTCTGCGGCGTGCAGTTCCACCCGGAGAAGAGCGGCCCTCCCGGCCTGAGACTGCTCGCCAACTTCCTGAGGATAGCGGAGGAGTCGAAGTGAAGGTCATACCTGCGATAGACGTCAAGGGAGGCAAGTGCGTCCAGCTCGTCGGAGGAAAGCCCGGTACCGAGAAGGTCGTGATCGAAGACGTCATGGGAGTCGCCCGCAGATGGCAGGACGACGGCGCCGAGATCATACACATGATCGACCTCGACTCGGCTCTAGGGACGGGCAACAACGAGAGGCTGGTCGAAATGGTCGCCGCTTCCGTGTCGATCCCGGTCCAGGTCGGTGGAGGGGTCCGCTCGCAGGAGAAGGTCCAGAGGCTGTTCGACATCGGCTGCGAACGGGTCATCGTGGGCACCAGAGCCGTTCAGGACAGGCAGTTCATCAAGGAGATCGCAGATGAGTACCCTGACGGCATCGTGGTCGCGATAGACTCCGTCGCGGACCAGGTGCTGATAAAGGGCTGGCAGGAAGGTTCCGGCAGAAACCTCATCACGGTCGCAAAGGACCTCGAGGAGCTGCCGATATTCGGTTTCCTATACACCAACGTCGAGGTGGAGGGTCGTCTCCAGGGAATAGACCCGAAGCCGATACAGGCGCTGATCAAGGCCACCAGCAAGCCTGTCATAGTGTCGGGAGGCATAACCGACAACGTCGACCTCGACACACTCAGGCGCATGGGGGCCAACTCCGTCGTAGTGGGCATGGCCATATACACTGGCAGGATAGATTTCAGAAAGGCAGTGAGGTCTTTCAGATGAAGAACAGAAAGGCGAGGCAGTCCTCGATAACAAGGGAGACGAAGGAGACCACCATAAAGGTGAAGCTGAAGCTCGAAGGAGCCGGCCGCTCGAAATGCGCCATCCCCAATCAGTTCCTGAGGCACATGGTCGAGACCCTGGCGAAGTACTCGGGGGCAGACCTCGAGATATCCGCCAAGGGCGATATGGAGCACCACCTGGTGGAGGACGTCGCCATCACTCTGGGGAGGGCCTACAGGGAGGCTATGGGAGAGATGCCCGTCAAGAGGATCTCGAGCGCGACAGTCCCGATGGACGAGGCGCTCGTCCAGGTGACGGTGGACCTGATCGACAGGCCCTTCATACACCTCGAGCTTCCGGATGAGATGTACGAGCACTTCCTGCGGTCGTTCACGATGGAGCTGAGGGCAACGGTGCACACGGTCGTCGTAAGGGGCAAGGACAAGCACCACATAGTCGAGGCCACGTTCAAGGCCCTGGGGCTGTGTCTCAGAGAGGCTATGGTTCCCGCTCCCACTACGATGTCCACCAAGTCCAGTGTGAAATGGAGGACCGGCTGATGCCTCTCACTAAGAGAATCATACCCTGCCTCGATGTCAGAGATGGTACTGTCGTCAAGGGCGTGTGCTTCAAGAACCTGCAAAGCGTCGGAGACCCTCCGACCCTAGCAGTGGCCTACCAGGAGCAGGGCGCGGACGAGATAGTGTTCCTCGACGTAAAGGCCACCGTGGCCGGAGCGGCCACGCTTCGCTCAGCGGTCAAGAAGACCGCTGAGAACCTGTTCATACCTCTCACGGTCGGGGGCGGGACGCGGTCCTTTGAGGACGTGAGGGAAACGCTGAAAGCAGGCGCCGACAAGGTCTCCGTGAACACCGCAGCGGTCGAGAATCCCGAGATGATCACCGAATGCGCCGATGCTTTCGGAAGCCAGTGCGTCGTCGTGGCGATAGATGCCAAAAGGGACAACGACAGCTGGGAGGTCTACACATATTCAGGGACCAGACCGACCGGTAGAGACGCGGTCGAGTGGGCCAAGGAGGTCTGCGACAGGGGAGCGGGAGAGATCCTGCTCACCAGCATGGACGCCGACGGCACGAAGGCCGGCTACGACATAGAGCTCACAAGGACGATAGTGAGAGCGACCAACGTCCCGGTCATCGCCTCTGGCGGCTGCGGGACGATCGAGCACATAGTGGAGGTCCTGACAAGAGGGGAGGCGGATGCCGCTCTCGCGGCTTCGATCTTCCACTACGGTCAGCACACGGTCGCGGATGTCAAGGAAGCCCTTCGGGCAAAGGGCGTGCCGGTGAGGGAGAGTGTAGCGGAATGAAGGTGGAGAACGGTCTGATCCCCGTCGTGGTCCAGGATGTAAGGAACAACAACGTGCTCATGCTTGCGTACATGAACGAAGAGGCGATGGAGCTCACGAAGAAGACTGGCTTTATGCACTATTGGAGCCGTTCGAGGAACTGCATATGGAAGAAGGGGGAGACCTCAGGGAATCTCCAGAAGTGCATAGAGCTGATGACGGACTGCGACGACGATGCGCTCCTCGCGAGGGTGGAGCAGACCGGGGTGGCCTGCCACACTGGCTCCTACTCGTGTTTCTACAAGGACCCCCTCGAACAGGACGATATCGTGAGCAGGCTCTGGCGCGTCTTCGAGGACCGCAAGAGGGAAGGCTCCGAATCCTCGTACACGGTGAGGCTCCTCAGGAACAGGAACCTGCTGCTCAAGAAGATAGGTGAGGAGAGCTCGGAGGTCATATTGGCGGCCAAGGACAAGAAGAGGGAGGAGATAGTCTACGAGGCTGCTGACCTGCTCTACCACCTGATGGTGCTGCTTTACGACGAGGGGATAAAGATGAGCGACATACACAGAGAACTGGAGGGCAGGAGGAAATGAGGGCCAAGAGATGCGACCTCCACACGCACACGCTCCTGAGCGACGGCGAGCTGCTGCCGATCGAGCTCATCCGGAGGGCCGCGGCCTTGGATCACAGGGCGATCGCCATAACCGACCACGCCTCGTACTCCAACATGGAAGTGGTCATCAAGGCGGCGACCAGGGACTGCGTCAAGGCGGATGTGTGGGGCATCGAGGCGATCCCCGGCATCGAGCTGACTCACGTGCCCGTGAGGCACATGGATGACGCGATCAGGAAGGCGAGGAGGCTGGGCGCGGAGATCATTGTCGTCCACGGCGAAACCCCAGTCGAACCCGTCGAGAAGGGGACAAATCACAAGGCGGTGTCGAACCCGGAGGTCGACATACTCGCGCACCCAGGACTGATGTCGGTGGATGAGCTGGAGCTGGCGGCAGAGAACGATGTTTTCCTGGAGATCAGCTGCAGAAGGGGCCACTCGTTGGCCAACGGACACATCGCGTGCCTCGCGAGAGGAAAGAAAGCCAGGCTCGTAGTGAACACCGATGCGCATTCGCCGGAGGATCTGAGCACCATGGCCTTTGCCATGACCGTTGCGAGGGGCGCGGGCATGACTGCCGAGGAGGCCCGGACGGCCCTGGTCGACAACCCGGATAGGCTCCTCAAGCGGTTGAGAAGATCCTAGAGCACTATTCAGGTTCACATCCACTTCTCTTGTGCGGTCCATGATGCCCAATCCGGGGGCGAAGCGTACAATTAGGCCGACCGCGATGGCATCATGGGAGGATCGCATGTCCTCGGGCATATCGGAGGAAGGGGTTCTGAGGAGGCTCCTGGAGCAGGTGAACTCACGGACCCCCGCTCGAAGGGTAAGGCTGAGAGAGGCCGCCTCCTCGAAAGATCCGCACTATGTCGGCAAGGACGGCAGGGAGTATGCCATGTCGAGGGAGGAGCTCGAGAGGATTGCCTCGGCCCTCTCGAAGCGCGGTTTGTACGATCTGCGACTCCCCATCATTATCATGGCGGATGCGAGCCACCAGCAGCCTGTCTGGAGGGTCGAAGGCGAGGATGAGTGCGCGGTCATCGCAGAGGTGCTCGGCCGTCCGGAATCCGAGAGCCCGTCGAGGATGTTCTTGTACGGCCCCCACATGGCAGTGCTCAGGAGGGAGCTCCCGACCACGACCGTGTGTCTCTATGTCCCTTAGGTGGCGCTCATGAGGACATTGTTGCTCGTGGAGTTCGACGACGAGAGGTCTGCAAGAATCGTGGAGCAGATGCTGAGAGAGCGGTTCGGCCTCAGCTCGAGCGTGTTGAGAGCACCCCTGCCAGAGGTCAGGACGAGGGGCTGTCAGCTGGACGCGGAGGATCTCCTGTCAGAGGTCTGCAGGCTCCGGCTCGCGAACGACAAGGACGTCGCTCTGGGCCTGACGAATCAGGACACCTTTGTGCCAGAACTGAATTTCGTTTTCGGACTGGCCTCCGCGGACAGTCGTTGTGCAGTTGTGTCTACTTCACGGCTGAGGCACACTGATGCTTCCATCTACTCTGCGCGAGTTCTCAAGGAATCCATGCACGAGCTCGGGCACACGCAAGGTCTCCGTCATTGTCCTAATCCTTTCTGTGTGATGCACTTCTCCAACTCCTTGGAAGATACGGACAGGAAGAGTTACGAGTTCTGCACTATCTGCGCTACCAAGGTGAGGCCCTCGGGGTGACAAGGACACTACCTGAGAGGCGGTCTGTTCGGCATTCTCGTCAACCGGGTATCTGGCGTATTCTTATCTGTGGTTCACAAATGATGTGTCTTTGCCAATCACCGAGGTTGTGATATGTCGAATGAGCAGCCTGATGCCCGCAAATGAAAACCGCGGCTCGAGCTTGTATTGATTGACTGCCTGACCAACGGTTTTTTACCCGGTCAGTCAGATATCCCTGAAGACTCGGATCCTTTACCGAGGTAGCTAGGGGGGATTAGACGAAGATGAAGAGACTACCGACGGTTCTGACTGTGATTGCCTTGGCGCTCCAGAGCGCTCTGAAGAAAGTGCCCATGGAAGAGGCCCATGATGTGAACGTCTAGCTGATGAGCATCGTCGGAGCGCTCGACCGGGCGCTCATCTCTATGGGTATCTGGGAGCAGAACTGGTTCCCTTACCATCAGCCGATAAACGATGTGTACCGCGCCTAAGGAGCTTTGGGCATGCTCAAGACAGCCACAAAGAGCGGTCAGGTGACAGACGCGATCTGGGAACTGAGCTGGGTGGGCATTATCTGGTACTATGACTACAGCTCGTACGTCAGCTATCTGGATTAGAGGGACAGGCTGAGCGGAACCAATGTAGCTTCACGGGGCCTCCAGACGCACCTTCAGCTTCCTGTCGATGTGTGGCCTGAGTACGAAGCTCTGTGTGAGCTGGTGGCGATGGGCACGGTCGGTCCGGAGAATCTGGCCCCGATAATCAAGTCACTCGAGCAGAAGCTCGTGGACGTGTGCATCGTTCAGCTCGAGAGCGCCTTTGTCCTGATGTGGGAGGCCATCATGGATGCGAACGGCCAGATCGAAGTCCTCATGACTGGTCTGTAGGTCGTCCTGAACAAACCCTTTACCAACCGTTCTTTTTCATGCTTCTTTTCGGATGTTAGGTATGATGGGGTATCTTCCATAGGTCTTTTGTATCACGAGCGGAATGAGCATGAGCTGAATCCGTCTCGAGTCGGGTGTCTGGTCACCGGTGGTGTGGAGGAGTGCTCGTCTACCTGATATGCGCAGCTGTCTGCGCGGTGATATGGGCTGTAAACGGCAAGTGGATAGCTGAGGGTGTGAAGGAACACATGCCCTCCGAGATCTACATGCACACCGGGTTGGCTCTGGTCTTCACTCTGCTGGTTTGTGAGCTGACCGTCGGGAACGAGGATTCATGGAGAAGGGGCGGCCTGTCGTGGTTGTCGGCCGTAGGTTTTGCGCTCTACATACCCTCCGCTATTCTGGTGGCCACGGCGCTGCACGATCTGAAACACAAGGGTGAGGCAACAGGTGGAGATCCAACTGCCTCGACCGTCTTCATCGACGAGGGCATATACGGTGTTGTTCGCCAGCCGCTGACTCTTGGAATGGCCGTGTGGTCCGTGGCTCTTCTGTTCGTCTTTCAGTCCCTGTTCTCGGTCCTTCTTGGCTTTTTGGCGATTCTGTTGTTCTGGCTGTCGGCGAGATCCGAGTTCGAGCACAATGTCGCGAAATTCGGGGACGCATATGCGGAGTATGCGAAGCGCGTCCCGATGTGGAACATGTTCAGAAGTGTTAGAGTGCAGAAGAGGGATCCGCAAGACAAGCAAGATGAGATCCGTTAGTTCTTGGACGTGCGACTCGCTCCCGGGTTACCAGCTTGGTATCAATCAGTGGCTCAGGTGGCCAAGAACCCTTTCTGGAGCCCACTATCTGGTGTCGAATCTGCCATCGTCCTTCGCGGTGTTGAGTTTGCCAACGTTCTGACTCAGCCAGCCGATTCTGTCAACATCTCTGGTGTCGAACTCAGGGACATATGGTTTGATGTCCAGAAGCGGAGTTCCATCCACAATGTCCATATCCTCAACATGGAGCGTGTTTCCTTCAACCTTGACGAGACGCACTATCGAAACGCCAATGGAGTTGGGCCTGCTCGGTGCCCTCGTCGAGAAGACCCCCCTGGTTCTGATGTCCATAAATGGTCTCACCTTCAGAGACCATTTCTTGGCTAGATGAAAATGATAGATCAGAATGATGTGAGAGAATCCCTCAACGTCGTCGAGTCCTTCTGCGAATTCCGGGAAAAGCTCAATGGTTCCGTCAGTGCCTTTGGCAGCCGTGGGCTGTATCGGTGTCCCTTTCGCTTCCTTGAACGGAGAATGAACGACACCGATTGGCCTATAGGTTATCTCGCTCATGATGCAGTCGTCCAATATCCAAGGCTTCTAATAACCATTGCCTTCAGGGTGAATTCCTCGGACATTAGCTCGCGGCCTCCAAGGCCTATTGTATGGTCGAAAGAGTGCTCCCGCCGGGATTTGAACTCCGGAGACTGGCTGGAAATCAATCCAGTGCGCAGGCTGCCGCAAACCCTTTTCTCTGTATAAAAGTGAGGACCACACTGGCATAGTCTATATATGGACCGAGTCGGTTTCGCTCCTGGGGGAGATGATGCCTTCGAGGAGGAAAGTGGCAGCTGTCGTTCTAGTATTCCTGATGAGTGCAACGTCATTCGCTATGCTTATATCGGTCGTGCCTGAGAGAGCCTCGGCATATACCGCACATAGTCCGATTGTGGTCAACGGAGATTCTGGATTCACAGCAGCAAACGGTGTCACTGGTGGTAGCGGAACGCTGTCGGACCCTTACATTATCGAGGGTTGGTCAATTGCAGCTAGTGTCCATTCTGACAATGCCATAACAATAGAAGGAACCACATCCTACTTCATTATTCGAAACGTCTACCTTGATGGCACATCCTTTGTTCCTGACTATGGTGTCCGTTTTTCTGGAGTCACACACGGCACCGTGGATTCTATCGAAGTTTTCGGTTTCTCCTATGGTATCACATTCAGCTCATCGTCCTTCTGCAGTGCTGTCCGAAACAGCATTCATGACAATCACATGCATGGGCTATGGTTGGGGAGTTCCACCAGTTGTGTAGTCACGGGAAACACATTCACATCGAACGGTGTTTTCATTTGGGCGGGAGGGTCAACCGAACTGCAGTATTTCGTCTCACACACTATTTCATCAGACAACACTGTGAACGGCAAGCCTGTTTACTTCTACGCCCAAAAGGACAGTCTTGAGGTCGCCTCAATTCAGGTTGGTCAACTGCTAATCGTGGACTGCAGCAACGTCAGGATAGCAGATGTCCAGATATCAGGCACGGATGTCGGAATCGGCCTCATGATGGTGGATACGGTCACAATCCAGAACGCAAGGGTCTCGTATATAGGCCAGTATGGAATCTATTCTTGGTCTTCTCAGCATATCAGTATTGTTTCGAATGATGTGTCAGACTGCAATGGCTATGGGATGTTCTCCTATGGCTGTGCGGACCTCAAGATTCAGGAGAACGAGATTACTGGCAATGGAGCTGGAATCGGTCTTGTGTTGACAAGTGGAGCGGTGGTGTATCACAACAACCTCATTGGGAATCTGTACTATGGCTGGCAGGCTAGGGACGACCAAGGGACCGTGAACCTATGGGATGATGGGTATCCTAGCGGTGGCAACTACTGGTCCGACTACGGGGGAACAGACAGTAATGGAGACGGCATCGGTGACACGCCCTATGTCATCGATGCGGACAGCCAGGACAACTATCCGCTGATGGAACCATACCCCAGCACCAATACGCCGCCTGTTGCATCGTTCCTATGGATGTATTCCACTATCGACGTCTTGACAATCTCGGTAGACGGTGATTGGTCGCATGACGCGGAAGATTCTTCAGATGTGCTTGAAGTCCGGTGGGATTGGGAGACGGACGGAATCTGGGACACGGATTGGTCGACAACGAAGACTGCTCAGCATACCTATCAAAGTGCTGGGAAATACACTGTGAGTCTGGAGGTCAAGGATAGCGGTGGTCTTACAGGAGGAGTCTCCGAGGACATTGTCGTGAAGACTCTGTACGTTTCGTTCGAGATTGAAGAAGGAAGTGTGAAAGCTGGAGGCAGTACTAGGGTTGAAGTCCATGTCACAGACGGAGTAGGCAGTGTCTACAATGCAGGAATCGTGATAAGCGCCGTCAATGGTTCCTTAGAGCCAGAAAAGGGCCTAACCGGATTCGATGGGGTTTTCGAGACAACCTATCACGCTCCATATGTATTCGTCAACCAATTGGACCGGCTCGAAGCATTGGCAACAAAGAGCGGGTACTACCCTTCCTGGGGTGTCCTCAAGGGAGCAGCTGTAGAGGTTCTGTCTGTTCCGCCCCCGTCAGAATACATGCCTACTGGATGGAGAGTGGACCGGGATACCTATGATTTCGAGAACAGAGGGACGGATTGGCAGCCGGGGGGCAATTGTTATGGAATGTCTAGCACCGCTGTTGCATATTTTGAGAGATATTGGCTGGGAAATGCTTCATATCCAGTTATTCCCGACGAAACGCCTCGCGCTCAATTCACCCACGAACTGAAGAAATCATCGAGAGGCTACAGCGAATTGACGAATGCAACTCTTGCGATAATGGTTCACCAGTTGTGGGAGCCTGGGCACACTGTAGGATTTGACTGGGTAGGTCTGAATGCATCCGAGGAATTTGACGCAATCACCAGTTCAATCTCAAATGGTTCGCCATTGATACTGGCCTTGTATCCTGACTTGCCAGACATGTTGGACCTTAGCAGGATGCATGCAGTCGTTGGGTGGGGTCTGACTTACGGGTCCGATGGCAATGTTTATATCAATGTTTCAGACCCCAACTATCCCAACGAAGTTAGGTATGCTCAATACAACACAACGTCCAAGACTCTCCACTACACCAATCATCTCTACGCCTATTCATCCATCAAGGTAAAAACACCATCAGCAATCGAGAAGTCTTGGTTCTTCTGGAACGCTTGGCCATGGGAATGGGACAGGGGCTGGATTAACATGACCTCGGCAGGTTACTACCTTGTAGCCTCGCAGAAGAATGCAGTTGTTGTGGATACACTGACACAAGAAGAGAGCTACTTCGACAGCACCACGAAGGAGTTTGTGATGGGGATTCCGGGCAGTCGAGGTATTGATGAGAACGATATGCAAGTCTACGCTATTCCTAGGACTGTGAATTTCACTGTCGACCCTCCGTGCTCAGGAGAATCCGCACTCATGATTCTATGGTCCACAAACGAGAGCGGGACGCCGGTGGGACATGGATATGGGTTGAACATGACAAGCGAAGGCAACTACTCCTATCTGGTATCGCCAACGCAGAATGGATTCAGCCTGGACGTCTCTGAAGAGAGCGTTCAGCTTGACTTGATGATACTATCGAGTGGACTGGATGTGAACACAACCTTCTGTGCAAATGGCCTGCTGTTGAAAGAAGGTTTTTCATACGAGTTCGACGTCGTAGATTGGGATGACCTTGGCAACACCTCAGACCCAGCGATTGAGCTGACGGTGGTCTCTGGTTCTGAAGCAGTTGGGTCTGCCAGCCTTCCAAGCGGAATCAACGAACTGCCGAATCTTGCCCCAGTGGCTCATATGTCTGCATCGCCTCCCGTCGGGAGTCTGGATGTATTCTTCATGTTTGATTCTGGTGCATCTGTGGACTTCGAGGATTTCGCTGAGGTGCTGCAGGTTCGCTGGGATTTCGACGGTGACGGCAACTGGGACACCGACTGGAGCACCGAGAAGGTTGCCCATCACCAATACTCAGTTCCTGGCAATTACACCGTTCGACTCGAGGTCCGTGACACGCAAGGCTTGAACAACATCACGGAGATGAATGTCGAGGTCTGGGAAGTCATACCGGAGTTCTCGACAGTGATAGTTCCAGTTTTAGCGCTGATGTTCCTCGTCGCTATAGTCGCGAGGAGCAGGCTCCGCAGAGATATGCGCAGGAAGCCTGGTTAACCATCTTCAGCAACTTGCCGACATCCATTGCTACGAATCGCCTTTCCTCCTCCATGGTTCTTCTCAGGAGACTACAGCTGTGCTGGAACCCACGAGCCTGCCTAGTCCATGAAGGCATCCTAGAAGCGGTAACCTTGCACTGGACGCACAGGAGGCTCCTCAGCGCATGGAGATACCCTCTAGCTCGCGTTCTCAAGGGTAACCGAAGGTAACGCGTTTCTCAGAAGTCGACGTGCTATCCCTTGTAATCCCAGAACTTGTCCCTGAGGTCTGAGAGTGCGTATGGATACCCCTCTTCGTGCGCCCACTCGACGAACTCCTCAACTGACGAAGAATTCCCTCGGAACTTCTCGCTGTTCATCAGAACCTCGAACTCCTTTCTTGAGATTCGCCCTGAGTCCAGCAGCTTGTGATGGGTCGGGCACAGGAAGACAGTCCCCTCATCTCGTGCACCGTCTCGCTTCCTTCTAGGGAAATGAGCGACATCAGTCCATCGCATCTCGCCACATATGGCACATGGCTCCTCGAGGGGCTTTCCCTTTCCTCGTTGTCGCGCCATGAGTATGAATCGCCCTTTCACCCCTATGGATGTTATGCTAGGGAACTCCGTCTCGGGCTTACCCATCATGTGTCCTAAGGTATGCAACGCCCCTCTGCTACCGTCTTGGTCTGTTTCCACCGCGCCCAGAGCCAGTACATTTCCACCACAAAGGGAATCGCTGCACCGCCGCAAACAAGAATCCAAGCTGACTGAAAGGTCAACCATTCCCCTAGCTTCGTCCAGTCCTCAATGGTTGTCGCTACACCTGCGATTCCCGTAATGGCCAGTACTAGCCCAGAGAGTATCGCCGTAGCCAATGTGGCATGTCCGAATCTGTCCTTGTTGTTCTCGTACATGGCGCGCATCTCAATATCATGCTTCTTGATTTCCGCCATGATTTCCCCGAGTGTATAAGACTGGTGCTTCGCGGCTTCGGCAAGAAAACCACGTTCGCAAGCATCACACAGCTCCGTACCAACTCTTGTCACTATGCCACAGTTCCAACATCTCATTGCCATATCCTCATTCTCCTGATTGGACTAGGCCAGATATGGATGTTATGATGAAGACGCGGAGACACTTCAACATAGAGGTCATTCTTCGGGTGTTGGGGAATCGACAGACTCTGGTATCGAACCAATGGCAAGGAATCTCTCTCTGAGCCTAACCTTCCTTCCGCCATATCCAATTCCCAATGGCACTGCAAAGCTTGCCATGACAAGGACAGCAGAAGCAAGTCCCATGTAAGGCCCAGCTCCTGAGGGCATCTTGTCGGTTTCACCAACAAACCATGAGGTAAATAGGACAACACCAGCTAATTGAAGGGTTCCGCCCTCTGGAGATAGAAATGCTATCAGAGTCCCTGCAAGAAACAACCAGCATCCAGCTACGAGAAGTGAATCCTCAGCATGGTTCAAGACATCGATTAGATTCAGTTCAGTTCCCCAGAATAGGTAGCCGATTTTGACCCAGGTTGAGAATATTGCAGCCAAGCCGATGACTGCGCCCACCCAACACAATATGTTGACTCGATGCTTTGCCATGTCTTCCCCTGGCCAGAATCGTCCTTCCTTCCCTATGGATGTTGTGCTGAAGTGGTCCTACGGTGATGTCATGGCCAGCGGGACCTCAGACGAGCAGCCATGGGCATTTCAAAATCGAGGGCTCTCGAAGGGCCATCCGCAAAACATCATAACCCCCCAGGAGCATACTCGTTGAGAGAATATGGCTTTTCATCAGGCCGCAATCATCAATGTTGGTGCGAACCTATCACACGGAGCTCTCAGAAGCCCACTATTCGGTGACCGCACGTTCGAGTTCGTCCCAATATCCGAAGGCTACGTCGACGGTCTGCCAAGGTACTCGTCCTTCAGACGCCTGTCCACCCGACCGCCTGAGGACTTCATCCCGCAGAACTATCTGGACCAGGCTATGCACAACGACCCTGAGTTTGAGACCTTCACATATGGCGATATCCCTGAGAACAACTCAAGGGCTGCGAATCTGCGGAAGCTGGCCGGGGGAGACAGCCTTTTCTTCCTCGCAAGACTGGTTGAATGGAACGAGAACAAGGGCTGGGGTTCAGCAGGCTTCTATCTCATTGGGAAACTTGTGGTTGATAAGGTTGTCAAGAAATCTGATATCGTTGCCAACCCAGACCTTGCCGCGACTGTGAGAATGAATGCGCACGTGTTGCGCTGGAAGCTCAATCCTTACCTCGAGCCTCACAATTTCTGGGTCTTTGTCGGCTCCAGCGAATCGAGTCGCTTCATTCACGCTGTTCCATTCAATGGAGAGCTGATGAGCCAAGTGCTGCTAGCAGCCGACGGAAGCCGCCTCAAGAAGCGCAAAGGCATGACAGACATATCCTTCGTAGGCAGTAACACAAGAGCATGTCGCCTCATCAAAGACGCGTCGAGGATACGCATTCTGGAAGAGCGCATAGAGGGACATCGTTGACTGTCCATGGTCTCTCTCTTTCGAGTCTCATGCTCCCTCACACCGTTGATGCTATGTCGAGGCGCGCGGACACTTCAACATAGAGGTCTCTTCTACAAGACATCCTGGTTGTCGTATCATACGATTCGGCTACAGGAACGCTTGCAAGCTATATTGCCGGGGTTTCATCAACGGACTTCGTGCTGACACTCGGAAGGGCATGTTGGCTCTACTGTACTTCGAGCGGGTGGCTGCGTTACGACCCGTGAGCCTGTCGAGTCGTGAGAGGCCCCTAGAGACGCGGTTACCTTGCATTGGACGCACGACATGCTCTTCAGGGCATGGAAATGGCCTCTAGCCAGCCTTCCGAAGGGTAACCGAAGGTAACCGCGCAGTGGATAGGTTCTAAGGACACATCCACAGAACATGAACACGCGACAGGACATCCTTGTCCTATCGAATCATGTGGTTCATCGGTGGAGGTATTCATCCCCCAACCAAGGAGAGAATCAGGGCGATTCAGGAGTTCGAGGAAGCACGGTAACCTTGCACACAGGCTCCGTAGCCCCGACAAAGGCTCTCTGGTCGCATCCTACCCCTTCTTGGCCCTCAGTCGCACGGTTACCGCGACCAGAAGCAAGGTAACCGCAAGCACGAGGGGAAGCAGCATGGCCCCGTCGAACGCCGGGATGACCTGCTCTGCCTCGATTCTCGGGAAAGGCTTATCATGCCCTCAGGGCTTAGCCGAACGGGAAGATGGCGAAGAAGTGTACGTACTGCGAGAAGAGGATAGGTTGGGGAGACTCCTCTACCACTTGTGTTGTGTGCGAAAAGCCCTTCCACGAGCGCTGCTTCATCGACAGCCAAGGGCAGAGAATCCTCTATTCAGCTCTTGTGAGGGTCTATCCTAGCCGAGAGGATGAATTGGTGCGCGAAGCACGTACGAAGAGAATGAAAGAAGCAGAGACAGATTCGTCTCAAGAGGAAAAGGAGTGGGGCATAGCTTCTGACACAGAGATGCTCAAGAACAACAAGGCAGATGTGTGCGGCACCTGCATGAAGGAACTGAGACATAAGACGGAACTGATTGCCGAGCGGATGGAGCGTCGAGACGATTCCTCAGGTGCTGAGAAGCTGCGCAAGGATGTCGGACTCACCTAGCATGGCCCCGTAGATGTACTTAAGCCTGCACTCCGATTCACCCGCCCGTGAGCCTCGACAAGGATTGACGGGTCACTTGATGGAGCTGGACTTTTTCGCGTTACACGACCTGCAGAGCAGCTCAATGTTGTTCTCTGTGTTGCCACCGCCCTTGGTCACTGGGATGATGTGGTCGAACTCGAGATTCTGTCGGCTGCCGCACCGTTTGCATCTTCCATCGTCCCTCAACCATACCTTCCTTCTTCACACTCAGGCGGAAGTATCAAATCTCTCATAGATGGATTCTTCCTCCGGTACCCTGTCAGCTCACCCGTACTACATTCACTTCACAACCTCACTTCTTCCACGAAGGGTCTTTCGTACATAGCCACATCGTGATAAACCCCCCCAGAGCCAGAATAACAAAGAATGGGTGGCAGTAGTCTTTCGACACGTACATGAAGCCGACACCATTGAGGAACGCCACCAACCCCACGAAGAACACAATCCTAACGCTCCAGAAGTGGTTTGGGTCAGAAACCACGTGCCTCTGCAGCTTGTCCCTCTTGCTCATCCTCTCCCTCGCTCAGTGCCTTCACGAACGAGCCTATCCCACAACGGTCGAGTCCCCCGCCCCCGAATGGTGGTAGGGGGTTAAGAAACTCTGTCACCGGCAGTCATGCTACACGCGGCCGAAAATGAGATTATCTCCTACTCCCTCGGTCCTGCCGTGGTCCTGGTGCCGGTAGACAGCGAGGGCAAGCCGGTCAGGGAGCTGCTGGTCAGAAGCACAGCTTACTCGGCATTCATTTCATCCCTGCTGAATATCTGTCTGCATTCGCGACATTGGTAGTCTCCAGCTTCCATTTCACTGAGGGGGACTCTGCACAAGGGACAATCCGGCGGCGGGTCAGACTTGTCAGGCGATGATTTGACTTCAGGATGACGGCGTTTCATATGAACGCTGAGAGAATTCTCGTCCGTGAAGGCCACACCGCATTCTTGGCATATGACACCTGTAGTCTCAGGTAACTGGATGAATTGGCCATCCGTAGGTAGTGCTGGCGCCGGATACAATTCCCTGAGCATCGGAAATTCGCGCTGCATTATGTTGAGTTCCTCCACGCGTCGAACAATCTCGTTTCGCATTGCCAACGCTCTTCTACGAGCGAGATACGCCCATCCCTCCAGAGTCAACAGCCGATAGCTATCTGAATTGGCATCGAAGTAGACAGGGAATATCTCGTAGCTTGTCATTACTGTTACCAGCTTCTTGAAGACCCTCTTGTCAGTGAGCCCGTCATCAACACACTTCTTGTATTGTGGCTGCATCCAGAACCATGTAGAGAAGTCTGTGACAGTAGCACGCATTCGAGACATGAACTGTAGGGCAGCGATGTAGTCGGACTTGCTGTCGTAGTCGAGGCCGGCCTCTGCCATCAGCTCGCGTAGGGTGAAGGTGTCCTTGTCCGCTTCCTTGAATCGTCTAAGTGCGTCTCGTAGCGCCCGCTGGACTGGGCCACGCGGCCCCTGCCAACCCCGACGGCGCAACCATCCTCTTAAGGACTGGACGTCAGCGTCAAGCGGTTGTTGACCTATGCTTCTTCTAGTTCTGCTCGACGTTCGGTCCATTCCTTCCTCCATCTAGGCTCGGCCTTTCTGGCAAGAGTAAGAGTGCGGTCGATGTTGTCTCGGACGGCTTCCAGTATCTTCACAGCCTTCAGTCTCTGGTCCAAGGTCTGGAAGAGTTCGAGATAGGTCATGTCGAACTTCTCGATTCCAGCACGCAGTTCAACGACGCGGTTGAAGAGCCGCTCATCCGCGCTGAGCATCCTGCGCCACTCTAGCTTCGGACCCTCTCTTGCGTAGCGGTCAGATTCTCTAAGCGTCTGTTCGAGTTCACGGCGAGCCTTCACCTTCACCTTTGTTGCGCGCCTCACCTGTTCGAGAATGTCGGGCCTTCGCTCCTTCGGAGCCGCTCTCACAATCGCCACAGTCTCGTCCAGCTCACGAGACTCAAGCGCACCCTTTGCACGCGCCTCAGCAAGTTGTCGCGCTTCTTTTGGGGCTTCCTTGGCAAGTGCTGTAAGCATCGCGGCATCACGAGTGGGCAAATCTGGCCTGGCCACGCTGGGCTTCTCTCTTCGTCCTTTGTAGGCCATGAGAATCCGACGGAGTCTTGTTGGGTTCATCCCGAGGTCGCTAGCCATTTGCGATAACTGCTCATTCGACTCGTAATCCTGTTCCCAGATGCGACCAATAGCGTCCTCCAATTCGCGGTCCGTAAGGTCAAGTCTGTGGACGTTCTCAACGACTGCATAGCGACGCATTGTTTCGTCGTCCATCCTCCTGACGACTGCAGGAATCTGCTTCAGGCCTGCCAATTCGGCAGCCATTCGCCTCCTCTCACCGGCGGCCATCTGGTATCCTCCATTCCAGGGGCGGACGACAACAGGCAGCAGAATCCCATCTTTCTTGATATGTTGGGCCATATCTTCGAGTCTTAGTGCGTCTTCTCCAGAAGGGTCGAAAGTCCTTCGCGGATTGAACGGGTTCTTCCTTAGCTTCCCAAGTGGTACAAAGCGTAGTAGCAGGTTCTTTGGCATTGATTTCATCCTCCTAAAACGAAGAACATGCGCGCTTGGTGCGGGCCAACATCAGAATGGCAGTGGAGCAGCGGGAGCACCGTGATTCCTATCACGTCGGTTCCGTTCTCGGCCAACACGTACCTGCCTATGCCTTCGACATCGAGGTAGTAGGTGTGCGGCTTCCAGCTCTTGACTAGGAAGCCGGATTCGAAGAATGGCTTGTCGTGACGTGGGGTCGGCACCCAGTCTCCGATTCGCTCGAGGAATCTTTTCTCAAAGTGCCTCGTGGGCACAATCTGTAGCGTGACTTGACCGAGAGCCCTTTCTTTCCGGGCATTCCGACCTGACATGTCCCGTTCCTCGCAGCCTTGCATGGGTAGGGACAGGGAATGGGCGGATATTTATCTAAATCGTACAATAAATACCTACATGATTTGGGTAAACTGTGTACCATTTCCTTATATTGGCATTCCGTCCTTGCGCACGATGATGACAGAGGAAGAAAGCATACTGGATAGGGACCTCGACAAGATTGTTGCCACGAGCGACCCGATTGCTGTGGTGTTCGAACTCAACGAAGAGATGATGTGGAGAGTCGGACGAATAAGATACGTTCTGACATATGCCTTCTGGGCGGGAATTCTGGTTACTCTTCTGACTATCATCTTCATGGTATGGGTTGCGCTGACTGACTATGACCTCGCGGTCGTCATCTTGGGACTGTTGGTGATATTCGCTTCTGTAATCGCAAGTGGGTACGCTCGCCGGGAGAAGCCGTTCTTAGACGAATACAGAGTCCTCGCGAGCGCAGTTGCCAGGGCCAAGAATTGGCAGCCAAATCCGGCGATTCCTCAGGGAAGCAATGTCCTGGACAGGTATCTGAAATATCTCGCACAGAGCGATGACAGGTTCGGGTACTACTTCGAAAACAGACCTAAGTACCTCCGTAGAGATTTCAGAGTCAAGAGGAAGACAGGAGAGGAGATACGTTTTGATGCTGTGCTTGAGGGGTCATCCTATCCGTGGGACCCTGTGGTTGAGGATGTCAGAGTCCTCGTTCGGACTGTCCCCATCGCAACAGTCGCAGATGTCATGTCCATGAAGGAAGATTCAGAGTATGCTCTCAGGGGTCTCAGATGGCTTAGGTTCGTCTTCAAGCCCGGTCCAGCCAGAATAGTGCTAGTCCAAACCGAAAGGGAAGTCTTGGAAGAGGGAGTTGTCGAGGCGGCAAATGAGCACTGGGTTCACTACAAGAGAGGCCTAGGCGGGGATGAGGTAGACTGGAGTTCGCCAATAGAGCTAGTCGCCGAGAGTGAGTCAGGGACCTACAACTTCGGAAGTATCTACTTTGGTTAGCCCGACCCTTATCGTATCCTCTCTCGGATGGTCTGCATTGTGTAGCGATAGAATCGGTCGAAGACCGGCGTGGCCTTATGCAGCCATTCTTCGCCTTCACGCGTTATGTAGTAGGTTTTGTCCTCCTCTTTCTTACTGGCAAGCCCTTCCTTCATCAAGTACGCAACAAGCTTCTTCGTTTCCGGATGATTGCTACGCAGGGAACCCTCAATGTGACTGAGTTTGAGGAAATCAAGAGGCTTGTCTCTATGCCTCTGAAGATAGAGCAACGCCGCGTATATCCTATACCAGTCCGGCTCATAGGGCTTGTCACGTTGCGTCAATAACTTTACCTGTCGCCGACTTGATGGGATTACCTGAAGATAAACAATGACGGTTGCTTTGTGGCTATTGCCGCCCTGAAGAGCATCTTTCCCTGTGACCTGGAGTTGGCAAGAAGCCCAGTTCCTCATCTCCTTGGCGACGACAAGACGGGCACACAGTATGTCTTTTCGTTCACCAGAAGCGCTAAGACCGGGCTCTCGGGTGATAGTACAACAGAGGAACGCCTCGGTGTCGGTATCGAAGGTTAGAAATACTCTGCGGCAACAGAGTGAACCATATGCTTCGTATCGTAAGAGACGAGGAAGAACCGTCGGGTCAGAACCTGAAGTGCCCTCTCTGCTCAGGGATACACATTGTGAAGAGAGACAAGAAAGGCCGGGAGTACTTCTCCTGTAACGATATCGGAGGAGGCACGAACATCTTTCCCCGTACGCCTCTGGGAAGAGAGAGACTCGAAGAATGGAAGAAGGCCGCCTCGGTATCGATACCGGAACCGGCCGAGGAAGCTACAGCACCGAGTGCACCGTCAGGAAAAGACGGGGACGAAGCTGCGCCTTCAGCAGACCCCTTCAAGATAGCGCTCAGCAAGTTCCTCGAGAGAGGAAGGCAAGACCCTTCGTGACCCCTTGGCCTACGGGGACCCCTCAGCCAATGGGAGCCCTCGTCGGCTACGGGGTGTTTACCTTGCCCGTCGGCTAGACCGCTTCAGGTTCACAGTTCTTTCCAATCGCCCATGAGCTTCGCCCTCTTGCCTTCCCTTATGACTTCCCGAAGCTCTGAGAGCATCTTCTTGTCCTTAAGCATCCTAGAGCACGCTTCGAGGTCTCTCAGGAGCCAATGTAGCTGAGACCATACCCATCTCTGAGCCCTGTTGAAGCTCAGGCCTGCGATAGGCGTGCGGTAGAGCCACTTGTAGCAGTCGATGACGTCCTCTGGCTTGGACATCGTAAGGGTCCACTTGTAGCTCGCGGGCTCCTCACGGGCGATGCCGAGGAAGTCTATCTCCTTCGACATCTCTCTGACGCTATACCCTCTTCTCTTAAGCTCCCTGTGCATGAATCTCAGGCACGCCTTCTGACGGGTCGGGAACTCCAAGGAGAGTTCGGCTAGATACGGCCCGAAGGAAGCTATTACTCCTTGTGTGTCGAGTATACCTCGGATTACATAGGGAACGTACTCTTCCGGAACGGACGGGACTCGCCGGACGCTGAAGGCCCCCTCCTCCATTCCTAGGGCGAGCAATCTCTCTGCGACATGAAGTGACTCAATGACGACCGTCCTTCGGTCCCGACATAGCCTTGCTTCCTTCACTAGTCCACAGAAGGCCCTGAGAAGAGGCGTGTCGGCGGCCTCAACGACAGTTCCGTGAGAGGAGTCCACTGCTGCCCTCTCGCAGACGACGCCCAAGGCCCAGGCCGACTGAGGAGTCCAGGAATCGAAGAACTTCTCTCCCTTCCTCAGTCTGTCGGCATTCCTCTTGACTACTCTGCCTGACATCTCTATCACCTCCCACATCAGGGCCATCCGAGGAACGACTGTATCAGCAGGTACAGAACTACGCCAAGCAGGAGGCCCTTCGCGAACCTCGACAGGATTGGCTCTCTCTGGTTGCCCATAGACTCCCCCTCCTCAGCATTGAGTGAACCCGCCGCTCCGACGGCAGAAGCTGGCGAAATCGAGGAGGTACTTTCTCAGCTCCTCCGACAGAGGCTCAATTCTCAGCACCCGGTACGAACGATGCCCCTCAAGCTCGATGTACGAGATACTAGAGCGCCCTTCAGCGTCCGTAGACTCCAATCGTCTCCGTTGCGGCTCCCCGTAGAAGTCCTTGAGAAGCTGACGGACCTCCTTCCTGCCGTAGCTCGTCGGGATGAGGAACCATCCCTCGTCATCCTCGCAGGAAGAGTCAGAGATGATGGCGAGGCCGAGGCTATCGATACCCTCCTCAATCGCGTCCGCCCACGCTCTGGCAGTCGCTGCGGGGACGTACTTCCCGCTGTTGTCTGTGGCCATCTTCTCTGTGTCGGCGCCCAGGAAGTAGAGGGCGAGCCCCAGTCGAGGCCATACGTAGAGGTTCACCCTGAAGTAGCTCTCTTCCTTCCTGCCGTACAAATCCCAGCCCATGCTGTCCGCCTCCTCATTCGTTCCTTGAGGGTTTCAGGAGCCCCTTCGCCTTCTTCCTCAGGGCCGCATAGCTCTGGAGGCCCACCATCCTGCTCTGGAGCTTACCCTTCCTGACGAGGAGCAAGGTCGGCACGGACAGGACATTGAAAGTCTCCGACAGCTCCTCGTTCTTGTCGATGTCCACCTTTACGAAGATGGTGCCGGTGTTCTCCTTCTCAAGCTTCCTCAGGAGCGGCTCGAGCTGCCTGCACGGCCAGCACCACGTTGCGCCGAAGTAGGCCACCAGCGCTCCAGCTTCACTCCATACCGTCTCAAATTCCTCCTTCGTTCGTATCGTTTTCACAGACTCACCTCCATTGTGAGCACGGCGTGTCGATACTGTAGCTTCCCAAGACGGCATCATGCGGGTGAGGGCGCCTGCTGAGGCAATGTTCCTCACCAGAATGCGCCAGCCGTTTCCGTAGAGGCAACGGCTTGGAATGCTGTCTCGACGCGCCGTCTCAGTTCCTCATCTGTGAGAAGTGGGTTATAATGCTATCGAAACGGAACCATTGCAGTGGGGTTCGGCCGTCTTTTTGAGGCCAAGGGGGTCCCCACACGAATCGTGTTCAAGAGCTTCACACAGAACCCTCGGCCAGCCGCCGAGGCGGAATGCATCTAGCCCGAGAGGCCTCAGAACCGAAGGTCCGAGTGGTCCTGTTGCGTCGCACGAGCATTTTGCCCTTCCTGGGCCTCGTTCTCATGAAAGTGGTAGGGACGTTTCGCCCCCATCTGGCTCTTGGAGGCGGATTCTCATATGCTACGCCACGGCAATGAAATTCGACCTTTTTTGGTACACACGAAGCGGGACGACGGAAGCCGGTCTTGAGTGCTGGATGCAGAAATCGGCGTCGCATATGCGAGGATGAGGGCAATCTATTTACGCAAAAAAGTGCATGTCATTCGCAGGGCCTTAGAGGGCCCAGGAGGCGGCTATGACCGCCAGCATAACTGAAGCGGAAAGTAGGAGTAGAAAACGGGCTGGACGAGGAATCCAGGGGGATGTAGATGGTCTATCATGCGATGCCAGTCTAGGCATCATTCTGCGAGGCGATGTCCGTGACATACAGGCTGGCCTGACGGATATGGAACCTGTGCTCGGGCGGCACGGGCTAAAGCTGGTGTACAAACTCCTCTATCCAGGGCGCCTGAGAATCAAGCGAGAGCCGATAATTGAACCAGATGCAGTTACGGAAGGCGGAGACCGTGGGCTGGATTGAGCGCTATGTGGCATGGGCTAAGGCCTGCTCTCCGATGGCCCCGAAGGGGTTCCACCAGTCTGTCGCGCTCTCGATACTGGCCGCGGTCATAGGACGGAGAGTCTACATGCGTCTGGGTTCAGGGATAGTCCATGCTAACCTCTGGTGTCTGATTGTGGGGAACTCGAGCACCACGAAGAAGACATCAGCTTTGAAGCTCGGGAAGAGGATTCTTGGCCAGGTTATTCCTGACGAACGGCTCGCCGATGCCTCTTCGCCAGAGGGGTTGATTGCAGCGTGTGGCGACATGAAGACGCAATCTGCTATGCATTGTGGCGATTACGCCCCTGCGTGGCTCTGGCCTGATGAGTTCAGCCGTCTCCCGAAGGCCTTCCAACGGGATTTCATGGCTGGCTGGGAGCAGACGGTCATACTCCTCAAGGACGGCGACTCCTTCACAAAACGCCTTGCTAACAAGAAGATTGTGGTGCCAGCGATGCATCTGACCTGGTGCTCAGCGTCTGTGATGGACGACCTGACGAACGCGCTCAGTGTCGATAATTATCTCTCGGGCCTAATTCCTAGATTCGCTATCAGGGTGTGTGACGGTCGATGGGCAGCACAGGTTGTTCCCACCCAATGGATGTTGAACGAGGAGCAGTGGCTCGTGGGCGAGTTGAAGAAGTTGTCCAATGCCTACCTTGGCAAGGAGACCGAGGTGCTCTGGAGCGCCTCCGCTAAGCGATTGTGGGACGCCAAGAGCAGGGACTTCCACTGCAGGGGTAGGAGGGGGTCCATCGCCACAGCCGTGATACTCTCCCGCCTGGTCGAGGACATCTTACCGGAGTTCATAATAATCCAGGCAGTGAGCGACAACGGGATGACCTTCTTGGGCGACACCTGGACTGCAGATGTCAAGCAGTTTCGCAAGGCGGAGAAGGCCATCAAACCCTACATCGCTGATGCCATCAAGCTGAGCAACCAGGTCGGTGGAGAGAAGAACGTCAAGAAGCTCAGAGGAATACTAGAACGTGCGGGCAAGACAACTCGGTCTGTGCTGATTCATACTGCCAGTAACGCTGGAATGAAGACCTCTGAAGTGGACGAAGGGCTTGAGACTCTTGCTGAGACGCACGAGGTGACTTCTTATCAAGTCCTAGGTAAGAAGGGAAAGAAAACCAGAATTTACGAGTATCATAAGAAGAAAAGGCGGTGAGAGCCAGATGTCACGGTGCAGTCATTCCCTTATTCTTCTTCTCTTCTTATCGGAGGTATTTAAGCAAGGACAATTCCTGGGTAAGGAGAAACCAGAAGAGAAGAAAAGACGTGGCAAGATAGACACGTGTGTCTCGAGCCCGATGGTTTCCGCAGCCACGAAGTTGCCTATCCATACCTACAGAGTCATCGCCGAGGAGGCGAAGGCGCTTGGCGTGACCATCAGCGAAAGGATGAGGGATATACTCCTGGACTACGTCCAATGGAGTGATTCCTCCACGGGTTACCCGGCTCAGGGGAGGCCTGGAGCCCCGTGTAATGCCCTCCAAGGCGACAGAGGCGGGGAGGACCGCAGAGACGGTCAGGAGGGCCTAGGAGACGAGCAGGAGGGAGTTGATGGCTGAGGAGACGGTCACGATGCTCGACAGGATGGTCATGGTGCTCACCATGGCGAACACGAACCCCGGCACCGCGCTCACGAAGGCTACCTGCAGCCCCACCTCGGCCTTCTCCATGGTATCCTTGGTCATCTCCACGGACAGGGAGGCATAGCTAGAGATGAAGGTCGCCATGTACGCTCGCATATCCAAACACGACCAATCTCAGGACCCTGAGAACCAGTTGATTCGTCTCAGGGCCTATGCAGCTGACCGTGGATGGGAGGTCTACGGTGAGTTTGTCGACAAGGCATCCGGCGCAGACTCAAAGCGCCCAGCCCTCGGGCGGATGCTTGCCGACGCACGAGCGAGGAGGTTCGGCATCATCCTCGTGACGAAGGTCGACCGGCTAGCTCGCTCGCTGCTGAACCTGGAGACAATCATGAAGGAACTGGATGGGCGGGGCGTCAAGCTCGAGTGTGTAGACCAGCCAATCTCAACCGTGGGACCATCTGGGACGCTAATGCGCCAGATACTTGGAAGCGTTGCAGAGTTCGAACGGGAACTCATCCGGGAGCGGACCATCGATGGTCTCAGAAAGGCACGGTCTGAGGGGAAGAGGCTTGGCAGACCGCCCATGGACGTATCCACGGAGGAGATTGTGAGGCTCAAGGCAGAGGGCCTGACACATAGGCAGGTGGCGTCGAGGGTCGGCATGAGTTATCAGGGCGTAAGGAAGAGGTTGAGGTCTGCGGGTGCTACCAAACGAGGTGGTTCTAGGCGATGAGGCCAGACCCGCTTTCGAGATTGCCAGAAATTGGGGCTTCCCGGACGGTTGTATTGTGGCATCCAGAAGCACGACGACTACCTGGATGCTTTGCGTCGATTGATGCGGACGAGCTAGCGGTCGAGCGTCAGGGAGTGCTGGAAGCCATGGTATGTCCAAAAAGGTTACGTTAAGGACAGCCCATACAGGTACTGGGCGTAGGACACCTTCGCCGAGAGGACAACTACGCTCGGTGCATGGACGTGTCTCCGGCATCGACGCCTCCAGATTCGGCCATAGGACTTCGGGCGCCCAAGGGAGGAGGCGGAAGAAGCCTAGGGTGAAGCACATGGGAAGATACCCCTTCCGCGCGCTTCTGCCCAAGTACTTCGACGCTATCGCCCCATACAGAGCGAAGTCGACCCTAGCCAACGAGAAGAGGATACTCCGCAGGATATCCCTTATCGTGGACCCGGAAGAATCCCTTCCGGATGGATACGCCTGCGCCCCGAGGAAGATACGGGAACCAGAGGTTAGCAGGTTCATCGAGAAGATGAAGGAGCTGAGGTTGAAGCCGTCGACCCAGAAGAAGTATCTTCAGTACTTGGACAACTTCCTCGTCTGGTGCGGGAACCCCATCATCGGGAAGATGAGGCAGCTCAGGCACGTCAACTTCCCCAACGAAGTGGAGGACGAGATAGTATGCCTCAGCAACGGAGACCTTGACGCGCTCGTGTCGGCTGCATACGATATTGGGGGCTGGAACGGGAGCATCTGCAAGCTGATGGTCTCCATCTATCCCTCAACCGGACTGCGTCCGTCTGAGCTGCGGACGCTCAGGCTCGGGGATGTCGACTTCGTCAACAGCGAGATACGTGTGAGCTGTCCGAAGGGGGAGAACGTGTACGGGAAGCACAGGACTGTCCCCATACTGGAGCACATCCGTCCCGCCATCGAGGAGTTCCTCGGTGCTCGCGAGGAGTATCTTGTCTCCCACGGCGTGAACGAGTACGAAGCCCTGGTGCCCTACTGCACGAGCAGAGGGACCACGAGGTACTACACACAGGCGGAGTGGGCCAAGGTCAAAGCCCTGCTCGAGGAGAAGTCTATGGTGCAGTTCAAGCTGAAGGACTTCCGCTCCACGTTCTGTCAGCAGTCCATCGACAAGGGCGCGAAGCTCTCCTCCGTGAGCAAGATAATGGGGCACAGTAACAGCGCGACGACCGAGAAGTTCTATGGCAGAATCAAGGACAAGGCAGCCTGCGACGACATACAGAGAGCCTGGAAGGAGGCCCAGGCTCAGCAGAGCGTGACAAAGTGTGTCGTGCCCTCGAATTGAAAAACAGCCAGTGACGAAGAGGTGCTCCCGCCGGGATTTGAACCCGGGT
>JAFGHM010000060.1 GCA_016930135.1 Thermoplasmatota archaeon | reverse complement strand
CGCCTTCTCATCTTCTTCTTGCGCCACTTCCAGCGCTGCTTGCCGCGCTTCTTCCAGGCCCGTGAGCTCCTCTTCATGCGTCAGACTCCCTTGTGTCTTTGGCCGGTACATCGTTCCTTTTTATATGCCTTTTGGCAAGGCAAGCGGGCCGGTCGGGAATTTCGGGCGTTTGAGAACGCCTTTCGAACCCGAGACCACTGGCTTAGAAGGCCAGTGCTATATCCTGGCTAAGCCACCGGCCCACCTGGCCTTCGGTCTAGATGATGCACTGCTCTATTAAACCTTGGCTGGCCGCCTCACCTACCGATCGTCACTCGGACGTTCTCGGACCTGACAGTTTACTGTCAAGTTCTATATTCTACGTGTAACATGACCACCCTAGATGGCCAAGGTCGAGATAGTCGAGTTCAAGAGAATGGACCTGAGGGACGCCGTAGTCATAGACGGGTTCCCAAGCGTGGGGCTCGTCAGTTCGATAGTTGCTAACTACCTGATCGCCCTTCTGAAGATGGAGTACATCGCGGTCATGGACTCGGATTCGTTCCCGACGCTCTCGCTCATCAGGAACGGTGAGCCCCTGGGTCCGGCAAGGGTCTATGCGAGGCCGAACCTCAAGCCGGGTGAGCAGCAGATAGTCGTCTTCTCTACCGAGCTCCAGCCCTCGGCGGCGCTGCTCAGGGACATTGGGGGCGCCTTGATGGATTTCTCCGTGGCCCAGAGGTGCAAGATGGTCATAGCCGCAGGCGGCCTCATAGTCGAGAGGGAGGAGGGCATGGAGCCGGACGAGACGGGGGAGATTGCCGTGTACGGCATCGGCAGCACCGATACCGCTCAGGAGCTGCTTCTCAAGGCCGATGCCGAGCCGTTCGTCGAGGGGGTCATATCAGGCACCGCTGGTGTGCTCCTGAACGAGGGAAAGAGGCGCGGCATAGACGTGATCACTCTCCTGGCCGAGGCGAGGCCAGACACCGCGGACGCGAGGGCAGCGGCCCTGATACTGGCTGCGATTGACCAGATGGTTCTCCACCTTAACCTCAATGTGGAGCCGCTGTGCAAGGAGGCCGAGAGGCTGGAGGCGCAGCTCAAGGTCATACACAAGGACGCCCAGAGGAAGAGCCGGCCGTCGGAAGTGGAAAGGATATACGGCTGAGCCCGAAGCGCACCCCTGGCAGTAGTTCCCTCAGCCTCACTGCCTATTGGCATCTCACATGAACCTTGTGCTAAAAGAATATCTAGGATTTCAACCATGCACGAACCAGCTCGCATTTAGTTGCATGAACTTCGAGGTATGCACATGGCTGCGAAAAAGGCTTCAATCAAGACCGCCGAGGTCCCCGGACCGAAGTCCGTCGAGCTCGGCAAGCTGAAGGAGAAGTACATATCGAAAGCAATCGGGCTGAGCGCCCCTGTCTACGTAGAGAAGGCCGAGGGTTCTCTGTTCCACGACATCGACGGGAATGTCCTGATAGACATGGGCAGCGGGATCGGCGTCACGAACGTCGGCCACTGCCCCAAGGAGGTCGTGAAGGCGGTCCAGAAGCAGGCCGAGAAGTTCCTCCACCTGTGCTTCATGGTCACGCCCTATGAGAACTACGTGAGGCTCTGCGAGAAGCTGGCGAACGTCGCCCCTCACCCAGGGCTGGTCAAGTCAGTTCTCTACAACTCGGGCGCCGAGGCGGTCGAGAACTCGGTCAAGATATCGAGGCACTACACGAAGAAGCCCGCGGCCTTCTCGTTCGTACACGCGTTCCATGGAAGGACCTTCCTGGCCATGGCCCTGACATCCAAGGAGATGCCGTACAAGGCCGGCTTCGGGCCGCTGCCGGACTCCTACAAGGTCGAGTTCGCATACTGCTACAGGTGTCCCTTCAATCTGGAGTACCCGAGCTGCGGGGTCGCGTGCGCGGACAAGATAGACGAGGTGTGGTCAAGTCCGCAGCTACAGGGAAAGGTGGCGTGCCTCATCGGCGAGCCGATCGCCGGCGAGGGCGGGTTCATCGTGCCTCCGAAGGAGTTCTACGCCAAGATCACCAAGATATGCAAGAAGCACGGCGTGCTGTATGTCGATGACGAGATACAGACCGGCGCTGGCAGGACCGGAAAGATGTGGGCCATCCAGCACTGGCCAGGTGTCGAACCTGATATTCTCGTCAGCGGCAAGGGCATAGGTGGGGGGTTCCCCGTTTCCGCGACGACCGGCCGGCCGGACGTAATGGACGCTCCTCAGATCGGCGGCCTGGGCGGCACCTTCGGCGGCAACCCGGTCGCGTGCGCCGCGGCCTTGGCCCAGTTCGAAATCATCGAGAAGGCGATGAAGAACGTGCCGAAGATCAACGCCTACATCACCAAGCGGCTCAAGGAGATGCAGTCGAGGTATCCAATCATCGGCGACATCAGGGGCATGGGCGCGATGATGGCCCTGGAGCTCGTGTCGGACCGGAAGACCAAGGCGCCCGCCGCCAAAGAGGCGAAGGCGACCAAGATGGCCGCGCTGAAGAAGGGCATGGTCCTCCTGACCTGCGGCACGCTTGACAACGTCATAAGGCTGCACCCATCGATGGTCATGCCTCAGGAGCTGCTGGAGCAGGCAATGGACATCCTCGAGGAGAGCCTCGGAGAGGCCGTCAAGGCCCAGTGAGACACGCAGGGTCCAGCACTTCCGAAACCCCTTGGCCGTCTTTTCCGCATTCTCGGACAGCGCCCTTGCTCGCCCCGCAGCAACATTCAAATACACTTTCAATATTTCAAGTTCACTTAAGAAAGGGGGCGTAAGAGATGTCATCTCAGGGCATGAGCAAGTCTGCAAAGAGAATCTGGACCGTCCTAGTGATCGTGTTGACCGCCGTAGTTGCGTTCACGGGAGGTTTCCTCGCCGGCACGACGATATCGAACACGGGCGAGGGGTTCACAATCGTTGACGACTACGGAAGAGCGGTCACTCTGGAAGGCATACCGCAGAGGATAGTGTCAATAGCACCGTCGCCGACCGAGATACTGTTCGCGATCGGCGCAGGGCCGCAGGTGGTAGGCGTCGACAACTACAGCGATTATCCTGCGGAGGTCGCAACTCTGACCAAGGTCGGGGACTACACCCTCAACCTCGAGACCATTGTATCCCTCCAGCCAGATCTGATTGTCGGTGGCGACCTCGTCCCGCTTGCGCAGCTGGAACAGCTCGAGGCTCAAGGAATACCGTATGTTCTGCTGGCAGATAGGACACTTGAGGACGTGCTGAAGACCATCAGGCTAGCAGGCGTGATCACAGGGCATGTCGAGGAGGCCGACGCGGTGGCACAGGAGCTGTCGGAAAGGATCGATGCGGTCAAAGAGAAGACGCTCGCCGTCGGGGTCTCCAAGCCGAAGGTCTACATCGAGTACGACGAGTTCATGGGTCTCTGGACCTACGGTCCAGGGTCATTCGGGGACGACCTCATCACCGCTGCGGGCGGTACGAACGTCGCCCACAACACGGCTTCGGAGTACCCAATGGTAGAGAGCGAGTTCGTCATCGCTCAGAACCCCGAAATCATCATCTACACGACGGGGCCCTGGTCGACCCTTAGCGAGAGCACCTACCTGAACCGACCCGGGTGGAGCACGATAGATGCCGTGGAGAACGGTGACATATACGGCATGGATGCCAACCTCCTGAGCAGGTACGGGCCGAGGATAGTCGACTGCCTCGAGCAGCTCGCGGAGATGATACATCCTGAGATGTTCCCGTAGGCTCGGAGCTGATGATGTCTCCGAGAAGGGACGAGAGCAGAGAGTCGGGAGTCGATTTCCCGAAGGTGATGAGGCGGAGGCTCCTGTGGCTCGCCGCCCTCACTATCATGCTCCTGGCATCTGCGATGCTAGCGATCCTAGTGGGGACGCTCGGCCCGATCGGCCCGGGCATCTCAGTAGCACCAGGCGTACGAGAGCACATATCGTTCGGGGAGGCCCTCGGCGCGGTATTCGGAGAGACGGGCGACTGGCCTGCATATTACTCGGACATTTTCTGGGAGGTCCGGATACCGAGGGTGCTGCTTGCTGCCGCGGTTGGAGCCGCACTGGCATGTGCGGGAACCGCGATGCAGGCGATCTTCAGGAACCCGATGGCCGACCCTTACATAGTTGGCGTGTCGTCTGGGGCATCTGTTGGGGCCGTCCTGGCGAGCCTGTTCGGCTTCGCGACCACCGCCTTGGTTGGAGCCATCATAACGCCCGCACTCGCATTCACCACAGCGCTGTTGACGGTCTTCGTGGTGTACTCTCTTGGCGTCGTTGGGGGCAAGGTGTACGTGAACACCCTTCTCCTGTCAGGCATTGCCGTAGCGGCCTTTCTGGGGGCGGTAGTCTCGCTAATGATCTACTTCGCAGGCCAGCAGTACCACAGGATAATCTTCTGGATGCTCGGAAGCCTTTCGATCGCCTCTTGGAGCGCTGTGGCGGTGGTCGCAATAGCAGCCACGGTCGGTGCCGTGCTGGTCTTCATATCGAGCCGAGACATGAATGCCCTGCTGCTCGGTGAGGAGACCGCACACAACCTGGGGGTAGACCCAGAGGGTCTGAAGACCCTCATGCTTGTCGTTGCAGCGATCATGACTGCCGCAGCGGTCGCCTTCACGGGCGTCATAGGGTTCGTCGGCCTGATAATCCCCCACATGGTCAGGCTCGTGGTAGGAGCGGACCACAGGATGCTCGTTCCCGCGGCGACGCTCTCTGGGGCGATATTCCTAATATGGGCGGACACCCTCGCGCGAACGGTCATATCGCCGACCGAGCTGCCAGTGGGGATCATAACGGCCATCTGTGGAGGGCCGTTCTTCTTGTACCTCCTGAGGAGGAACAGGCTAGCGGGTGAGACGAGATGAGGCTCGATGTCCGTGATCTCTCCTACTCGTTCGGCGACAAGAAGGTGCTCAAGGAGATCACGCTGGACGTCAGCCCAGGGGAGTTCATCGGCCTGATGGGGCCCAACGGGTCAGGCAAGACGACCCTTCTGCGCTGCATAATGAATTTTCTCAGTCCTCCTGCCGATTCCGTTTCGGTGAACGGCGAGGCGACCCAGACCCTGTCGTCGGAGAGCCTCGCTCGGATGTTTGCCGTGGTGCCTCAGAGCTCTTCGACAGACTTCACGTTTTCTGCATACGACATCGTGATGATGGGCAGGCTCCCTCACAGGAAGAACAGGTTCGCCGGGCCCACGAAGGCAGATGCTGACGCCGTGCGGAGCGCGATGGAGAGGACGGGCACCTGGGAGTTCGCAGGGAGGCCGTTCTCCGCCTTGAGCGGAGGGGAGAGACAGAGGGTGATCATAGCGAGAGCTGTCGCTCAGCAGCCTCAGGCCCTCCTTTTGGACGAGCCCACGGTGTATCTCGACATCAACGGCCAGCTGGAGATCATGGACCTGATAAGGAGCCTCAACAAGGAGGAGGGAATCACGGTGATTTCAGTCCTGCACGACGTCAACATGGCCGCCCGCTACTGCGACAGGATAGCCCTTCTCAGCGATGGATGGCTTGAGGCGCTCGGCCCTCCAAGCTCCGTCCTGAACCCCGAGGTGATCCAGAGCGTGTACGGCGTCGAGGTAGTCGTGCGCCGTGATCCCTTCACGAACGCCGTGTACGTGATGCCGCATTCCACGGTCGCGGCCGCTCCGAGGCATGGGCGCAGGGTGCACGTGCTGTGTGGGGGCGGCGTCGGCGGGCCGATCATGAAGGCGCTTCTGGATGCCGGCTACGGCGTCTCCTCAGGAGTGCTCAACGTCTTGGACTCAGATTTCGAGAACGCGAGGGATCTGCACATACCTACAGTGACCGAGGCGCCGTTCGCGGCCGTGAGCGATGCGGCGTACGAGAAGAACCTGGGAATGATGAGTGAGTGCGAGGCCGTGGTGGTCTCTCCGTTCCCGGTCGGCCCCGGCAACCTGAAGAACATGGAAGCGGCGAGCGTGGCCGTTTCCAGGGGGAAGAGAGTCGTGGCCATACTCCCCGATGCGGGGAGGCCAGTGGATTTCGTTGACGGAAAGGCGGACGCCATCATGAGGGAATTGATAAGTTCGGGCGCGATTCCCGTTATGGGAATCGCCGAGATGCTGCGCGAGCTTCGGAGAGGGGAGGGACGCTGATGAGTGGGCAGAGTCTGAGAGACCTGAAGCGCAACACGGAGATGCTGATTCTGGTCGAGCTCGTTGTCTCCCCCGCCACTAAGCTGAAGGACATCTCCAAGAACCTGGGCATCACTGTCCAGGCCGTCAGCCAGTATGTCGCCTCGATGAGGAGAGAGGGCCTCGTCAGAGACTCGGGCGGCAAGCTCAAGCCCACACGTCGCGGTATGCAGATGCTCCAAGAACATTTCACAGGCCTCAAGCTGGAGGTAGACAGCATACTCCGTAGGATCCGCGTGGTCGATGCCTGCGTCGCTATCGCCGCGAAAAGGATAACGAAGGGCCAGCACATCGGGCTCGAGATGGAGGACGGCATGCTGATGGCCTTCCCGGAGAAAAGGGCCTCGTCGATGGGGATTGCGTCGGAATCGGCCGAGGAAGGCGATGATGTTCTTGTCAGGCAGCTCGAGGGCATAGTCGACATGGAACTCGGCTCTCTCCTTGTCGTGGAGGCCCCTTCTGAGTCGGAAGGGGGCTCCAAGAAGGCGCGCGTGGCGAGCGCAAGGGCCGTCTTGGACGATTTCTCCCCTGGCTTGCTGGTTGCCGGGGACATGACAGGGGCGGCGCTCCTGATGAAGGCGGCGGGCGAGATGTTCACAATCCACGCACCGGTGGAGTCAGCGATGAGCGCCCTCAGCAAGGGGGTGGATGTGGCTTTCTGCGGCACTCGTGAGTCAGTGGATCAGATGCTCGAAGCCGTCTCTGACCTCAGGAAGGAGACGGGCTACGAGATCAAGCGTCGATCATACAAGGCCTGAGCGGAAAATCGGAGCCAAGTCTAAATCCCACATGTTCGATTTGATGTTCAGGTGATCCGATGGAGGTGGTCGAGGCCATAAGGGCCAGGCGGGCCAAGAGGGCGATTGACGCAAGGCCGGTTGAGAACGAGAAGATCCAAGCGCTCGTGGAGGCGGCCAGGCTTTCTGCATCATGCTTCAACAACCAGCCCTGGAGGATAGTGATCTGCAAGGGGCCGGAAGTGCTAGAAAAGGTCAAGGGAACGCTGGCCAAGGGCAATGTCTGGGCCACGCGCGCGCCCGTGATTATGGTCATAGCGGCGAGGCCTCCGGACGACTGTCAGCTGAGTGACAGGAGGGACTACTTCCTGTTCTCCACGGGGCTCGCGATAGGCCAGCTGGAGCTCAGGGCGACAGAGCTGGGGCTGATCGCGCATCCGATTGCGGGCTACAACCCTCAGAACGCGAAGAACCTACTCGGCATTCCCGAGGACTTCGTCGTCATAACATATGTCATCGTCGGATATCCGGGCGCGGACGACTCCCTGCTCTCGGACAAGCAGAAGCAGTCGGAGACGGTGAGACCAGACAGGAAGCCGGTCGGTGAGAACTTCTATCTCGACACATGGGGCAATCCATTCGGCTGAGCGCCAGTCTCGAGCACGCGGAGATGCGGTCTCATGTCTGATGTGAGGAAGTGGGAGAGCAAGAAGCTGGGAGTGGTCATCGAGGTGGACTACGACAAGTGCAAGGGCATAGGGGAGTGCGCGATAGTGTGTCCTTCGAGCGTGTACGAGGTGGTCGATGGGAAGACGACCGCCCCGAACATCGACGACTGCATTCAATGCTGCGCTTGTCAGGAGGCCTGCCCGACCGGTGCGATCAGGCACAGTTCGTGCCGGTGACCGTGATCATCATCGGCCACCCTGCAATCGTGCCCAGCACAGCTGGTCACTCACACCGATGTTATCAATCATGGCCACGGGAGACTCAATTCTTATCAACCTGTTCGCCAATCACCTACAGCATGTCATTCGACCCCAAGCTCCTCAGGCGCATACGGAGGGAGTTCCCGATGGCCGAGCACGACCCCTCTGGGCGCAAGAGGGCTTTTCTGGACAACGGCGCCGGAACGCTTGTGACTAGGAAGAGCGCCGAGGCGGAGGCCAAAGCCCGGCTCGACTGGAGCGCCAACGTGGGCAACTACTTCCCGGAATCGCAGGGGGCCGGTCAGACGATACTCGAGGGCAGGCGCGCCGTGGCTGACTTCCTCCGGGCCGAGGGCCCGGAAACCATCATCTCGGGGGAGTCGTGCACCAGCCTTCTCTTCGAGCTGAGCTATGCCCTGAGCAGGGGTCTCACGGGCAAAGAGAGCATCGTCGTCACCGGCTTCGAGCACTACGCCAACATAAACCCCTGGGCCGAGCTCGGCGGCATGGGCATGATAGAGCAGCTCAAGTTCGCGAGGTTCGACGTGAACTCCGGCTACCTGGACATGGAGGACTACAAGCAGCTGGTGGACAAGAACACCAAGGTGGTCTCGGTCGCTGCGGCCTCCAACGTACTGGGAACGCGGTGCCATCTCACAGAGATGTGCAAGATCGCCCATGACGCAGGTGCCTATTTCTTAGTGGACGCAGTCCATCACGCAGCCCACGGCCCGACGGATGTGAAGAAGATCGGGTGCGACGCTCTAGTGTTCTCTGGCTACAAGCTCTTCTCGAGGCATGGCAGCTTCATGTACCTCACGCCAGAGCTCGTCGAGAAGCTCCACCCGTACAAGGTCGATTCGTCTCCGAAGCACGGCCCTGAGAAGTGGGAGATGGGCACTAGGGACCAGGCCATGTTCGCGGCGATTAGGGGCGCGATGGACTACATAGCATGGCTTTCGAATCCATCCTCTAGGACGCCACCGAAGCCGGGTCAGCAGAGGAGCTCGAAGCTAAAGCAGGCGATGGAGCGAATCGAAGCCTACGAGAAGGACCTCACGAGGATTGTGCTCGACGGGTATGGGAGACTCATGGGGCTCAGATACATACCGAGCCTCACTCTCTTCGGCCCGAACGAGATCGACAAGAAAGTCGGTAGAGACCCCACTTTCGCCTTCAAGCTGGCGGGCTACGGCGACCACGAGCTCTCCAAGATACTCTGGGACAAGTATGGTCTCGCGGTAGGCGCCGAGGACTACTATTCGCGCGTGCCCGCACAGTACAACGCGAAGACGATGGTCAGGGCGACCTTCGTGCACTACAACACAAAGGACGAGGCCCAAGCTCTCCTCAGAGCATTGAACGAGCTCTCCGAGAAGAAGAAGTAGAAGAAAAAATGAGAGAGGAAGGGGATTCTGGCTAGGGAACTACTTCTTGTTGTAGTACTTGGCCCACTCGCCGGGCTGCGAGGACGTACTCCTCTCGTAGCTCTGCTGGACTTTCTGGCCGGGCTTCTTGCCGCTCAGCATGACTGCCACGACCGCGGCCACAATCACTATCGCGACTCCCGCCGCAATCATGATCAGGAACACGGGTATCCTCGGCTCGCTCTCGGTCGAGACGTCCACAAGCGCCTCGGACGAAAAGGTCGGGTCGTGGATTATGAGCCCGCCGCCGGGGAAAGCCATGCCACCGAGCACCGCGAACCCCGCGAACACCGCGCCGTTGGGGCCGACTGCCCACATCGGCGTCCCTGCCACGATCTGCGCGTGGAGTTGCTCCTGGACCCCGTCGACCTCGACATCGGTCACCCAATGCAGCGCGCCGATCTTGGACCACTCGCCCCCGAAGG
>JAFGHM010000059.1 GCA_016930135.1 Thermoplasmatota archaeon | reverse complement strand
CTTGAGGACCGAGAGGTCGTTGCCGGCGTACTTCGCGACACCATCCGTGAGCTCTATGTTGCACAGGTCCTTGAGCCTGAGCATTCCGGGCTTGGACTTCAGGTCGTCACCACTGACCATCACCCTCGGGTCGCTGCCAAGGGCCAGCTCTCGGACGCCCCTCTCCGGATGCTCGGGGTGAAGAGGCGCCCTGGCGAGCAGCTCGGGGGCGCCCGTGATGCTGAGTTCGACCGGGTCCGACACGAAGAAGTACCGGTCAGCCGAGTCATCGATAAGCTCTCTGTTGAAGGAGTACAGCGTCTTCCACGAGAAGGCGATGTCCACCTCCTTGATGCCGACATCGATCCAATAGCGCCTGAGCGACTCAGGCCTAATCCCTCGTCTCCTGAGGGCGCTCAGCGTCCCTAGCTGTGGGTCGTCCCAGCCGGAGTACAGGCCCTCCTTGATGCCCTTGGCCATCTTGGACGTGGATAGCTGGACGTCCTCGAGAGATATGCGTCCGTAGTGTATGTACACAGGCTTCTTCCAGCCAAAGTAGTTGAACAGGTATTCCTGCCTGTAGGTGTTGTTCAGATGGTCCTTGCCCCTGAGGACGTGGGTCAAATCGAGCAGGTGATCGTCGACTGCCACTGCGAGGTTCATCAGGGGATAGACCCTGTAGCGCGTTCCTGTCCGAGGATGAGGCGTGTCGTCAATCCGAAGGCCAACGAAGTCCCTGATGGCCGGGTTGGGATGCAGGAGGTCGGTCTTCACCATGAGGGACGCTTCCTCGGGCTTGTACGACCCATCGAACATCTTATCCCATCCAGCCATCTGGTCGACGAGGGCCTGCTCCCTGTGAGGACATGCCTTCTTGCGGTTCTTCAGCTCGCGCCAGTCCTCTGGCCTGCATGTGCAGACATACGCCTTGCCCATCTCGAGCAGCTTCTTGGCCACGTCATAGTAGATCGCGAATCTATCGCTCTGGATGATTGTCTTGTGTATCTTGACGCCGAGCCAGTCGAAGTCTCGAGGTATGGTATCGTAACCTTCAGGGTCAATCCGGGCAGGATCGGTGTCCTCGAACCTGTTGTAGCAGATGCCACCATAGCGCTTGACGTACTCGTCGTTCAGGATTGCCATCCTGCTGTGGCCAACATGAAGAGGGCCCGACGGATTAGGGGCCATGCGCATGCGAACCTCGCCTTGGACACCTTCCAGATCTGGCAGGCCGACCTCCTTGGTCCTGACCTCCCTGACCAGGAGCTCAGGTGCGAGTCGCTTTAGCGACTCGAGCTGTGCCACCGGGTCCATCGCATTGACCTCGGCTACCACGGATTTGGCAAGTGAGGACATCTCCTTCGCCCTGGACCTCAGACCAGGGTCCTCCGCCATGACCTTGCCCAGCACTGCGCCCACCGTGGCCTTGCCACCGAACTGCACTGCGTTCTGAAGCGCGTACTTGCGGATGGCCTTCTCTGCGTCCACGGCCGACTCGATTGGCGCGTATGTATAAAAAGATATGAGCCCTGTTGTGGCCATCCACGCACACGAAAGGGTAGAAATACGCTCTAGCTCATGCATCAGGAGGTGTTCAGTTGTCCATCAGAAAGCTCTTGAGCCAGTTCGAGGAAACCATAGTCGTCAAGGGGCACATCTCCAGAGAGCTTGAGCTTACGAAGATCCTGTTCAAGGAGAGGACGACGCCTGTGCTCTTCGAGGACCTGGACGGGTATGTTGCGGTGGGCAACCTGTGGTCCACCAGGGAGCGAATAGCCGAGGCGATGAACGCGACGCCCGAGGAGCTCACGAAGAAGATGATGCAGGCGATGGACAGCCCATCGCCTCCCCAGGAGATAGAGAACGCCCCCTTCGACAAGAACGTAATCACCGATTTCGATCTGCGGGAATCCGCGATCCCTAAGTTCTACCAGACCGATGGGGGGAGGTTCATCACCGCAGGCGTCGTCGTGGCGGAGCATGACGGCATTCGCAACATGTCCTTCCACAGGCTCATGCTCGTGGGCGAGAACAGGTTCGCCATCAGGGTCGTGCCGCGCCACCTGTACGCGCTGCACAAGCGCGCGATGGCCGCGGGACAAGACCTGAAGATAGCGATAGCAGTTGGCCTCTGCCCTTCGGTGCTGCTGGCAGCAGCGATGAACCTCGAGTTCGGAAAGGACGAACTCACTGTGGCCAACTCCCTCAGACAGCTTTGCCTCTCGGAGCCCGTCTGCGTGAAGAGAATCAAGAACGGGCTGCTCGTGCCCGCCTTTGCGGAGTATGTTTTCGAGGGTAGGTTGACCAAGGAGACCCACGAAGAGGGGCCGTTCGTGGACATAACCGGAACCATCGACCCTGTGAGGAAGCAGCCCGTGGTCGAGATAGACAGGGTCTACATGAGAGACGACGCCGTATTCCAGATCATATTGCCCGGCGCGAACGAACACTATCTCATGATGGGGATGCCGCGAGAACCCGTCATCCAGCGCGCGGTCGGCCTTGCAGTCCCCGAAGTGCATGCGGCCAGGCTAACCGAGGGGGGTTGCTGTTGGCTTCACGGGGTCGTATCGATAACGAAGCAGAAGGAAGGGGACGGCGTGAACGCCATCATGGCTGCGCTCGGGGCGCATCCCTCGATGAAGATGATCACGGTGGTCGACCGGGACATCGACATCTTCGACGATCAGGAGGTCGAGTGGGCGGTCGCCACGAGGTTCCAAGGACACAAGGGCCTCGTCGTGATAGAGAACGCACGCGGGAGCAGCCTCGACCCGAGCGCCGATGAGACCACGACGAAGGTCGGCGTCGACGCCACCAAACCGGTCGGCGGAGACGGGTTCGACAGGGTCAAACCCTGAAGTGACCTTCGATATGCTCTGGCATCTGACAGTGCAGTATATCAATGGGCGGCTTGACCTGTGCGCCCAGCCACGTAAGGCACAAACAATTAAATACAGTTCCACCCTCAAACAACTCGAGGCGATCAGATGATAACGGTCACACCGAAAGCGGCTGAGACAATCAAGTCGATAGTGAAAGACGCCAAGAAAGACGATCCGATAAGGGTCTTCTTCGCAGGGTACTCCTGCTCGGGCCCGGCATACATGATGGCCTTCGACAAGAAGAAAGATGACGATGTGGAGATACCGGTGGACGGTTTCAAGCTCATCTACGAGAAGGACCTCGAGGGCGATCTCAAAGAGGCGGTCGTGGACTCTGTGGACACCCCGGACGGCCCCGGTGTCGTCGTGCGCGTCAAGAGCTCTGGCCCATCGGCCTGCAGCTCATGCGCGGGCTGCCACTAGATTCGGGCCGCCCGAGTGAAAACATTCATACCCTCGGGCAGTTCTCAAAGGCCCGTGTTCGTTGAGCACAGGCTCATAGCAGCTTCCAGCATAGAGCACAGAGACTATCAGGTCAACATCGCCGCTGCAGCTGCCAAGGAGTCGACCCTCGTGGTGCTCCCGACAGGCATGGGAAAGACCGTCGTCGCACTCATAGTGATTGCCGACACCCTCATGCGGGGAGAGGGCAGGGTATTGTTCCTTGCGCCCACGAAACCCCTTGTCGAGCAGCATTCCGGCTTTCTGAGGAAGCATCTGCTGGGCTTCGAACCTGTTGTATTCACAGGGGAGGTGCCACCGGCCAGCAGGGCTGAGTCGTGGAGGGACAGCAGGCTCGTGGTATCCACACCGCAGGTCATAGAGAACGACCTCCTGGAGGGACGCATATCGCTCTCGGACGTGGATCTCATAGTGTTCGACGAGGCGCACAGGGCGATTGGGGACTACGCGTACGTCACAGTAGGCAAATGGTATGCTCAGAAGGGCGGCCTGGTGCTTGGCATGACAGCGTCCCCCGGATACGATGTCGGCAAGATAGCAGAGGTCTGCGAGAACCTGGGCATCACGGGCGTCGAGATCAGGTCAGAGCTTGACGAGGATGTGGTGAAGTACACCCAGGACGTCGAGACGGAGTACGTCGCGGTCGACGTTCAGCAGGGCATGGGGAGGATCACCTATCTCCTCAAGCAGATATATGAGGAGCAGCTGAAGAAGCTGGTGGAGCAGGGCTTTCTCGATCCGAAGAAGACCGCGACCACCAGGGACCTTCTCGAGGCCGGCAGCGTGATCAGGGCCAGACTCAACTCAGGCACGAAGAACATCCATCTCTTCAGGGCCGCGAGCGTCCAGGCAATGGCCATGAAAGTGAACCACGCCATCGAACTGGCGGAGACCCAGGGCAAGGGCGCACTCCAGAACTACCTCGACAAGCTCGTCGCGGAGGGCTCGGAGAAGGGCGGCCCGAAGGCCTCAAGGGACCTGGTCAAGGACGCGAGGTTCCAGCAGGCCAGGACGCTCCTGTACGGCATGGAGCTTGACCACCCGAAGCTGGACAAGATCGCGCCCATGATAAAGCAGCAGCTGCTGAAGAAGCCCGAGTCCAGGATCATCGTGTTCACGCATTACAGGGACACCTGCGAGCTAGTCACACAGAAGCTCGCAGACATCGAGGGGGTCAGGCCCGCGAGGTTCGTAGGTCAGGCGACGAAGGGTGTGGACACCGGGCTCAAGCAGAAGGCACAGAAGGAGATCATAGAGAAGTTCCACAAGGGAGAGTTCAACATCCTCGTGGCGACCTCGATAGGCGAGGAGGGCCTCGACATCCCCACGACGGATCTTGTCATATTCTACGAGCCCGTGCCGTCCGAGATCAGGACCATCCAGCGGAGGGGGAGGACCGGCAGGAGGAGGGCCGGAAGGGTGATAGTGATGGTGACCAGGGACACGAAGGACGAGGCGTATTTCTGGTCCAGCAAGAAGAAGGAGATGCAGATGCGCCGGGAGCTCGAGTCCCTCAAGCGCAAGCTGCGGGTCAAGAAGGGCCTTCCGCCTGAGCAGAAATCGGCAGCGCAGCCGCTCACCAAGCAGCAGCTTGAGGACATGATGACCGTCAAGCCGAAGGAGGAGCTCTCGCTGAGGCTGGCAGAAAAGAAGGGGCAGAGATCCCTGGGCCAGTTCCAAGCCGAGAAGTCCGAGCACGGTATCCTGACGGTCTCAGCCAGGGTGGGGAGGGCGGGGCTGGCCGACCAGCTTCGCGAGCTTGGGTTCACCCTGGCAGAGAGGGATCTTGAGAACGCCGACGTCGTCGTCTCCAACAGGGTTGCCGTGGCCGTAAGAAGCGTAGACGACTTCATCAAAGGGATTTCCGACGGCTCTGTGTTCTCCACCTTGGCCAAGCTGAAGCACGAGTACCTGCACCCCATCTTGATTGTCCAGGGCGCTCCTGAGGGGGACGGCTCGCAAGCGGGGAACGCGGCTGTCTACGACGCCCTCAGCTCTGTACTGGCCGAGTATCACATACCTACTCTGTCGACGACGACGCCCTCTGACACCGCAGCTGCGATAAGCTCCCTCTCCAGGCAGGAGGAGGCAAAGGTGGACAGGGAGAAGAGGTCTGTGCAGACCACTCTGGACGTCCCCAGCCGACAGATGTTCCTCGTTCAGGGCCTGCCCAACGTATCAGCCACGCTTGCCCAGAGGCTACTGAAGCGCTTCGGGAGCGTCAAAGGCATCGCGGATGCGGACGTCGAAGAGCTTATGCAAGTGGACGGCATCGGTAGAGTCATAGCTGAAGGCATTCACGAGGTCCTCAGGAAGCGGTTTGGCGAGGAGGAGTAGTACATGCGAAGAGAGAAATGTCCCTTGTGCGAGAGCGAGTGCATAGTGAAGAGGGTTGCCATGGAGGACGAGAAGTGGCGGGAGGTCGATGTCTGCTCGCTCTGCGGGGCCATGTACCCCCGTGGGAGGACCGTAGTCCAGATCAAGCCGAAGGAGGCCAAGGCGGGGAAGGCCAAGAAGGTCTCCAGGCCGAAAAGGAAGTGAGGTTCGGGCCGCCCTTCGACCCAGATAGTTTTATGAACCCCTTGGCCATACGAGTGGAACCGAGGCAGATTCATGGAGTTCAGACTTCTCGAGAAGAAGAAGGACAGCATCAAGCTCGAGATCAAGGACCCCGACGAGACGCTCATCTATCCGCTGCTTCACGAGCTGCTACAGGACAAGAACGTGGCTGATGCGCGCTACTTGAAGGGCCATCCGCAGCTCGACCGGCCGACCCTGACGGTGGAAGTCAAAGAGGGAAAGCCCCAGGCGGCGCTCAAGAAGGCGGCCAAATCCCTGTCCAACCAGTTCCTGGAGGCCCGTCAGCTGGTGGAGAAACAGCTCGGGTGATCCAGCCGAAGCTTCTTACACTAGCTCTTCATTCTGAACAGACCGTGGACGAGAAGGACCTCGGGCTCGAGCTGTTCCTGACAGATGACATCCCTGGCATAGGTGGGAAACTAAGGAAGACCCCTGAGGACTTCGAGGTAGAGGAGGTGTCGATCCTCCCGCCTGAGGACCCCGAGGGCAGATTCGTCATCGCCAAGGTCTGGCACCGTAACTGGGAGGCGAACAGGCTCGTGAGGCGCCTGAGCACGAACCTGAGGGTGAGCCGCACTAAGATAGGCTTTGCGGGAACGAAGGACGGGAGGTCCGTCGCAACCCAGCTCATGTCATTCGATGCACCCATCGAATCAGTCCTGGCACTGACCATTCCAGATGTGGTGGTCTCGGATGCGTACAGGTCCAAGAAAGCCATCACCATCGGCGATCTCGTCGGCAACAGCTTCACCATCAGGGTGGCCGACCTGAGACGGGATGTCGATATAGCCGGGATTTGCGCGGAGGTGAGGCAGAGGCTCGAGGCGGCCGGCGGCTTCCCCAACTTCTTCGGTGTCCAGAGGTTCGGCTCCATAAGGCCCATAACCCATCTGATCGGCAAGGACCTCGTCAGGGGCGACTTCGAGGGCGCTGTCATGAGATATGTCGCGAACCCCATGGAGGACGAGGACTCCGAAGCGAACGATGCTAGACGCGAGCTGCAGGATTCGCGGGACTTCGAAAAGGCGCTCAGGGAGTTCCCGCGGAAGCTCACGTTTGAGAGGACGATGATATCCTACCTGAAGGACCGCCCGGGGGACTACCTGGGCGCGCTTCGGACGCTACCCAAGAACCTCCTGATGATGTTCGTCCACGCCTACCAGTCATACCTGTTCAACAAGATACTCAGCGAGCGCATCAGAGCGGGCATGTCGATGAGGGAGCCAGAGATCGGGGATCTCATACTCCCATTGAGCAAGACAAACGTCCCTGACCATGACAACCCCATACCTGTCACCGAGGGCAACCTCCAGAAGGTGACCAAGAGCGCAAAGGAGGGAAAGGCGTTCGTCAGCGGCCTGATATTCGGCACCGTGTCTGGGTTCGCTGGTGGCAGGATGGGCGACATCGAGAGGCGCGTGATCGAGGCCGAGGGAGTGGAAAGGATGGACTTCCAGATCACAGGGCTCAGGGAGGCCTCGTCCAAGGGCATCCGACGGGAGCTGCTCGCCCAGTTCAAAGACCTCACCATCGATTTCGACGGGGAGGTCGCGACCTTCAAGTTCGCGCTCAACAAGGGTTGCTACGCGACCTCCCTCGTGCGGGAGTTCATGAAGGCTGAGATGAGCCAGTACTAGGGAATCGTTTTATGGCGGGCGGAGTCATCTATAGGCCGTGTTCAAGAGGCAAGAGAAGAAGACCGTGTTGACCTGCCCACAGTGCGGCTCGGCGGACCTCTACTACGAGGCTGCGCTGATAACTGGCTACAAGTACCACTGCAAGAAGTGCGGCTACATAGGCGCCTTCGTGATCGAGAAAGACATAGAGAAGAAGGAGCCTTGACTCCTTTCTTCACACTTCGGGAGGCGGCTCAGGCGAACATCGGGCCGGATTCCATGGCCTTCTCAGCGCCCTCGTCCAGGACCTTCAGGATAGCCTTCTCGAAGTCCGGCATCGTGACGATATCCCTGTTGTCCCTGATGGCGAACATGCCCGACTCGGTGCATATGGCCTTGATGTCAGCGCCCGTTGCGCCTTCGGACCGCGCGGCGATGTCGTCGAGATTGACCCCCTGGTCCAGGTTCATGCGCTTGGTGTGTATCTTGTAGATGTCGGACCTCGCCTCGAAACAGGGCATGGGGATCTCGATGATCCTGTCGAACCTGCCGGGCCTCAGGAGTGCCTCGTCCAGTATGTCCGGCCTGTTCGTCGCTCCTATGATCTTGACCTCGCCCAGCGGGTTGAACCCGTCCAGCTCTGCCAGGAGCTGCATAAGGGTCCTCTGGACCTCGCGGTCGCCCGAGGTCGCCAGCTCCAGCCTCTTGGCGCCCACGCTGTCTATCTCGTCTATGAACACTATCGACGGGGCCTTCTGTCTGGCCAGGTCGAAGAGCTCCCTGACGAGCCTTGCGCCTTCGCCGATGTACTTCTGCACTAGCTCGGACCCGACGAACCTGATGAAGGTAGCGTTGGTCTGCTTCGCGACGGCCTTGGCCAGCAGAGTCTTGCCTGTACCCGGGGGACCGACTAGGAGCACGCCCTTCGGCGGGTCTATTCCGACCTTCTTGTAGAGCTCTGGCCTAAGCAGAGGGTCCTCGACTGCCTCCCTGACCTCGAGTATCTGCTCCTGCAGCCCGCCGATGTCATCGTATATCGTCTCTGGCTTCTCGATGATCTCCGCACCCACGACTATCGGGTCCAGGGACGGCGGGAGCACGCCCATCACGGCCAGAGTCTGCTTGTTCAGCGCGACCCGGGCGCCTGCGGTGAGCAGGTCCGAGGATACGTAATCGGATGTGCTGACGATGAAGTCCGGGCCGGTTGAGCTCTTCACGACCACTCTCCCGTCAGCAAGCACATCCTTGATCTGCCCTATGATCAGAGGAGGGGCTTTGAGCCTCTCCAGCTCGGCTTTGAGCCTCTTGAGCTCCTTCTGCATTCGCAGCAGTTCGCCCTCTACGAACCGCTTCTCTCCCTCGACCCGTCTAGCTTCCTCGACGAGCTCGAGGTTTCTCTCCTCAAGGACTGAGATCTTCCTGTGAATCTCTTCGAGCATTGACGGCGTTGCTTGGTCCTGTTCCAATGCACTGCACCTCGTTATGACAAATCATTCCAAGCTGGTGATTGTATAGAGTTAAATAGTCTATTTATTCTTTGGCGTGCTAGCTCAGATGCGTGATTTCGATGCTCTGTGAGCTCTGCGGGAAGGACAGCACCTTCTGCAAGAAGGTGACCATCGAGGGCGTGCAACTTGAAGTCTGTGCCGAATGCGCAAAGTTTGGCATTGAGGCCAAGAAAGCCGCGCCCAAGGAGGTCGGACCAAAGCCGGTCATCGCTCAGAGACTCGAGGTGCGAGAGAAGAGGGCGAGGCCGAAAGACGTCCTGGAGGCGACGGAGCGTGAGGAGCTTGTGGAAGACTACGGCGCGCGCATACGCGACGCACGCGCACAACGAGGTGTGACTCAGAAGGACCTCGCTATGAAGATCAACGAGCGTTTGACGGTGCTCAGCAAGATCGAGACCGGAGACATGAGGCCGGATGACAAAATCGTTGCGAAGCTCGAAAAGGAGCTCGGGATCAAGCTCAAGGAAAAGGTGACGGAAACCCAGGTGACCAGGACTGTCGGGACATCCTCGATGACGCTCGCAGATCTGATAAGGATGCAGAAGGACTAGGATTCTAGCGGAGCGAGAGATCTCTCGAGAGAATCTCCGTCTCGGCTCTTTCGATGAATGTGTTGTCGACCTGGAGGCCGTAGTCAGATGCCACGAGAAGCGCTGCCGGCTCAACGTCTATGCCCAGCATCTCCTGTTTCTTATTCACCTTCGAGACGACTTCTCGCTTTGGCACCGCTTTAGTCCTCACAATCCTGTCGACGATCTCTGAGAAGAGGTCGACCGACTTCCTCGCCGCCTCGAGGACCTGTCTGGAAGGCTTGTAGTCGAGGGGCACATCGATGTGTGACAGATCGAAAGTAGGGATCACATGGCCGTTCCTGCGCTTCAGATGACCGCCAGACAGACTCAGGTCAAGAAGCTTCTGGGCGTCCTTGGGTGAGAACCATCTGAGGTCGAAAGATGCCGAAGAAACGAACTCCTGCTCAGTCAACGAATCCTTCCCCTTGCGCCTGAACAGCATCGTTATGCTCTTCTCGAGTTCGCTCATTTCACCACCTGCGAGCCGTAGTCTTCAGATACTATGTAGTCAAGCCCGAGCGACTCCAGACGTGAGAGCTCGGACACCGGTGCAAAGACTCCCATTGACAGGTCGAGAGTTCTCTTGGCCTCGGCGGCCTCCTTGGCCAGGCTGAGCGGGACGAACACCTCAGTGACGCCCATGTCGTGCGCCTCCCGAGCCAGATCGAGGAAGGCTCTGCCCGTAATCTGTGGGTCAGAACTCATAATCCCATCCCTAAAGTCTACTTTCAAGGTAATGTTCTCGGACAGCTTAAAAGCTCCTCTCAGCTCCTCGAGGCTCGTCAGCGTCGATGTGCCCACGACGGCCTTGTCTGCACCTGTTATGAGCAGGTCTATCACGTTGTTCGCCACGCGCACCCCGCCTTCGTAGTATGTCGATATCTCCTCGCATACCTCTCTTGCGACGTCGAGCTGAGGTCTGTTGCGGACTATGCCGTCGAGATCCGCGAGGTACAACTTCTCGTATGAATCCGAAAGGGCGGAGGCGAACTCGGACATCTTTCCACGGGGATAGGCACGCTTCAGAAGCGAACGCCCTTGGAGCTCTAGGTAAGGGATGACAATCATCTGCAACCGACAGTATCGGGCATTATCGAAAGGACGTAGATAAATGATGGGCTTCAGCTCCTCCATCGGAACAAGAGGTTGCGGAATCAGCTGAACAACTCGGCCTCTTCGGCATGTCACGATGGGCGCGCCCCTCTTGGACACAAGTTCGAGGCTACTGGCAGTGGTTTGTTTCGGTCCATAGGCATAAGTAACAACCTTTATATAGAAGCCCTAACATATTGAAGAACCTACCCCATGACATCATGGGGAGATTTGCGATACCCAGATGTAGAAAGGGAGGTGCGAAGTTGATAGGTCAAACACCGGTTCTCATACTGAAGGAAGGAACCAAGAGAGAGAAGGGCAAAGGCGCTCAGTTCAACAACATCTCGGCTGCGAGGGCCATAGCCGACGCGGTCCGAAGCACGCTGGGCCCGAGGGGCATGGACAAGATGCTCGTTGACAGCATGGGCGACGTAGTCATCACGAACGACGGCGTCACGATTCTGAAGGAGATCGACGTCGAGCACCCTGCTGCCAAGATGTTGGTTGAGGTCGCCAAGACGCAGGACGAGGAGTGCGGAGACGGCACGACCACCGCGGTCATACTCGCGGGTGAACTCCTGAAGAAGGCCGAGTCGCTCATCGAGCAGAATGTGCACCCGACCGTCATTTCGGGAGGCTACAGGCTCGCGGCGAACAAGGCCAGGGAACTGCTCGAGGATGTCGCTATTTCCGTGTCTCCGAACGACAAGGAGACGCTCACAGATATCGCCAAGACGGCGATGATATCGAAGAGCGTCTCGGCATCGAGGGACAGGCTCTCAGAGGTGGCTGTCAGCGCAGTTACGGCGGTCGCCGAGAAGAAGGAGGACGGCAAGTGGGTCGTTGACGACGACAACATACAGATCGTGAAGAAGCAGGGTGGGTCCATGGACGACACCCGGATGATTGCCGGAATAATAGTGGACAAAGAGGCTGTCCACCCCGCGATGCCGAAGAAGGTCGAGAAGGCCAAGGTCGCACTGGTCGACTCGGCCCTCGAGGTCAAGAAGACCGAGATCGACGCGAAGATAGAGATAACGGACCCGAGCCAGCTCCACGCCTTCCTTGAGGAGGAGGAGAAGATGCTCAGGAAGATGGTCGACACGGTGAAGGCTTCTGGTGCGAACGTGCTGTTCTGCCAGAAGGGCATCGACGACCTCGCCCAACACTACCTTTCGAAGGAGAAGATCTACGCCGTCCGAAGGGTCAAGAAGAGCGACATGGAGAAGCTCGCGAAGGCCACCGGCGCCAACCTCGTAACCAAGCTGGACGACCTCAAGGCTGATGACCTGGGGACTGCCAACCTCGTCGAGGAGAAGAAGATCGCGGACGACAGGATGACATTCGTCACTGGATGCAAGAACCCGAAGGCCGTATCTGTGCTGATCAGGGGCGGCACCGAGCATGTCGTCGATGAGATCGACAGGTCGCTCAACGACGCCATAAGCGTCGTATCAGTGGCCTTCGAGGACGGGAAGCTCGTACCTGGGGGCGGATCCACCGCAACCGAAGTAGCGCTCAAGCTGAGGGACTTCGCGGCCTCTGTGGGCGGCAGGGAGCAGATCGCTATAGATGCCTTCGCGTCCGCGCTCGAGGTGATTCCGACAGCCCTCGCTGAGAACGCTGGCTTGGACCCGATCGATGTCCTTATCGAGCTCCGGCAGGCCCACAAGCAGGGGAAGAAGTTCGCGGGCATCAACGTCTTCACCGGCAAGGTAGTTGACATGAAGAAGGAGAGGGTTCTCGAGCCGATCAGGGTCGGCAGACAGGCGATCACCTCAGCCACCGATGCGGCGGTCATGATCCTGAGGATCGACGACGTCATAGCGTCCAAGGGCGGCGACAAGGGCCCGGGGAAGGGCCCGAGGGGACCTGACATGGGCGACGAGGGCGGGTTGGACTGAGCCCCCCTCTGAAATCCTTTGAACTGATTTATCCAGGTACATGGCTGAAACACAGTGAATGCGAGTGCGTCTGGACCAGACTGTGCGACATCCTGGAGGCGATGGGCGCTGGTTGACAAGAAGGCCGAGGGCGGAAACGAGTCGCAGGCGGAAGAGACAGAGAAGGCCGTAGAGGAGGGCATCCTCGTCCAGAAGGACAAGCGCATCGCGGAGCTGACGGAGGATCTCAAGCGCGTCCAGGCGGATTTCGAGAACTACAAGAAGAGAGTCGAGAAAGACTGGTCCGAGAGGTCCAGGCTGGCGACCCAGAAGCTGATGACGGACCTGCTCCCTGTCCTGGATTCATTCGACAAGGCCTTGGAGCATCAGAACGGGCCCGATGACCCGAAGAACTCGGGGAAGGGGGTCGAGGGGCTCCACAAACAGCTTGTCCAGGTGCTCCTCCGGGAGGGCCTGAGCGAGATAGGCGCCGAAGGCAGGTTCGACCCGTTCTTGCACGAGGCCTTGATGAGGGAGGAGAGAGAGGACGTGGAGGACGGCCAGATACTGGAAGTCTATCAGAAAGGGTATCGGATTGGCCCCAAACCGATACGTCCCGCGAGGGTCAAGGTCGCCATCAACATGGCCTCTGAAGACCGACCAGAACGGGACGAAGTTCAAGATGACCAAGATACAGATTCACAGGATACTAGTGAGGACTAAAGCAAGGAGAGGTGAGATAGAATGGCAGACACGAAGGGAAAGGTCATAGGCATAGACCTAGGCACGAGCAACTCAGCGGCCTCTGTGATCGAAGGAGGGAGACCGACAATCATCCCCAGTGCCGAGGGCACCAGCCTCGGCGGCAAGGCGTTCCCGAGCTACGTCGCGTTCACCAAGGACGGCCAGATGCTCGTAGGCGAGCCTGCTAGGAGGCAAGCGGTCTCCAACCCCGAAGGCACCGTCATGGCGATTAAGAGGAAGATGGGCACGGATCACAAGGTCAGAGTGTACGGCAAGGAGTACTCCCCCCAGCAGATATCAGCCTTCATCCTTCAGAAGATAAAGCGAGACGCGGAATCCTATCTCGGTCAGAAGGTCGAGAAGGCTGTGATAACCGTCCCCGCGTACTTCAACGACAATCAGCGACAGGCCACGAAGGATGCCGGCCAGATCGCCGGGCTCGATGTCGTGAGGATAATCAACGAGCCGACGGCAGCGGCATTGGCATATGGGCTGGACAAGTCCGAGAAGGAGCAGAAGATACTTGTCTTCGACCTCGGCGGAGGCACTCTGGATGTCACGATCATGGAGTTCGGTCAGGGCGTCTTCGAGGTCATATCCACGAGCGGAGACACTCAGCTCGGTGGCACGGACATGGACAACGCCGTCGTCGACTTCATAGCGAAGGAGTTCAAGGCGGACACTGGCATCGACATCTCGAAGGACAGGATGGCCACCCAGAGAGTGAGAGAGGCCGCGGAGAAAGCCAAGATAGAGCTATCCTCCACGCTCGAGACCGAGATAAACCTGCCATATCTGAGTGCGGACTCGTCCGGACCGAGGCACCTGACCATGAAGCTGTCCAGAGCGAAGCTGGAGGAGCTCGCAAGGTCCACGGTCGAGAGATGCAGGAAGCCCACGATGCAGGCGCTCGAGGACGCGGGGGTTTCCTCTGAGAAGATCGACAAGGTGATATTGGTAGGAGGGCCGACGCGCATGCCAATCGTGCAGAAGTTCGTAGAAGGCATTGTCGGCCCGAAGATAGTGAGGGGGGTCGACCCAATGGAATGCGTCGCCATGGGGGCGGCCATCCAGGGTGGGGTTCTCGAAGGCACAGTCAAGGACATACTGCTGCTTGATGTCACACCACTGTCACTCGGCGTCGAGACCCTCGGGAGTGTGTTCCACAAGCTGATCGAGAGGAACACCACGATACCCACCAGGAAGAGCGAGATCTTCAGCACTGCCGCCGACGGACAGACCAGTGTGGAGATACACGTGCTCCAGGGCGAGAGGCCCATGGCTCCGGACAATGTGACACTCGGCAGGTTCCACCTGATAGGAATCCCGCCGGCACCGAGAGGAGTCCCTCAGATAGAGGTCACTTTCGACATAGACGCCAACGGGATCATTGATGTGAAGGCCAAGGACTTGGGCACTGGCAAGGAGCAGAAGATCACCATCACGGCGACGACCAAGCTCGGCAAGGATGACATCGAGCGCATGGTCAAGGATGCTGAGAAGTTCGCGGAGGAAGACCGCGGTAGGAAGGAGAAGGCGGAGCTGAAGAACAGGGCCGAGCAGCGCGCCTATGAGGTCGGCAGGATACTGGAGGAGATGGGGGACAAGGTGCCCCAGGATTTGAAGGACCAGCTGACAAGACTAGCAGAGGAGCTCAAGGCCGTGATACCGACTGACGACCCTGCTAAGATCAAGGAGAAGCTCGACGAGCTGGAGAAGGCGCTGCTGGAGATAGGCAAGCGCGTGTACCAATCCACGGGAGCGCAGCAGCAGCCCCCTCAGGAGGGAGCGGCTGGCCCCGGTCAAGCTGACGAGAGCAGCGGCGGCGACAAGGGCTTCGTCGACGCCGACTACAAGATAGTCGACGACGAGGACGACAAGAAGTGACGGTCTCAAGGACCTATCCTCCCATATAGCACATATCCCCTTGCCTCCGAGGGCGCGAGGCAAGCCTGCCTCGTATATATCGCAAGGGCGCCCGAAGAAGGGCTGAGAGATGGCGGACAAGAGAGACTACTACGATGTCCTGGGCATCACCAGGGGTGCTTCCAAGGAAGAGATAAAGAACGCCTACAGGAAGCTGGCCAGGAAGCACCATCCCGACATGAACAAGGACAATCCCAAGGCCGCCGAGGAGAAGTTCAAGGAGGTCTCCGAGGCCTACGAGGTCCTGGCAGACGACCAGAAGCGGGCTAGATACGACCAGTTCGGGCATGCGGGCGTCCAGGACACGTTCAGGCACGGAGGCTTCGATTGGTCGGACTTCACCCATTTCGGGGACATCAGCGATATCTTCGGTGATTTGGGAGGTTTCGGGTTCGGAGGCAGCATCTTCGACCAGTTCTTCGGAAGGACACAGAGGAGAGGGCCTCAGGAGGGCAGGTCGCTCAGATACGACGTCGAGGTGTCCATCGAAGAGGTCGCCAAGGGCGTTGAACGGGAACTGAGGATACCTCGATCGGTCGAGTGCAAGAGCTGCGGCGGACAGGGTGCCAAAGCCGGCGACTCAAGGACCTGTCCCACCTGCGGCGGCGCCGGCCAGGTGCAGAGGAGCCAGAGAAGGGGCAACGCCAGCTTCGTCACGATAACACAGTGCCCGACCTGCAGAGGCAGGGGAAGGCACATAACCAAGGCCTGTGCGGATTGTGGGGGCTCCGGATCAACTCAGACTGTCAGCAACATAAAGGTCTCTATCCCCAAGGGTGCCGAGGAGGGCATGCGTTTGAGAATAAGGGGGGCAGGGGAATCCAGCCCGAACGGCGGTCCACCTGGCGACCTGATGATAGTCGTCCACGTGGCCGAGCATCCGGTGTTCGTCAGGGATGGAAAGGATCTGTTCGTCGAGGCCGCTGTGTCCTTCAACCAGGCTGCCTTAGGAGACCAGATAGAGGTCCCTACCCTGAACGGGAAGGCCCTCGTGACGATACCGCCGGGCACGCAGACCGGCACCGTGTTCAGACTCAAGGCCAAGGGATTGCCGGACATGAGAGGGAAGGGGTCCGGCGACCAGTTCGTGAGGGTGACGGTGGTGACACCCACCAAGCTGACTACCGAACAGAAGGACCTCCTGAAGCGATTCGGGCAGTCGATCGGCAGATATGAGCGTTCGGCGACGAAGAGATCCTTCTTCGGAGGCCGTGGAAAGACCGGATGAGGGAAACGTATTTATCCAAAGGCGCTGGAATACCATCCAGATGTCGATAATCGGCCTCCAGACAGAGGACCCTCGGGCCTATTATGAGATAATTGAGTGCCTGCGGGAGAGGAAGCTGCCTTTCGTCTCGCTCGAGTTCTCCGACGCGATTCCAGCGAATGTCGGCGTGATTGTAACAACGGAAGAGGAGAGAGACAGGATAGCTTTCGACAAGGTCGTTGCGGACTCGGACCCCGAAATAGCCGTCTCCAGAGCCCTCGTGATGCTGTCTGGCGAGAACGATGTGAAGGAGCTCACGATTGGCATCGACCCTGGCAACAGACCCGGGTTCGCGGCAATAGGAGATGGGAGGATTCTCAGGACGTCCATAGCGGACTCCCCCGAAGGAGTGAGGGACCTCGTGGACGAGATGATCAGGACTCATCCGAACGCTGAGGTCGTCGTGCGCATCGGCCATGGGGACAGGACCAACAGGAACCGGATATTCAACAAGCTCTGGGATGACGGGCACAGGTTGGAGATAGTGGACGAGAGGAACACCACCAAGCGCTCGCACACCCCTGACGAGGACGCAGCGGCGGAGATCGCAATCACCCCTGGCTACCAGCCGCGCAAGCGGCAGGATGTGGAACCCTGCGACGGAGAAATCAAGAACATACAGAGGCTGAGCCGGCTGGAGAGCTCCGGAAGCGTCACAGTCTCGAGAGACCTCGCCAAGATGATCGCAAGGGGCGAGATCACGATGGAGGACGCGATCGCCCTTCAGAAGAACGGCTACACGGAGCGCTAGAAGAGATGTTCATCGGTCGTTCTGGCGTTTCCGCCGACTTCGCATAGCATCGTCTTGATGCCAATCGCCTCTATTCGCTCTTCGATCTCCTTGACTCGTCCAGGCTCAGTGTTGATGTAGACCGTAGCCCCGGTATCTATGGAGAAATATGCGGGTATCCCCTCCGAGCGCATCCTGCGCACTTCCAGGATCACGCTGACCGTTTCGGGCCTCCAGAGCATCATCTCGTCGATGCTCGTCATTGTGATACCGTGGAGTATCAGGGAGTCTCGCTCGGCAAGAGCCCCGATCTTCTCTATGTTCCCCTTCCGGATCGCGCTCTCCATCTCGGCGAGGGCTCCGTGGACGAATGCCAGACGAGAATGGAAGAACGGAGAGGTCAGGACCGCCCTGTGGGCGCTCTCAGTAGATTTGTAGGCAGGTATCAGGGCTATCACAATGCCCATCTGGAGGTCTTCTGAAGCTATCTGATATGAATAGGATTCCTCGTCTTCGAACCCGGCTTTCCAGCGCGAGAAGGCTCCGGTGACCGACCGAGTCGCAGAGCCCGCACCTCTGCGGGCTATGACGGACATCTGCTCCAAGGACAGCCTGAGACCGGCAGCATGGCAGGCAGCTACAGACAGAGCGGCGAATCCCGAGGCAGAAGCCCCCAAGCCGACATTGGAGGGGAAGTTGTTGGCCGAGACCATCTTGAACCGCTTGTCAAGTCCGCTGCGATTGCGGACCTCATCGACAACTGACACCACCCTCTCGAGCTCCCTTCCAACAAGCTCCCTCCCATCGAGGACCGCGGTGTCCTTGCCGAAGTCTCCGAATTCCAGTGTTGTGTGCGAGGCGGTCGGGGCGGTCGCCACCGAGATCGAGTCGTGGAAAGGTATCCTGAGGGCCTCGTCCTTGAGGCCGTGGTATTTGATCAAACCCTGGATCGGATGAGCGATTGCAGAGCCTTTCATCTAGATACCTCACACGTCGAAGAGTATGGTGACCTTGTCATTGCGATCATCTATCTCCAGCCTGTGGTACGTCACGCCCTTGACCAACGACCGCTTCGGATGGCGCGAGCTATCGTACTTCTCGCCTCTGACGGACGCCTCCAGGGTCCCACCGTCGGTTCTGACATCGAACTCGCAGAACAGCAAATCCTCCGTGTCGTGGAGAAACAGGAGCTCCTGAAGGAAGTCCACAAGCAGCTGCTCTCTGCTCGGCCCCGACAGGACCACTTTCAGCTCACCTCTCGGCTCGACCTTCTTGATATCTGTGATCTGGTCGAACATCGCGTATGCCGCGTTTGCGAACTTCTCGCCCAGGCTCTTTCCGTAGGCCTCGACCATCGCATCGGCTGTGTGCTCGAGGAGTCTGTACCTCATCGCACCAAAAAGCCAATCGAGCATATTTCAAGTCTCTGCCCTACCCTTTGGTCGAGTAGTAGTCACAAAGGCGGGAGATGCTGCACACAGTGCATCTGGGTTTCCTTGCCTTGCATACTGCCCGCCCGTGCTCGATGATATTGATGTGGAAGTTGTAGAACTTTGTGCTTGGCACGAGCCGAGCCATCTCCTCCTGCGCCTTCTCCCTCGACGTCCTGCTACCTATCAGGCCCAGCCTCTTCGCCACTCTGTGAATGTGGGTGTCCACGGGGAACGTGGGCATGTCAAGAGAGAAGAGCATGACAATCGACCGTGTCTTCGGCCCGACGCCCTTGATCCTTGCCAGCCATGCGTCGACCTCACCTGGGGACATGCTCCCGAGAAAGCTCAGGTCCAGCTTTCCGGTCTCGCGCTCTATGAAATCCAACGCACCCAGAATCCGGTCTGCCTTGATCTTCGCCAGGCCTCCCGGGCGGATGATCGCTGCAACCTTTGCTGGGCTCTCCCCCTTCATCCTATTCCAGCTGGGATAGGCGCGCTTGAGTTCACGAAACGCCTTGTGGGAGTTCACATCGGTGGTGTTCTGGGAGAGTATCGTCTCGACCAGGGTGTCAATAGGGTCATCATCCAGCTCGACCTCCTTCCTCCCGTATGTTCGGGTCAGTATCCTGTCTATCTCCCCTGCCTTTCTGCGCAGCTTGCCCGAGTGCCCCGATGCCATCCTGTCCACGGAGAAGCCAGCATGCACAAATACTATGCGGAGCAATGGTAAGGGTTGGTTGTTGAAGCTTTTATACCACGCTGTCACTTATTCCGGGCGTGAACATCTGCGTCATCGGGTGCGGGGCGGTCGGTACTACCATAGCCAGGGCAGTTGAAGCGGTGCCCGACATCGATGTCGTCTATCTCACTGACAGATCCAAGGAGTGCGCCACCAGGCTCCAGGAGAAGATGACCAAGGTGAGGTACGTTCCCGACATCGTGCCCATACTGACCGATATAGCGCTCGTTGTTGAGGCGGCCAGCCAGGAAGCTGCCAGATACTACTTACCACTGGCTCTGTCCGCAGGCGTCGATATCTTGGTGATGAGCGTCGGCGTGTTCCAGGATGATGAGTTCCAGACCGATGCGTTCAGGCTTGCGAAGAGGAAAGGCGCAAGAGTGTACATGCCCAGCGGGGCGATAGGAGGTGTGGATGCGCTCTCCGCGGCCAGTCTTGAGGATATCCAGGAGGTCACGCTGACAACCACTAAGCCACCATCCGCCTTCGAGATGAACCCATATCTCGAATCGAAGGGCATAGCTGCCTCCAGTCTTCGCGAACGGACCGAAGTGTTCTTTGGCACGGCCAGAGAAGCGGTGAAGCACTTCCCTCAGAACATCAATGTCGCCGCCACGATATCGCTGGCGGGAATCGGCTTCGAGCGAACGAAGATCAGAATCGTATGCGACCCGCAGGTTGCGACGAACGAGCACCACCTGAAGGCCAAGGGCACGTTCGGGGAACTGGATGTCGTAACCAGGAATGTCCCCTCTCCCAGGAACCCAAAGACAAGCTTCCTGGCAGCTCTGTCAGCCATCTCAGCAATCAAGAAGATAACGGGTGTAGTCTGGGTTGGCGTGTGAGCCAGCGAGTTCTTAATACAGTCAACAGCATTCATCGGATGCTGAGGGACTGCAATGGCCACCAGGGAGAAGAACATCTTCGCCGAGCTCAGAGGTGAACACATCGATGCCGTCGTTCTCACGAACGCTTCCGAGCCGAACGTCGACCTCAGCTTCTTCTATGCGACCGGCATCGTCAACGGGATCTTCGAAAGGTGCTTCGCGATCATACGGCCTCGAGGGGTTGAGGTCATCTCTTCGGATCTGGAGGCATTGAGCGCAGAACAGGCCGGCCTCAAGACTACAGTCTTCAGGACGGGTAAGGACAGAGAGGGGTTGCTCAGGAGGAAGCTGAGAGGTTGTTCTAGGATCGGCGTAAACGCCAACGAAGTCACGCATGCCAACTACAAGTTCATCAAGATGTGCGCTGGCGGGTCGAGGCTCGTGGATGTGTCGAACGCCATCAGCAAGGCTAGGATGATCAAGGACCGAGAGGAGGTGGCTCTCATAAGCAGGGCCTGCAGAATCGTCTCAAGGGCCGCGGAGACCATCCCCGATGTAGTCGAAGAGGACATGAAGGAGACCGAGGCCGCTGCCGAGCTTAACTACATGATGATGAAGCTGGGGGCGTCAGGGCCTGCCTTTGCGACGAATGCTTCGTTCGGCTCAACGACGGCCGAACCGCACTATGTCCCCTCATCGAGAAGACTCAAGAGAGGGCAGCTCGCGCTTTTCGACTTCGGGGCCTCATACAGGAGATATGTCTCAGACCTCACGAGGACTTTCGTGTGCGGCAGACCGGACAGGCGCCAGAGAGAGATGTATGAGACGGTACTGGAAGCACAACTGGCAGCCATCGACGAGATCAGGGCCGGGGTGCACGGGAGAGATGTTGACCACGCGGCGCGGGAGGTGGTCGACTCTTCGAAGTTCAAAGGGAAGTTCATACACAGCACTGGCCACGGTCTCGGGCTGTCCGTGCACGACCCTGGTGCGATCTCACCCAACGTGGACATGGTCCTCAGGGAGGGCATGGTCCTGACAGTAGAGCCTGGAATTTACGTGAAGGGCTTCGGAGGGGTTCGGATAGAGGACGATGTGCTCATAACCAGGACTGGATGCAGGATCCTGACCTCGGCCCCTAAGGAATTCCTGACCATCTAGAACAGGACGAGAAGCCTGATATCGAAGAGCTCATTTGCGACCTTGTCCACGATATAGATGAGCACCACGGCCACGAGTGCGATGACGATTGAGGCCAGCCAATCATCAGCCACAGTCAGTTCATCGACAATCAGGAACCTCACAGCTATTATGAGGAGCACGAATGCGAGCAGCAGGCCGAGGTCGTCGAGCCTGAACTCGCCAGCTGCGTCCCTGAAGACAGGGATGACGAGGACGGCGATGATAGCAGCCACAAGTACCCTCAGGATGTAGCTCTTACTCACTGACCAGTCTCGGCTGACAAGCGCTCCGCTCATGTAGAGTATGATGCTCACTAGGATGATGGCCGCAATCACAAGGGCGAGCTCTCCCAAAGTCATTCCCGCACCGAACTGACAACTCCGTCTGTCGGTGATTATACTTTCGTTGACCCGCGGCGCTTTCTTCTGGGGATGGCCACGATTTCCCTTACCTCGAAGTTGAAGAAGTTGTTCGCATGAGCTGGCCTGACGACACATGCAGTGTCAGCGCCTTCGGAGGAGCCTCCCACCGTGAGCACCTCGACATCGCCGCAAGGAATCGTGCCGTTGTCCGCTGCCATGACCGCGACCTCCACGCAGACCTTGAATCCCTGGCCGAAAAGTGCCCTCAGGGCCTCGGATATCGACTCCGTCCTGGAGGAGCCACCGAGCTTCCTGCTGACGGATCTCTCGATCCCCGAGAGAACATGCGATGATCTGACGACTTTGGCTCCTTCGGATAGCAGTCTGGACTCGGTGTCAGGAGTCATCTCGCATTCGCCTTCCTTCTCGAAACCACAATGCGAGGTGACGACCACGAGCCGGACGTCTATGCCTTTCAGCCTGGACAGGAACTTCAAGGCCGTCTCACCGGTGCTACTGGCGACTACAAGATGTCGTATGTCCCCCTTCCGGAGACGGCCGATGACCGTGTCGATGACTTCGTCTGTATTCGTTGAGCCCGGACTATCGAAGTAGGCTGTGGGTGACTCATGAGTCATTCCAGTGCCCCTCTCGCGCATCAAGCTGCGGGGAGATAATCCTTATCTAGCGATACCTGTTCTTGTAAGTCGTGGCCATATTCTTCAACGAGGAGTTCCTGAGCCATGTGCAGGGTCCGTTTCATCCGGAATCACCCGAGCGGCTCCGGGGCATCAGGCAGAAGCTGAAACAGCACGACCTCTGGAGAGACGTCAAGGGGTCCAAGACAGGGACCCTGGAGACCCTCCTGATGGTGCACGATGAGGGCTACATTGACTACCTGAGGTCCTGTGGCGAATGCAGCCTCACCCTCGACACGATGGTGCACCACGAGACCTACGGGATCGCGGCATTGGCAGCCCAAGCATCTGTAGATGCTGTCAAGTGGTCGAAAGAGGAGGGGAGACCGTCGTTCGCCCTGGTTAGACCACCAGGACACCATGCTGGAAAGGACTACGGGATTGGCTTCTGCTACTTCAACAACATAGCGATAGCGACAAGGTACCTTCAGAGGCAGGGGGACAAGAGGATAGCGATACTGGATGTCGACGTCCACCACGGCAACGGGACCCATGAGATGTTCGCGATGGACCCCAGCGTCCTGTACATCTCCACGCACCAGCACGGGATATTCCCTGGCACAGGCCCCGTGGAATATGTGGGCAAGGATGAAGGTGAGGGGTACACAGTGAACCTGCCCTTCCAGGCCGGCTGCGGCGACTCCACATTGGACGTCGCAATGGAAGAGATCATAACACCCGTAACCGCCGCTTTCAAGCCAGATGCGATTCTGGTCAGCTGGGGGATGGATACCCACTACAGGGACCCACTTGCGTCCCTGACGCTCTCTTCGGTGGGGTGCGCGCGCCAGGCTGAGGAGCTCATGAAGCTCTCCAAGAAGCTGTGCGGGAACAGGATTACGTTCATGCTTGAGGGAGGATACGATGTGCCCGCCCTGTCAGAAGTGGTCGCGGCAGCCGTTGGTAGCACCCAGGGGGTGGAGGTCCCTCTCGAGTACACAGACATCATGGACAACAGCTGCCTGGGCCGAGGGACCATAATGAGGTGTAAGCAGATCATCTCTAAGTACTGGCGGCTATGACCCCTGCTTCTTCTTCCGCATGTCCAGAACGCGCTCGTGCTCCTTCCTGATGTTCTTCTCCAGTTGGCTAAGGAGCTCGTCGAGCGTCTTGTAGAGGTCCCAGTCTGTGGCGCCGGCATAGTACATCTTGTGATCCGTGGTCAGCCTGCCATGGAGGCTGTACTTGCTCCTCATGCCTTCGGAGTGGTACGCCTGCACGTGGACAGTGAACACCTGAGGGAACTGGATCTTGTCTATACGCTTCATGGATTTCCCTATAAGGTCGTACATTATGTCGTAGACGTCCGGGTCCTCCTCCCCGAGGCCCGTTATCTGGACATACACTCCCTTCTTCTCCTTGAGGCTTAGAACCTGCTCCATGAGGTCGGCCTGGCTCACGACTCCGACCAGCTTCGAGTCCTCGACGACGAAGACAGTCGCGACCCCTTTCGTGACCATCACATCCGCGACCCTCTCTAGAGAATCCCCAGCCGAGACGGAGATCGGGGGCCTGCTCATGACGCTCCCGACCGATATCTCCGGCCGCTCCCTGTTGCCGATGATCTCGTTCGCAGGTTTTGTCGCCTTCGGCGACCAGAGGACATCCAGGACGTCGGACATGCTGACAGCGCCCACGAGCCTTCCGCCGTTATCGACGACGGGAAGGGACTTCTCCATGAGCCCCTTCATCATCATCTGGGCCTTCACTACGCTCTCCTTCTCGGAGACCGCCTGCGGGTTGGAGCTCATGAACTCGGAGACCTTCTTCGACCTGATGGTATCGACCCGTGGAAGCACTCTGATGATGTCCGTCCTCGAGACGAATCCCACCATCTTCTGGTTTCTGACGACGGGCGCACCCCTCACACCAGATGACATCATCTCCTCGACCGCGGCCGGAACAGGCATATCCTCCTCGAGCCTGGGCGCGGGTCTCATAACCTGCTCGACCTTGGCGCTGAGGGGAACGCTCCTTCTCATTAGAAATGAAGTGTAGCTCACAAGCCCAATCGGCCTGTCTCCGTCAAGAACGGGGACCTCCCGGAGGTGGTCCCTCTTCATCATGGATATGACTTCTGACAGCGTTTCTCCCTTCTTCGCAACGACAGCGGCCTGGCTCATGACGTCCTTGACGAGAAGCTGGTTGATCTCGATTCCCTTCAAATACAACACATCCGTTCAGTCTTCTAGCGGTGCAAAAACACGGCTCTTGTGCATCTCATCTCGGCTAAGTCGTTCCCTCATCTAAATACTTTCCATACGGTTAGGTTCGGTAGCAATTTATATCGAACGTTCAATCTGGTACATTGCAGGAAACGCGTAAGACCTGCGTGCGACAGTAAATGGCGCCGGAGGATGGTAGGTTGGGCAACGACTCGGACGACTTTGGCTGCACGCAGGCGGCCGGAGGGGAGATTCGTTTGGCGGAGGATGGGGATCTGAGCGGTTCCGCGACCGTAAGCGGGATGGGGTTCCATACACTGGACGACTTCAAAGTCCGCGGAAGGCGTGTCCTGCTTAGGATAGATGTGAACTCACCCGTGGACGAGAAGACACTCAGACTGGTTGACGGGTCGAAAATCGTATCCTCGGTGCCTGGGCTCAGAGAACTGATGGACAGAGGCGCCAGGGTCATAATCATCGCACATCAGGGCAGGCCTGGTGATTATGACTTCATACCTCTGAACGAGCACGCCCAGTACCTGAGCAAGTACATTGGCAAGAAAGTAAGATACGTCAACGATCTCGTTGGGAAGCACGCAATTCGGGCGATAGACACGCTCGTCGAGGGCGAGGCAGTGCTCCTCCAGAATGTCAGGGAATTCCCGGAGGAACAGCTCAAGAAGAGCCCTGAAGAGCATGCGCAATCCGCTCTGGTCAAGGCGCTCGCACCCAAGTTCGACCTGTTCGTCAACGATGCGTTCGGCTCATCTCACAGGTCGCACGCATCTCTAGTCGGTTTCACGACCGTCCTGCCGTCAGCCGCCGGGAGACTAATGGAGAAGGAGGTTCGGACGCTCACTCACGTCTTCACGAATCCTAAGAGGCCGTCGACTTTCATCTTCGGAGGGACGAAGTTCGCCGACGCGCTACAGGTAATCCGGACACTGGCCGAGCGCGAAAGCGTCGACAGTATACTCGTTGCAGGCCTCGCGGGCTATGCCTTCTTGTGGGCGACGGGGAAGAAGGTCGGCTCCAAGACAGAGGAGCTTGCGAGGAGAGGCGTCGAGGACGGTGTCATGGAGAACGCCAGGAAGCTCATTCAGAAGTACGGCGCGAAGATACATCTGCCAGTGGATGCGGCCATAAGCGTGGATGGGCGCAGAGTGGAGGTGACCCTTGAGGACATGCCGGAGGACGGTGCGGTCATGGACATCGGGTCCAAGACCGCGGAGGAATTCCGCAGGATCATAATGGACTCCAAAACCATCTTTCTGTCTGGACCGCCTGGTGTGTTCGAGAACCCCTCTTTCTGCAAGGGGACTGCAGAGCTGTTCGACGCCATGGTCGAATCCGAGGCCTTCTGCGTGATAGGCGGAGGACACTCATCAGCAGCCGCCAACAGGCTCGGAGTGCAGGACAAGATGTCCTACATCAGCACCGGAGGAGGGGCGCTAGAGAGACTCGTACTGGGCAAGCCTATGCCCGTTGTGGAGGCCCTCAGGGCCTCTGCCAAGAAGCTCTAGCTGTACGGGAAGCCCTTGCTTCCGCCTCCAAGTATGGTGCCGCCAATCGAGCGGGCCCTTATGAGTCCGCGGAGTGGCACGCCGTCGATCTCGTTCAGGCTGCTCTTGTTGACTATGACCATCACGAGGATAGGCTGGCCGCCGGCCTCCTTGATATCTGCTATCGCGCTCTTGATGGTCGCGCCAGTGCTCAGAACGTCGTCGACAACGACTATCTTCTTGCCATTGCCCACGGAGGCGAAATTCGAGCTGAACGCGCCGCCCAACTCGCTCTCGGCGTGTGGCCTGTAGACCGCGAAATCCAGCCCCATTATCTCGGAGAGCATCGTCGCGAACGGTATGCCATTGATCGATATTCCAAGGACGACTTCGGCGTCCTGGTCCTTCTTGGTCAGCTCCTCCAATGCGATGTCCGCCATCAGTTCGGACATGAGGCCTACGCGATATCCAGATACTCCGACAGACCGCCAGCCAATCTTCACATCCGAAGGCGGAAGACCCTCTGCCCCGTACTCGATTAGATAGTTGACCGTGTCCACCGAGAGGTGTAACTCGTCTGCGATCTCGCGTACGCCCAGGCCCTTCTTCCTGAGCACTTTGGCATTCGCTGCCAGTTCTCTTACATCCACCATCTTATCCCGGCTCGGAAATGCACCGAGTCAGAATATTAATGTTTGCCTGGGGAGCCCGGGCTAGCCAGCGTGCAGACCATCGCTGTCAGAGCCCTGTTGATGGGCACGGAGATTCCATGCCTGACGGCCATTCCCGCGAAGGCGCCATTTATCTGTTCCACCTCAGTCCTCCGACCCATCTCCACATCACGCAGCATGCTCGACCTGTTATCGGAGGTGTCCTCGGCGATCTTCCATACACGAGCCTCAATCCGGGTCGGCGTGATGCTGATGCCTTCGGCACTGGCGACCATTGCGCACTCGCGACATATCTCGGACACTAGCCTGACAACAGCATCGCTCTCCGCGAGGGCGCCGTTGGCCACCCTCAGAATCGCAGTCAGCGGGTTGATGCACGCGGAGACAGAGGCCTTCGACCAGATCTCCGTGGAAATGTCTTCCTCAACCACTGCTGGGAGCCCGCAGGAGACGAACATGCGGACTATCCCCTCTGCGCCCCCGGGATCCCTGTCTGCCCCTATGGTCGTCCTGCCCAGGCCGGATACCCGGACCTTGCCTGGTGAGAGTAGCTGCGCTCCCATGGTGGCCGTACCTCCAAAGGCGGCTTTGCCTTTCCACTCCCTGAGCATCTCCAGGTTCCCAAGACCGTTCTGGAGCGTGAGGACCCGCGTGTGTGGACCCGCCCATTTCCGGCAGGCCTCCACGAAGCCTTTCGTGTCATAGGCCTTGACTGTGACTATGATCAGCTCGGGAGGTTCCAGGCCCGCGACGGTCAGCCTCGCATCGACCTTCGACTTCCTCTTCACATCTCCTGTGAGCCTGAGCCCCTCCCGTCTCGTTACGGACATGTGCGGGTCACGGCCGATGAGGGTCACGTCGTTCTTCGCTGCAAGCATTCCGCCTATCGCAGTCCCGAGTGACCCGGCTCCGTACACGCATACGCGCATCATCTGACGCCCACACACATGCGACTATTTGTTGTTTCTCGAAAGACGAGCGGCCCCTGCCTCGATGTGCGCGAGCCTAGTGGGCTCTGGCACCCTGTGAAGAAGGAGATGCTTGGACGCCTCGAGCGCCCTAGTTGGCGATACCTGATGGCCAGCGGAGACGTAGACGGGATTGCCTCCAGACGCCTTGCACAGAGCATGCCCGAGGAGCTGCTGGTCAGAGGTCACTGGCCTTACTAGGTTCCTTGGGCGGCCTCCGACCTTGCCACAAAGGAGCTTCTTGGCAACTCCGACGGTAGGGACGTTGGCTGCCACGCCGAAGTGACTAGCAATGCCGAACCGCTCTGGATGCAGAATACCGTTGCCGTCGTAGAAGACTACCGTGTGGTCATCCACATCTTCAACGAGATGGGCAACCAAGGGTATCTCCCTGAACGCCAGGAAGGTTGGCACATACGGGAACTTGGCCACGCCTTCCACGACCTTCCGATCAAGTATCCTGCCTGTACGAGAGTCCAAGACCACCATCGCGGCGAAGCCTCTGTCGCCCGCGTATGCGACATCCAGGCCCACGGCTTTCCTGACTTCCTCGACCGCGTCATCGAGAGAGACATGTCTCCTCAGAGTGCGCTGTCTAGCTCTCAGAGCGCGAAGCGGGTAGTGTGTGCGAAAGTCCTTGAAGAACACCTTCTCCAGGTCCAACACCTTGCCTCTCGAGATTCGGATTCCCTCTTTCCGGAGGAGGCTCGCCTTCTTAGACGGGCCGCCACCTGTGTATCCGCCCAGGGAGCCGTCTGACTGCACGACCCGTCTGCACGGGACCCTGACGATGTCGTCGTTCATGCTCATCGCAAGGCCGACGAAACGGCTCGCGACGACATCTCCGAGCGCCCTGGCCACCTCGCCATATGTGGTCACCCTTCCTTCGGGCACCTGGGCGACAAGATCGTAGGTCTCCTTCCACAGATCGGGCACTTCTCCGATGATGGCCTTCGTCATCGTTGCCGAGGAGCTACCCTGAAAGTATTAAATGTGCCGTGACACAACTACGGAGATGGATGGCCAGGAAAGCGCTCAAGAGATACTATGAGATACTTGACGGAGAAGAAGAGGCTAGATACCTCACATCAAAGAAGGTTCGGCTGGATGTCGATCTGACCTGCGGCGACGAAGAGCTTTGGTTGGTCCATGATACTAACGTCTCGGGAGAAGCTGAAGTCCAGAGATCGACAACGCTCCTCGATCTCAAGGCAGAGCTGGCCGGAAGGACTCTGAGGAGCTGCGACCTGTGCGAGAGGAGATGCGGTGTGAATCGGATTGCGGGGGAGAAGGGGCACTGCGGCGTCCTCGAGGCCAGGGTATGCAGCGAATTCCTGCACATGGGCGAAGAGCCCGAGCTAGTGCCCTCATACACCATCTTCTTCGCTGGGTGTACGTTCAAGTGTGTTTTCTGCCAGAACTGGGACATCAGCACCAGGCCCGACGCCGGGACCAGGATAGAGCCGGAAGAACTCGCTGAGATGGTCGAGACCAGAGCTGGTGGGGATGGGCGTGGCCGAGGTGGGCTAAGAGTACGGGCGAGGAATGTCAACTGGGTGGGAGGCGACCCCACATCCAACCTGCCGTTCATACTCGACGTCCTGCGGCACTGCGATGCGAACCTACCGCAGGTGTGGAACTCCAACATGTACGTCACTGAGAAGACCATGAGGCTGTTGGACGGCGTCATCGATATCTATCTGACCGATTTCAAGTACGGCAACGACAGGTGCGCGGAGCGACTGTCCAACGCAGCGGACTACATGCGCATAATGACGAGAAACCACCTGCTCGCACGCAGGCAGGCGGAAATGATCATAAGGCACCTGGTGCTCCCGAACCACTTCAAGTGCTGCACGGAGCCGGCTCTCAGATGGATATCGGAGAACCTCAGAGATGTCAAGGTCAACGTGATGGGGCAGTACAGACCGGAGCACCGCGCCCGCGAACATCCTGACATAGACAGGCCGTTGAGAATGGATGAGTACGAGGCCGCAATCGAGCTCGCGGAAGAGCTCGGCCTCGACCTTACGGACTGATTGATCACTTGCCCTGCTTGGGCATCTCCTTCACGTATATGGTCCTCTGCGGGAAGGGTATCTCAATGCCCTCCTTGGCAAACCTCTGATAGACCTGCTTCTTGAGCTCGTGCGCGACGCGCCACTTGTTCATGAAGTTGTCGACCCACATATAGAGCCCGAAGTCTAGAGATGATTCGCCGAATTTCAGGAATCTGACCACAGGGACCTTCCCGATCTCTTTGAGCACGTTCGGATGGGCGGAGGCGACCTCCAGGAGTATCTGTTCGACCTTCTCGACATCCGCACCGTAGGCCACACCCACCTCTACCGTCGCCTTTCCCTG
>JAFGHM010000058.1 GCA_016930135.1 Thermoplasmatota archaeon | reverse complement strand
TTCGTACAGGCGCGTGCTCCTAATCCCGATCTTCTCGACCCTGCATATCTCGCCCGTGGAGATCGTAACGTAGTCGCCCTCCGAGAAAGGCCTATCGAGGAGCAGGAATATCCCGCTGAAGAAGTTCGACAGGACGTCCTGCGCGGCGAACGCGATGACCAGGCCGAAGACTCCAACTCCGGCAAGGAGGAAGGTTATGTCGTAGCCGAGATAGTTGACGATGGCTATCGCACCGAAGATGAGGATGATGACCCCTCCTATCTTGTCGATAACTGGTATCAGCACATCGTCGACCTCGCTCTTTGTCTTGGCAGATATCCTCCTGCCCAGCATGACCAGGACTTCCTTGAATATCTTGTACACAACGAACGTGAGAACCGATATCAGGACGATCCCGTATGTCTGAAAGACAAACCTGACCTCACCCTCGCTCAAAGGCAGTATCGAGAAGGAAGTCACCAGGCCGAATACGATTATCAGGATGAACACGGGCTTCCGGAGTATCTTGAGGATCCTGTCATCAATGTCTGTCTTCGTCCTCTTGGTGATGAGCCTGACGGTCGGGTCCACAACATATGTGACGAAAAGAGCGATTGCCGCCCATATCGCCATGTTCAGAAGGAAAGTGGCGTAGTTGCCGTCGAATGGCTCTGGCAGAGGGTTGTCGAACTGACCGAGCAGCTTGTTCTTGCCAGGGGCCACAAGCCCCCAGACGGTTATCAGCTCGGTCTTGATCGAGCTGGTTCTCTCGAAGCTGGAGGCCGTCTCGTTGAGGCTCGTGAACCTGAAAGTGAGTGTCTGGTAGACGATCTTTGACGACACGTCCGTCGCTGCCGTCAGAGTGAAGTTGACGAATGCTGCGCCTTGACCCACCAGCACGAAGATCTTCTGGTTGAAGGCTGTGCTCCAGCCAACCCCAGACTCGTTATCCACGGAGATCTCGAGGAGATACGCGATGTCGAAGTCGTTGAACACAAACCACTGATAGGTGACGGATTCACCCGCAGGACATTCCTTGCTCAGGGCTTCGACCTCGATGAATATGATCTCCTGCGCTCCCGCGCGCACGGGCACAAAGAGCGCGCTGAGAACGATGGCGAACGCCAGCAGGAGCCCTGCGAACTTCGACGAATCCTTCATCAAACCCGGCCATGCTAATCGGGGCACACGCTTTAATGTTTTCGCAGTCCCAGCTAAGTGCTACGAGGACGAAGTCCTTTGAACAGACTTAAGTAATGACAGAAACATCCGTTCGCGTGGAGTCGTCTGAGGCACTTTCTGCGGTGCGATTGGCTGCCGCCATCGCGGTCCTGGCATATGCTTCCCTGCTTGACCTGAGGACGAGAAAGGTGGGGAACAGGTACTGGATCTCTCTCTCGATGCTCGGCATCGGCATGCTGGCGTTACAGACGCATGCGGACGACATGCCCCTCGAATATCTGGCAGTCCTGCTCCCGATCGTTCTGATCCTTGCAGACGTCTTCATCGATTCGAAGCTCCCAGAGAAGACTGCGAGGGCCCTGGCAGTGGCGGAATATGCGTCAGCTATTCTCATCCTCATCTTCCTGTCGCTCGAGTACGGTTCCGATGAGTACTTCCAGCACTTCATCGCAGTACCTGCAATGATGCTGCTGGTCGTGCTCCTCTACATGCTCGATGCACTCAGGGGAGGTGCTGATGCGAAGGCGCTGATAGCTCTCGCCATCCTGTTCCCGTTCTACCCGTACATCGGCTCGTTCCCCATGCTCAGACCCGAAGTATCAGGGTCCGAAGTGTTCATGCCCTTCACGTTCGCAGTTCTTATCACGGCCGCCATAGTGGTCGCAGTGATGCCAATCTGGTTTCTCGCCAAGAACGTGGGTGACGCCGGGCTGAGGTTCCCCCAGGCGCTCCTGGGTTACAGGATGGACACTGAGAAGGCAAGGGGCAAGCACGTATGGCTAATGGAGCGAATGGTCAATGGAAGGCATCTGCTCTACTCAAGACCCAAGGCGGATGAGGACCTGGCCAGGGAACTGAGTCTTCTGGAGGAGGCGGGCCACAGGAGAGTGTGGGTCACACCGAAGGTGCCGTTCATCGTTCCGCTTCTTCTGGGGCTGGTCGTCTGTGCGACTCTCGGGAATCCGCTCCTGCTGCTATTTCCTCTTTGATGGGCAGACCCTGTCCAGAACACATCCCGGACAATCGGGAATCCTTCTGCACTTGTCCTTGCAGTGAATCACTATGAGCGCGTGCAGGTCCGACATATCCTTAACTCTCGATCTGAGAGATCTCCGGAACATGGCCTGGACAGTCTCGTAATCCCCCAGTTGACCGTACCCAAGCCTTCCCATGAGCCGATAGGTGTACGCATCCACGACGAAGCTCGCCCTTCCGAGCGCATAGAGTAGGATAGAGTCTGCCGTCTCCCGCCCTATACCAGGCAGCTCGAGGAGCTCATCTCTGAGTTCTTCTGTCGGCCTGGTCTTCATCCGCTCCATATCCTCGTCAAAGGCACTTACCACGAACTCCGAGAATGCCTTCAGGTATCTCGCCTTCTGTCTGAAGAACCCCGAGGACCTGACGAGCTCCTCCAGTTCCGCAACAGGACAGGCGACGAGTGCTCCCGGAGACAGTCGCCCCGACGACTTGAGATTCTGTATGGAGATCTCTGCGTTTCTCCAGGATGCCCTCTGGGTCAGGATTGCCCCCACGGCCACCTCGAAGGGCGTGTCTCCAGGCCACCAGTGGGGATCGCCATACTCATGCCTGAGCATGGCCAACAGACGGACTATGGTCACGGCCATACCGATGAGGCCTCCGGGACCTATATCACGAGGTTCAGGGGCGCGCCACACTTGCCACATCTGTCGCCTTTGAGTCTCGTCTGGCGCACGGAGAAGCCTTCTCTGTCTATCACCTTGGTCCCGCACTTGGGGCAGTAGGTGTCGTCCCTCTCTCCGGCCCATATGTTGCCTAGGTACACGAACTCCAGCCCGGCCCTCCTCGCCAGATCATAGGCCTTCAGAAGGGTCTTCTCAGGTGTCTTCGGCACTTTCGTCATTTTGTAGTCTGGATGGAATGCTGAGAAGTGCACAGGCACTTCCTTGCCCAGCTTCTCAGCTGCCCAGGCGCAGAACTTGGACATCTCGTCATCGGAGTCGTTGTGCTCAGGGATGACCAGATATGTCAGCTCGATATGAATCCCGATCTCATGCGCGAGTTCACACGTGCGAAGAACGGGGGCTAACCGGCCTCCGCAAACGCGCTCGTAGAACCCCTCCGAGAAGGCCTTCACGTCGATGTTCATCGCGTCTATCACGCCCTTGAGATCACGCAGAGGCTCCTCGTTGATATATCCGTTCGTCACATAGCTGGTCTTGAGGCCGGAGTCGTGAGCCGCTCTCGAGGCCAACGTTGTGAATTCATGCCATATCGTCGGCTCATTGTAGGTCCATGAGACCGAACTCGCACCGGCATCCTTGGCATACCTTACGACATCCTCAGGGGTCATGTCTGTGAGCCCGAACTGGCCGTACTTCGCCTTGGATATGGACCAGTTCTGGCAGTACAAGCAGAACAGGTTGCAGCCTATGCTCCCGAAAGAGATCGCGGTCGTGCCTGGCAGGAAGTGGTACAGGGGCTTCTTCTCGATCGGATCAGGATGTATAGATGAGGCCTTGCCAAATATCAGGGAATAGAGCGTGCCATTCCGGTTCTCCCGGACGCCGCAGAGCCCTCTCTTGCCGGCCGATATTCTACACCGGTGAGGGCAGAGGCCACACCTGACCTTGTCGCCTTCCCGGGTCCAGAATGATGCTTCCTTACTGCCTTGTGCGAAAGTGTTCATAGCCGAGGTTCTCAAGCTTCTCGCGCTTCCCCATGTCGATTAGTATGTTCTCCTCGCCGCTCGTGACCTTTCCAATGACTGTGAACGGGCAACCGCACTCCTTCGCGAGCTTGGCCAGTGGCTCCTCTTCCTCCCTCTTTATTGTGAAGAGCAGTTCGAAGTCGTCCCCAAAGTTCAACACGAGGTCCTTCTGACGCTCGAGGTCGTGGAACGCCATTTCGACCTCCTTCGCCTTCGGAACCTTCTCATAGTCCACCTCGTAGGTCATCCCGGAGTTCTTCGACATCTCGAATATCGACGCCGAGAGGCCGTCGGATATGTCCATGCACGAGGTCACGAAGCCCGACTGGCTCAGGGCGATACCCTCCCGTATCCTCGGCCACGGTCTCCTCAGAGAGTCCTCAGCCTCTTTGAGGCCGAGCCCCTTCTTCATCGAGTGGAATCCCGCGCCGGCCCTGCCGAGCTGGCCGCTCACCGCTATCAGATCACCGGCCCTTGCGCCCTTCCTCAAGAGGAGACCGTCTTTCGGGACTTCGCCAAAGGCGGTGCCGCACAGAACCAAGTCGTCGTGTTCCTTGGTATCGCCACCGACGATGCTCGTGCCGAATCGACGCGCGCAATCGTTCATCCCGTCCGCCATCTGCTCTATGAAGTCTATCGGATGGCCTCTGGTTATACCGATCGCAGTCACGAGCCCGATAGGCCTTCCGCCCATGGCCGCGATGTCGCTCAGGTTGACGGCGATTATCGACCATCCTACGTCGTAAGGTCCCATACCCTTGGGGACGTGGGACTTCGTTGCCATCATGTCTGTCGTTATGAGAAGGTACTTGTCGCCAAGGTCGATTGCAGCACAGTCGTCGCCCGGGCCTATCGAGGCATCGCTTTGGATGATCCGCTCTATCAGCCTTATTGTCTCGCGCTCTCCCAGCGTGCCTAGAGTCTTCATGGCCAAATAGACACTCTTACTATGTAGATAAGTCTTTTCAGGCTGCCGCTGCACCAGCAGAGTGTCGAGATGAAAGGGCTTAACGTACTAATACAGGAATCCCTATTCCTGCCCGGTTGTCTGGATGCGCGTGGAGGTACCATACGGAGGAGGTGTCGAGGTTGTCGAGATCCCCGATGGGAACCTCGGCGAAATCGTGTACCAAAAGGATGTCGAGACCGACGACAGAGTGCAGATAATCCTCGATGCGGTCAAGAAGCCCCTCGGGTCCCCTCCGCTGTCCAAGTTCCTGAACGGGGCCAAGGACGTTCTAGTTATCGTGAACGACGCCACGCGTCCCACGCCGACATGGAGGATAATCACCGCGATACTGCCCTTCCTCCTGAACAAGAAGACAAAATTCATCGTCGCCACGGGGATGCACAGGGAGCCGACCGAGGCGGAGTACGAGTACATCTTCAGTGACCTTTGGGCCGCGATAAGGGACGACGTCCACGCGCACGACTCGAAGGCCGACGAAATGGTCTTCCTCGGAACCTCGAAGAACGGCACTCCGATCAAGATCAACAAGATGGTCGCGGACGCCGATAGGATAATCGTCATCAGCAGCGTCGAGCCGCATTATTTCGCAGGCTACACTGGAGGAAGGAAATCGTTCCTTCCGGGCGTCTCCGCCTACGAGACCATCGAGGCGAATCACAAGCTCGCCCTCAGCATCAAAGCCCAGTCGCTCAAGCTCGAGGGCAACCCTGTCGCAGAAGATATGGACGACGCGATGAGGCTTCTGAAGCACAAGAAGGTGTTCTCGATAATGACCGTGCTTGACAAGAACCACAGGACCTGCAACGCCTATGCAGGAGACCTCAAGGAGTCCTTCGACATGGCCAAGAAGACTGCTGACGAGGTCTTCGTGATCGATCTCAAGAGGAGATACGACATAGTGGTGGCCGTCACCGCGTTCCCCTACGACATCGACCTGTATCAGTCCCAGAAGGCCTTGGACAATGCGAAGTACGCCGTCAGGGACGGGGGCGTGATCATCCTAGTGAGCGCGTGCAGGGACGGAGTAGGCCCGCCCAACTTCCTGAACATCCTGGGGAGTGCCGACTCGCCCAAGGAGGTGCTCGACAAGATCGCCCAGGAGTACAAGCTCGGATACCACAAGGCTGCAAAGATGGCAGAGATCGGTCTGAAATGCAGTATGATGGCCGTGACGAGACTCCCTCCTGAGGTTTCCATGAAGGCCCACCTTACACCCTTCAGCAGCCTCCAAGAAGCGGTCGACACAGCCATCCGCAGACTGGGCCCCGAATCCAAGGTCACTTTTATTATGGACGCTGTGATTACAGTCCCGAGAATCCGACAGAAATGATCTCAGAAAAACCACCCGCGAGCACTTGATTTAATGCCACGGAAAAAGTACATCAAAGCTGAACGGTCCAGAAAGCTGGAGAAGGAGATGCTTACGTGCACCCTCTGCGGCTTCTGTAAGAGCGTCTGCCCTTGCTTTGAGGACGACCAATGGGACCCCTCCGTAGCCAGGGGCAAGGTGATACTCGCCTACGGGCTCAGCAGGAAGGAGATTCCGGTCGATGAATCCGTGGTCGAGAGGCTGTATCAGTGCACGACCTGCAAAGACTGCGAGAGACGCTGCCCCTCCAACATCAGAGTGGTCGACATCGTCGAGGCTGCCCGAGCCGACCTAGTGGAGGCGGGCTGCATTCTGCCCGCCCACAAGAAGGTCATTGAGAACGTGCGAAAGACGAAGAACCCCTACGGTGAGACCCGGGTTGTCGACTTCGGCCTGCCGGTCAGAAAGGCAGACATCGGGTATTTCGTCGGGTGCACCGCGAGGTATCGGCAGCCCGAGATCGCGGAGCATACGATCTCGCTGCTGACCAAGCTCAAGGTCGACTTCACACTTGTCAACGAGGTGTGCTGTGGGACCACTCTTCAACGTATAGGCGCCAAGGAGAAAGACTACGTGCGGCTCATGAAGGCGAACGTCGATGCCGCGAAGAAACTCGGGATCAAGAAGATGATCTTCACTTGCGCCGGCTGCGTGCGCATGTTCAAGGAGCAATATCCGAAGTATGTCGATGTGCCGTTCGAGGTCGAGCACTTGGTTCAATTCCTTGCCAAGCAGGACCTCAAGATGAGGCCTTTCCCCAAGAGGATCACATATCATGACCCCTGCCACCTGGGAAGACATCTCGGGATATACGACGAGCCGAGGAAGGTCATCCAGATGATCCCCGAGGCGAAGTTCGTCGAGCTGGCGGAGAACAAAGAAGCCGCCAGATGCTGCGGAGGGGGCGGTGGCGTGAGGGCGGCGGACCCGAAGGCCGCCCAGAGGATAGCTTCCAGAAGGGTCAAGTCCGCCTCGGACATCGCGGACATCATGGTGACCGCGTGTCCGTTCTGCGTTAGCAACCTGAGGCTGGGGAACGAGCTCGTCAAGATCGACATCGAGATAAAGGACATAGCCGTGCTCGTCGATGAGCTGTTGGTGGCATGAGCAGTGCCCGGAGGTCGGTGACTCTGGTCGAGAGGTCTGTCTCCGCAAGGCAAAAGGCGCATAGAGACAGGGGAGCCCGCGCAGTCAAGACCATCAAACTGGGCACATGCATCCTGAGACTGGATGAGCCCAGAGTGATGGGTATCGTGAACAACACTCCCGACTCCTTCTCTGGCGATGGGATCGGTGGAGATGTCGCTCTTGCCGTCGAACGCGGGATGGCCATGTTCAGCGAGGGTGCGGACATCGTAGACGTCGGAGGGGAGTCGACAAGACCAGGGGCGGAGCCAGTGCCGGCGGATATCGAGACCCGGCGCACTGTACCCGTCGTTGAGAGACTCGGCGCCTCGCGGCCCGGCAGAGTGTCCATAGACACAATGAAACCTGAGGTGGCAGAGGCGGCCCTCTTCGCTGGAGCGAGCATGGTCAACGATGTGTCTGGTCTCAGGAATGACCGGATGATTCAAGTTGTCGCGGAACACGATGCCGCGGTCATCATCATGCATATGCTTGATGAGCCGCGGACAATGCAGAGGCGCCCCAGATACAGAGATGTCGTCGAGGACATCAGCAGTTACCTGTCGGACAGAATCGAGGCTGCGGAGAGGGGCGGGGTGAATGCAAGGAAGATCATGGTTGATCCTGGGATTGGATTCGGGAAGACCCTGGATCACAACCTCGAGATCCTGGCCAGGTTGCGCGAGTTCAAGGCCCTGGGCAAACCGTTGGTCTTGGGCGCCTCGAGGAAGGCGTTCATAGGTAAGCTGACGGGCAGGCCAGCGAATGACAGACTGGGAGGGTCGATTGCTGCGGCAGTCATTGCAGTCATGCACGGAGCTGATATCGTCAGAGTCCATGATGTGGGAGAGACAGTCAGCGCGCTTAGAACCGCGAGGGCGATAGCTGGAGTACTCCCGAAGACGGACTGACCGGCCAGACACCGGTCATCATACTGACGAAGGCGGGCCAAAAAGGATTTAGAAGCGGCCGTCTCTTTCCACGTCGCAACCTCCCCCCATAGCTACTTACCGGCCCTCATGGTGCCCGTCGGATGCGCTCATGTGCACAAGGTGAATAATCTGACAGAACGAGCCCCAGGGAATGACAATGCGTCTGCTCCTCCAAGCAAGTCAGGAGGGGGACTCAATCCGCCAACAATGAGACTGCTCAGTTCGGACTTCATCATGGGGCTCTACGCGCTCAAGAGGACCCTCAGGGCAGACGTGGGCGATTTCGAGAAGGACTTCTTGTTCGAAGCGGCGATGGAAGGTGCGAGAGAGTTCTTTTCCAGTCATGGGTGCGACAAGACCGGAAGCAGCCCGAGAGAGGCCTTCGACCTGATGCTGAAGCTCTTGAGGGACATGGGATTCGGCGATTTCAGAGTCGCGGAGTTCGATGAGGCCAAGGGAGTCGCTGAGGTCCGATGCTCAAACGCACCAGAGGCCCTGGCATTCCAGAGTAACAGGGACTCCCAGACGAAACCGGTGTGCGCCTACTCAGCCGGGATACTGTCCTGGATCGGGCGCCTGGCGTTCGATGGACCGAGAGCGGCTGACTCGGAGATCATGGCTTCTGAGAGCCAGTGCATGGCCCAAGGCAATAGTGAATGCAGGTTTGTGATCGGCTCATCGGACTATCTGAGGAAGACTTGCCCGGCATTCATCTCACGGGGCACGTCGTCATCCGAGCACGATCTCAGACTGAATGAAGAGATCCTGAGCAAGAACCTAGAGCTCCAGGCGCTGAACCTCACCCTCGAGAGGCAGATAAGGAGGAAGACCGAAGAGGTCTGGAGATTCGAGGAGAACTACAGGTCCCTGATGGACCTGGTCCCCGACCCTGTCGCTATAATGCTGCCGAACGGGCGCATCATAGTTGCCAATCCCACGGGGGCTGGCCTCTTCGGAATCGACTTGGAGCGTGAGACCTCGGAAGCGAACATCATCTCGATGCTCACGGACAAAGCAGTGTGGGACAAGATCATTTGGCTGCTTGAGAAGGAAGGCAATGTGACCGACTTCGAATTCGATCTAGTGAGAACTGACGGCAAGAGACTGAATCTCAGGATGTCTGCGAAGTTCGCCGATTTGATTCCTGGAAGGTGCGTCGAGGCCGTGTTCCAGGATGTGACTGACAGGAAACTCATGGAGCAACAGGTGATTGAGGCGAAGTCCGAATCGGAGTTCTTCAACGACCTCCTGTCCCACGACATAATGAACTACACTTTCTCTGCGCTGCATTTTCTTGATACTGTGTGGAAATCAAAGGCCCTGACAGAAGAGGACAGGCGATACCTCGCGATGGTGACCAAGGATTTGCAGGGCGCTTTCGAGCTCTCCACTTCGGTGAGAGACCTCGCAAGGCTGAAGACGATTCAGGAAGAAGAGCTGGTCATCAGAGACCTCAAGCTGCTGATATTGGAGGCCGTCGAGGACACGAGAAGGCTGTTCTCTGACCGGAAGACAAGAATCAACTTCGAGCGCGACACGGAACAGCGATATGTGAAATGCAGCGCTCTGGCAAACAGGATATTCACCAATCTGCTCACCAACGCCATCAAGTTCAACCCCGCCCAGGAGGCCGCTGTTGACATTACCGTGAAGGCTGTGAACGAAAACGGCACAGCATACTGGCAGGTCACGATCACGGACTACGGAAAGGGCATCCAAGACGAGGAGAAGGAGAAGGTCTTCGAACGGTTCCACCGGCTGGATCAAGCGGTCAAGGGCACGGGGCTCGGGCTGTATGTCGCCAGGACCATCGTCCAGGCTAGTGGGGGACGCATATGGGCCGAGAACCGGATCAAAGGAGATTACACCAAGGGCACCAGAATGGCAGTTCTTCTCAGGAAGGCGGACGAGAAGGAGGTTGCGATGCAGTCAAAGAGGCCTCTGGCCGACGCCCACTGACCAGTCCGGATACGCATGTCCCGCCCTCTGTGTCATTACTCGTGGATGCCCCCATCTGCCATGTCGGGGATTCCCGCTGAGCGCCGCTCATCCTCCTGCTCCTCCCTGCTCTTCAGAGGGACGTTCTTGATGAGAGTCGTGACCGCAAAGGCCCCCAGGACCACAAAGGCGCTCACGAGGAAGGTGAAGGTAATGCTCTCACTCAGCGCGGTGCGGATACCCTCGATGACTTCGGGTGGGAACGCCGCCCCCTCTGCACTAAGCAGCAGGTTCCCCAGGGTGCTCATGTCCTGGGACTCGAGGCCCTCCCAGCCAGTTGGCATATTGCCGGACAGCTCGGCCGAGAATCGTCTGTTCACGACCACTCCGAGCACCGTGACTCCGATGGTGCCGCCAAGCGTCCTGAAGAGCGTTAGCGTCGACGAGGCGACGCCCATCATCTCCTTGGACACCACATTCTGTCCGGCGACGACATAGTTGGCCATGGTGAACCCGAGCCCAAGGCCGGCAATCAGGAGATACGCCACGGCCTCAAGCGTATCGCTCCCGCTGTGGAGTGTAGAGAGGAGGTAGAGCCCGAGCGCTGTGATGAGGGGTCCTCCGAGAATCCAGATCTTGTAGCCTGTCTTCTTCAGCATCAGCCCGCTGACAATGGCCCCCAACATGGAAGTCAGCATGAGTGGGACCAGCAACTCGCCGCTGTACGTCGCCGATATTCCTATGACGGCCTGCAGGAACAGGGGGAGGAATGCAACGATCCCCAGAAGACCCATGACCATCACCATGAGGGAAAGCGAACTAAGCGCGAAGACGGGCTCCCTGAACAGGCTGAGAGGCAACATCGGGTCCGGAGCGGTGGTCTCCACGTAAATGAATGCCACTGAAAGCAGGACGCATGCCGCCCCCAGCGAGAGGATCTCGATGCTCGCCCAATCATAGGTCGTTCCACCCCAGAATGTAATGAGCAGGCCCGCAGACAGAGCGGCCGTGAGCAGGGCTATCCCCAGGTAATCCACTGGCTCTCGCGCGTCCACATCTACTCTCGGGAACTTGACTGAGGTAACGACTATGGCCGCCGCACCGAATGGGAGATTCACGTAGAACACCCACCGCCAGTCGATGTTGTCCACAATCCATCCTCCCACGAACGGCCCGATTATGCTCGCCAGCGCGAAGACCGCACCCAAAGCCCCCTGCATCTTGCCGCGTTCGGAGGGCGCATACAAGTCAGCGACAGTCGCGACTGCGACCGGGAACATCGCGCCACCCCCGAAGCCTTGGAAGAACCTGAAGATGATGAGCTGGTTCATGTCCTGGGCAAGGCCGGAGAGCGCCGAACCAGAAAGGAAGAAGACCATGCCAAGCAGGAAGACAGGCCTGCGGCCATACCTGTCGCTCATCTTGCCTGCCATTGGTATCATTATCGTCGCGGCGAGCATGTACGCGCTGAACAGCCAGGAGAACCTGTCAAGCCCCCCGAGGTCGCCGACTATCTTAGGCAGGCTCGTGCCCACGACGGTCTGGTCGAGGCTCGCAAGGAGAAGGCCCAGCGTAAGTCCAGCCATTATGAATTGCCGGGACTTGCCGTCTCCAGCGACGACGCTGCCTCCGTTGAGGTTCCGGGCCCCGCTGCTCATCTCTTCGGTCTCCCCGAGCTCCTGCGATCTGACGAGGTGAATCCGGCTAGGTTCTTCTTGACAAGCCTCTGATAGATGTCGAATGTCCCTGGGCGCGCGCCGAGCATCTTCTCGGTCAGGGTCTGGTACGCGGCCACCATCTCCACGATCTCCTTCCTGGAGAGCCTGTCGAATCTCTCATGACTGATCGCCATTCCTGCGCCGATGTAGGCGAGTGCCGCGTAGTGCGGGTACTTGGTGTCGAACACACCCTCCCTGACTCCTTGCCTGATGATTTCCTCGACCGAGGGGACCAGGAACTTCATCACGCGCTCTTCGGCCGCGAGGTGGAGGTGTTTGTTCCTCGGTTCGTGGAAGTACTCCACAAGGGCCATGGACTTCATCTTGATGGCTCCGGAAGCCTCCAGCAGCAGCTCCATCTTGACGATTGCCGAGAGGCCCTCACGGGAGATCGCATCTGCGATGGCCTGCCTGATCTCCTCTATAAACGTGTTCGTAATCACATCCAGGAGCGTCTCCTTCGACTCGAAGTAGTAGTAGAAGAGGCCCTTCGCAACGCCGACTGCGTCAACTATGTCGTCGACTGTCGTGTATTCGTAGCCCTTCTTGTTGAAAAGCCTCTTGGAAACCTCGATGAACTCCTCCCTTCTGTCTTCTCGTTTCTTTGTGACGCGTGACATTTGTGCACCTGACTGACCGTCAGTCAATAACGCCGCACTATATAGCTCTGCCTACCCGACACGCAATCCATTCCACAAATATGACCAGGTGGGCCCGTCGCGATTTGAACGCGCACCAACTCCGTTCCTTTCTCTCGCTTCGTCAGTCATCGAATTTCATACTGGATTTTACTGACGGAAGCATGGTCAATGCGAGAATCCAGATGCCAACTACCGTCATGATGACCTGAAGGACTCCGCCGATCCCGCTCAAGAAACCAAGCATAGACAGTTCCACAACAATCCACAAGAGCAGGACTATCCCAAGGGCGACCGATGCTGTCCATGCCCAATGCTGGCCGGTCCATTTGTTGACTACGTCCGTCCATCGCCACCTCTTCTTGGTGATTAGGCCATAAACGGCAACAGTCGGGAGTACCCCGTAGAAAGCGAGGAAGAACAAGCCGACAAGGGTAAAATCGCCGACGGGAGTATTTTCGAGGAGGTCTTGTGAGAGCCCCATCCCTTTGCCGGACGGCGATGACAGCATTCCAAATGCGCTTCCAAATCCCAGAATGGCGAATATCAATTCTGTCGCGATGAGGATAGTGAGCGCAGCCGGTTTTGATCTTGATGACTCCTCGCCCATGCTTGTCATGCCACCATCTCATTCTCGAATCTAAAGCTTTCGTTGAGGATGACGCAAGAGAGCGCGATTCCGTCTGATTGACAAAAGACCAAGTGGGCCCGTCGCGATTTGAACGCGAGTCACGAAAGGCTCTACTGGCTAAATGGTTAATTATCGAGTATTGAGGTTCACCCCGTAGTCCCCTGAACCCTTCACTCATACAGGCATTTTCTTCATCTGGCACTTCTTTGAGATGTTAGCATTGGAATGTACATGACAAGACTTGTTCTGCCCAGGAGAAAAAGACCGTGAAGGAGGATGGAAAGACTTAAGCCAGATAAGGTCATTCGGATCGGAGGAGGAAGTGGTATGGCCATAATAGACAGAAGAACTCCTTCACCGAAGAGACGGTCGAGGAAGCTAATAAGCATCTTTCTTGTAATCGTTGTCGTCGCAAGTCTGATGGCGATGACAGCACTGTTGCAGACACAGGTATCGGATGATGCGCAGGCTGAACCGACTTCACCTGCAAGAATCGCATACACAACACATGCCCCTATCCTCATCGACGGGAATGCAGGATTCACTGGGGCAAACGCATCCACAGGAGTAACGAGAGGGAGTGGAACGGTTGACGATCCGTACGTCATCGAAGGATGGGAGATTAGCTCGTTTCCATCGAGGGGTATAGAGATTACGAATGCGAACGTTCATTTCACCATTAGAGATTGTTATGTTCATCACGGAACAGAGATTTTCTCTGAGGCAATCAGAATCGGCTATTGTTCAAATGGCATAGTCAGGGACTGCACATGTTCCGACTGTTCCTACGGCATAGGTCTTCTTGGCTCTAGCGGCAACAGTCTTGTCAGCAACACGTGTTCTGACAACCACTGCGGCATCGAGCTTACAAATTCGAACGGCAACAGCTTGACCGACAATGTTGTCTCCTCATCGGTCTACAACGAGTTTGGCGGTGGCATCCGTCTGTATAAGTCCGACAGCAATTGCCTGGCGAACAACACCTGCTCATTGTACCGATCAAGTTGCATCAAACTTGAATACTCTGATGGCAACACGTTGATTGACAACACATGCGCAGGTCAAGGGACTTGGTACGGCATAGATCTCTTTCATTCGAACTCCAACAACGCGAGCGGAAACACATGCTCAGACAATTACTATGGGATGAGAATCTCCAGAAGTCCAGACAACAGATTCTTCAACAACACTTGCTCAGACAGTGTTGCATATGGATTCTATACTGATTGGACTTACTATGACCCGGGCGGCGGCAACAGAATTTGGAACAACACCTTCGAGGACAACAACGGCGCTGGAAGCTCCTATGACCCGTCGCATTGTCAAGCCTGTGACAATGGAGGCGGCAACTGGTGGAACAGCAGTGAGGGATGCGGCAACTACTGGAGCGACTGGACGACACCCGATATTGCGCCCCAGGATGGAATTGTAGACGCGCCCTACGAGATTGCAGGAGATGCCGGCGCCAAGGATTACCATCCGCTCACTACACCAGGTACTCAGGATCACGAGCCAATATCTCCACCAGCGGAAGTTGAGGTGGGTGTCAAGGCTGGCGACTGGATCAAGCTCGACTACGAAATATCTGACGCTCCTTCTGGGACGACTCTGCCGACTTGGATCAAGGTGGAGTTCCTGGACGTCGAGGGAACGAGCGTGGAAGTGCGCGTGACGATGCACATGTCTGACGGCACAGAAGAGAGTGTCACCGAGTCTGTTGATGTTGTGGGGGGCGGTGAGGCTCTCGGCCTCTCTGGATTCGTGATTCCCGTCAACTTGACGACCGGAGATACGGTCTACATGACCGGATATGGGGATATCACGCTCGTCGGAGAGACCACAAGGAAGTTCGCTGGAGCAAGCAGGACGGCAGTATACGCTAGCATTTCGGAGTACGGGACTGAGGTCACCTACTACTGGGACAAACTGACGGGAGTTCTCGTGGAGGTACGAATGTCCTCAGGCGTTATGATTGGCACTGCGAAGGCGTCTGAGACGAATATGTGGGAGGCTCAGTCTTCTGGCGCTCTTGTCAATTCGATTGTTCTTTACGCTCTTGTGATAGCGGCAATAGCGATAGTCGTGGCCGTGGCATTCCTTATGATGCGCAGAAAGAAGGAACCTAGTCAGACTGCCGCGGAAGCAGAGGAACCGCCGACTGCACCACCAGGGACCTAGCCTATCCTCCCCATGGGCTCCTGCGAGGCGAGGGTCAACCCATGGAATCTCAATTCCTGCTAATTGAACAAATAGCCAGGTGGGCCCGTCGCGATTTGAACGCGAGTCACCAGCACCCCAAGCTGGAAGGATACCAAGCTACCCCACGG
>JAFGHM010000057.1 GCA_016930135.1 Thermoplasmatota archaeon | reverse complement strand
TTGTCGTACATCTCGAAGTTGACACCCAGTACGAGGGTGACGTCCGGACCTTTCGCGGGGGCCGATATGAGCACCTTTCTGACGCCCGCGGTCAGGTGCTTCGCGGCCTTCTCCCTCTCGGTGAACAGGCCAGTTGACTCGAGGACGATGTCGGCGCCTTGCTTTCCCCAGGGTATCTCAGCAGGGTCCTTCACCTGGGTGACCTCGAACCTCTTGTCGCCGACTGATATGCCTGCCCCGTCGACCTTCACTTCCTTGTTGAGCTTGCCGTAGACGGAATCCCACTTCAGCATGTAGGCAAGCGAGTCGACGGGCGCGATATCATTCACTGCAACTATCTCCAGGTCCTTCCCGAACGCCTTGTGCTCGAGCGCAGCCCTGTAGAAGTTCCTGCCTATCCTGCCAAAACCGTTGATGCCAATCCTGACCAAGGCTTCTCCCCGTTTCTCGGGAAGGTAGGCAGCACATAAAAAAGTGTTCATTCTACACGGTCGGCCTTCACGCGCACTTCGGCCGCCTGCTCTCGTGGGAGTCTCACACAAACGATATGTACCCTGGCGAGCCATGAGACATCGGTGGCGATGCGAGGATGAAGGACGTGGGATGGGCAGACGTCATAATCGCGGTTCTGCTGTCTCCGCTGTTGGTTCTCCCAGTGGTCGGTGTCGTCTATGTCATGTTGTTCTGGGTCATAGGACTGGACTCCACCTCGTTCGAGTATTGGCTCTCCGCGACATTCATCGCGGCGTGCGTTGTCGAAGGGCTCATGTTTGCGTCCCTCTACAGAGGCCCGGACCCCGCAATCGAGTACTGGTGGGCTTGGTTGCTGGTGGTGACGGCCATACTCGCCATCGCTTTCGTGCCCTGTGCGGCTGGGGTGTTCTCCCGAGAGACTTCGTTCGAGCTGGCATCGATTCTATACGTGGATGTCGCAATGATCTTCCTGGTCGTCATGCTCTCTATCTTCGTCAGCACCAGAAGGGGTTGGAACGTGTTCGAGAAGAGGAAGATCGACCTTCAGAGCGACACGAAGACGGCGATGTTGAAAAGACTATAGAAGGAAGGGGTTTGGCGAGATCTCCTTTCAGAGCTGCACTTCTATGCCCAGCTTCTCCGTGAGCTCCTTGTACCTGTTCCTGATGGTGACCTCTGTCACTCCCGCTATGTCCGCGACCTCCCTCTGCGTCCTGCGTTCGTTGCACAGGATGGACGAGATATATATCGCCGCGGCGGCCACGCCTGTCGGCCCCCTGCCGGAGGTCAGCTCCTTCTTCGCGGCGTCCTTCAGGATCTCCGCGGCCTTGGCCTGGACCTCCCCCGACAGCTTCAGCTCTGAGCAGAACCTCGACACGTAGTCCTGGGGCTTCGTGGGCATCAGCTTGAGCTTGAGCTCGCGGGTCATAAACCTGTATGTCCTGCCGATCTCCTTCCTGCCCACTCTTGAGGAGTTGGCGACCTCATCCAGCGTCCTCGGGACGTTGCACTGTCTGCAGGCCGCATAGAGCGAGGCTGCTACCACACCCTCTATACTCCTTCCCCTGATCAGGTTCTTGTTCACGGCCTTCCTGTAGGTCATCGCCGCTGTCTCCCTGACGTTCCTCGGGAGGCCCATTGAGGAGGCCATCCTGTCCAGCTCGCTGAGCGCGAACGCGAGGTTCCTCTCTGTCGCGTTGCTGACCCTGATCCTGCGCTGCCACTTCCTGAGCCTGTACAGCTGCGCCCTGTTCCTGGTCGGAATGCTCTTCCCGTAGGAGTCCTTGTTCTTCCAGGATATCTCGGTCGACAGGCCCTTGTCATGGATCGTGTAAGTCATGGGCGCCCCTGTCCTCGCCCTCTTCTCCCCCTGCTCGACATCGAAGGCCCTCCACTCAGGGCCCTGGTCGATGAGCTGGTCGTCTAGGACTATGCCGCAGTCCTCACATACGAGCTCCCCGCGTTCGTAGTCTCTCACGAGGTGAGAGCTGTTGCACTCGGGGCATCTTTCGACCTGCTCAGTTTCCTCTCTTACCTTTGCCATTATCCCTCTCCTGTTGCACATAGACTTCCTTGCCGAGCACAGCAAGGGTCCTCATTTCTTTCTTGGGTTCGATAGCCACGTACGGCGACCGGACGGGCCCGAAGATCTTCGCGACCCTCCCGACCTCCGCCTTCAGGTTGTCCTTCACAAGCTCCCTCATTCTCGGTTGGAACCTCGCCTTGACGATGAGTTTCCCGTCGTGCGATATATCCTGCACGACACCTAGAAGACGCACCGGGCTCACCGAATCTTATTTATAGTTTGCGCTATCGGCCCTATGGCCAATCTTATATATAATGTTTTTCTCAAGGTATTTAAGGTTTGAGCCCCTCTCCGGGGTCGGAGGCCGTTTCCCACTCAGTAGTGCGCATGCGCGGAAGGCGATGTCATGACCGAGATACCGAGGTCCCACCCCCGATATGCTTCCCTGGTCCTGAGGGAACGGCTGGTCGAGGGCTTCCGGAGCGGGATCGTCGCTCCCCAGGGTCTTATCGCCCACGGCCGGGGGGAGATGTTCGACTACCTGCTCGGCGAGCGGACGACGAAGGAGGCCAGGGCTGCTAGCAGGGCGGCCGCTGCAACCCTGGTCAGGGCCAAGCGGCCCGTGATATCCGTCAATGGCAACCTCGCGGCGCTGTGCGCGCAGGAGGTCGTTCTCCTCGCAGGGGCCGCGAAGGCGAGGCTGGAGGTCAGTCTGTTCCACAGATCGGATGACCGGGTCACGAAGATACAGTCGGTTCTGGAGAGCAGCGGGGCCGAAGGGGTCCTCGGGTTCCTGCCGGATGCTGTTCTCCCTGGCGTTGAGCACACGAGGGGCATGTGTTCGAAGGAGGGCATCTACTCTGCTGACGTCGTGCTGATGCCCTTGGAGGATGGTGACAGGGCGGCGTCGCTCGCCCGGATGGGCAAGAAGACCATCGCCGTGGACCTCAACCCTCTCTCCCGGACATCCAGGAGCGCGACCGTGACCATAGTGGACGAGGTCACGCGGGCGATACCCGAGTTGGTCAAGAACGTCGAGGACATGTTGGACGACAAGCGAGCGGCCACCCTCGCTCTGTCGAGGTACGACAGGGATGAGAACCTGGAGGCCGTGATGGCCAGGATGGCAGCGAACCTGGGTGAGCTCCGGTAGCGGTCAGTCCTTCACGACCCTCTCGCCCGTGACCATGTACACGGTCCGCTCCGAGATGTTGCATGCGTGGTCCGCTATCCTCTCGAGATACCTCGCCACTAGCATGTAGTTGATCCCGATGCTGATCTTCTTCGAGTCCTCCATCATGTAGGTGATGGCCTCTCGGAAGATCTCGTCGTACAGGGAGTCCACGCAGTCCTCCAGGTCGAAGACCTCCTTGATGAGATCCAGGTTCCTGTCGATGAACGCCTGCACGGACAGGTCGACCATCTTGGAGGCCATCTCGGCTATGTGGGGTATGCTCACGAGCGGCTTGAAGTGGGCCATGGTGGCCGAGTGATGCGTGACCTCTGCTATGTCCCTCGCGTACCTGCCTATCCTGTCGAAGTCAGTTATCACTTTGAGATAGGTGCCTATGGTCCTCAGGTCCTTTGCCACGGGCGACTGCAGCGCAATCACCTCGAGGCACATCTTCTCTATGTCCACGTTCAACTGGAACAGCTGTGAGTCAAGCCTGATGACCTCATCGGCAAGTTCCTGGTCGAGCTTCTCGAACGACTTCGTTGCGAGGGCAATCGCCTCCTTCGACTTCTTGGCCATCTCCTCGACCTTTCGGTCCAATTCCTCGAGTTCCGTCTCGTATGCCTTCCTGGGCGCCATCTCTATCCAAACCTCCCTGTGATGTACTTCTCCGTCAGCTCTTCCTTCGGGTTCTCGAAAAGATCCTTCGTGATTCCGAACTCCACGAGTTCGCCGAGGTACATGAACGCCGTGAAATCGGATATCCTTGCGGCCTGTTGCATGTTGTGTGTGACGATGACTATCGTGAAGTTGTTCTTCAGGTCAAACAGAAGATCCTCGATCTTGGCCGTTGCGATCGGGTCAAGAGCGGAGCACGGCTCGTCCAGAAGCAGCACCTCCGGCTCCACGGCGAGGGCCCGGGCGATGCAGAGCCTCTGCTGCTGCCCTCCCGAGATGCTCACTCCTGAGGCGTCGAGCTGCCCCTTGACCTCTTCCCAGAGCGCCGCAAGCTTGAGGCTCCTCTCGACAGCCGCGTCAAGCCTCTTCCAGTCCCGCTCTCCGTTCAGCCTAAGCCCGGCGACGACGTTGTCGTAGATCGACATGGTCGGGAACGGGTTGGGCTTCTGGAAGACCATCCCCACCTTCCTCCGTATCTCCACTGCGTCCGAGCCCGGGGCGTAGATGTCCTCGCCGTCGATGACGACTCTCCCCTCGACCCGGGCGTCCTTGACGACCTCGTGCATCCTGTTCATGCACCGAATCAGGGTGGACTTGCCGCACCCGGACGGTCCGATGATTGCCGTGATGGAGTTCGCCGGTATCGCCAGGTCGACTCCCTTCACCGCGTGGACATCGCCGAAGTACGCGTTCAGGCCTTCAGTGACAATCTTGTTCTCCATCTTCTTGCCCCCTTGTGGTTCTTCTTGAATCTCCTCATCGACAGCAGCCTCACGCTCACGTTGAGCGAGAGGACCAGCATTATGAGCACCAGCGCGGCCCCCCACGCATGCCGCATGGCCTCGTCTACGGTCAGGGAGGAGTATCCCATCGCGTAGTTGAATATCAGGGTCGGGAGCGCAGCGCTCGGCTCGTTCGGCGACACGGTCCAGAAGTAGCTGAACATCGTAGTGAGTATGAGCGGCGCGGTCTCTCCGGCGACCCTGGCCACCGCGAGCAGCGCACCGGTAATCACCCCAGATCTCCCGTTGGAGAGAACCACCTTCAGGACGGTCCTCCAACGGGGCACGCCGAGCGCCAACGCCCCTTCCCTCAGGGAGTTGGGTACCATCTTCAGCGACTCCTCCGTCGTGTTCGCGACTATGGGGATCATGATGATGGAAAGGGCCACGGACGCCACGATTATGGAGTAGGTCATCCCTAGGTAGACGATCAGCATCGCATACACGAGCAGCCCTACGACTATCGAGGGGAAGTTGGCCATCACGTCGTTGAAGAACCTGATGGTGCTGCCCATCCTGTTGTTCCCGAACTCCGAGATGTAGATGCCGGTCAGTATCCCGACGGGCAGGCCGATGAACGCCGCGTACATGACGATCTGGAGGCTCCCCAGGATGGCGTTCCCCACCCCGCTCGTGGTCCTGTCGGTGATGAACTCCCAGCTGAGCATGGGCGCTCCGTTCCGGATGACCTCCACGAGTATGGATACCAGGGGGATGAGGGCCACCAGGACACATCCGACCGCGAGCAGGGACGCCGCCATGTCGACGCGCTTTCGGAGTTTGTGGCTCCTCACAGTCCCCCTCCTGTAGTGTGAACAGACTTCAGCACTCTCCCGAGCATCAGCCGCGCAAACACGTTCACCAGCAGCGCTATCACGAACAATATGACGCCTATCTCGATGAGAGACGCCCTCTGCAGGCCCTCCGCCTCACCCCACCTGTTTGCGATCAGGCTAGCCATGGTCTGCCCCGGGTCGATCAGAGACCAAGAGATGGCGTTCGAGTTGCCTATCGTCATCGTGACGGCCATCGTCTCACCGAAGGCTCTCCCAAGGCCGAGTATGCACGCGCCGAATATCCCCGAGCGCGCGTAGGTCAGGACTGCCATTCGCGTCGTTTCGTACCTCGTCGCCCCGAGGCTCAATGCAGCTTCTCTCTGAGAGTCGGGGACGGCCCTGAGCGCCTCCTTTGACACAGAGGCGACCGTGGGTATGATCATGATGGCCAGTATCAGGCCGGCAGCGAGCTTGTCCAGCCCCTGCGGTGTGCCCTCGAAGAACGGCGTCCAGCCGAACCACTTGACGAGCCAGGGCTCGACTGAGTTCACAAGAAGCGGCCTGAGAGCCCCCATCGCCCAGAGGCCGTATATGACGCTCGGGATCGCTGCGAGGAGCTCGATCACGAAGGAAAGCGGCTCCCTGATCCACGCAGGGGCCAGCTCGGAGAGGTATATTGCGATGCCTATGCTCACGGGGACACCAATCGCCACTGCGATTGCCGATGTCAGGAGTGTGCCGAAGATGAAAGGCAGCGCGCCGTATACTCCCTTCTGCTCCTCCCAGGTCCTCCCCGTCAGATACCCGAACCCGAACTCCTCGATTGACTCTATCGAGTCTGAGATCATGAACGCGACCAGAAGCCACACCAGCATGAGCGTCGACAGGGCCACCAGGCCGACCAGGTAGACGAACAGCCGGTCCCCCGACCTTCCGAGAGTCTTCCTTACGGTGGCCAGCGAGAGACCGCTCCTTGTCTTCTGGAGCGAGCCTCGCTCTTCGGTTCCCCGCTCGTTCATGTTGGCATCCCCGCACTTCACTCACCGTCCAGGCCAGGGGGTCCTGACCCCTCGCCCGAGAGGTGTCGCTAAGGGGTTTGTGGGGCTCCCTATAGTACTGGTTCTCCCTGGTAGGTCAGTGCCTCGAGGGTGGCCTCGTTCAGCGCCACGACGCTCGCTGGCAGGGGAGCGTAGTACAGGTCATCCGCCCAGCTCTGCGCTTCGTCGTGCACCATCCACCAGAGGAAGTCGACCAGCGCCTCGGCCGCGGTCTTGTTCAACTTGGTGGCGTCGTCGTAGAGCTCCTTGTAGACCAGTATGTATGTGAAGCTGGCAATGGGATACGAGTCCGACCCAGGGGCGTTCAGTATGTTCACGTTGCTCCAGTCACCGCCTCCTGCAGGCAGGGATGCACCCGCAGCTGCTGCGGCCGCGGAGGTCGTGTCGAGAGAAGCGACGACGAAGTTGCCATCTTTGTTCTTCAGCTGGGCGAACGGAATTTCGTTCTGCATAGCGTACGACAGTTCTATGTAGCCTATCGAGTAGCTTGTCGACTTCACGGTGGAGGTCACGCCGGGGTTGCCGCTCGCGCCTATCGCGCCAGGCCATGTCAGCGACTTCGCCTGGCCGTAGATGCTCGCGAACTCGCTGCTGACTATCTCCAGGTAGCCCGTGAACACGAAGGTCGTCCCGGACGAATCGGACCTGACAACAGTCTGTATGTCATTGTCCGGCAGACTAGCACCCGCGTTGAGCGCTACTATCGCCGGATCGTTCCACTTCGTGATATTCTTCATGAATATCTTGGCCAGCGTGTCGCCGTCCAGCTTCAGCGTGGCGAGGCCTGGCACATTGAATGCGACCACTACGGCGCCAAGCGTTTCCGGGATGTGAACAAGCCCATATTGCGAGGACTCGTCTCCGCTGAGGGGAGCATCTGTTCCTGCGAACACGACCGTCTGGTCCTTGATCTGGGTGATCCCCGCACCGCTGCCTCCGCCTCCGTAGTTGACCTTGACCTTACCGTCTGTCTCGTTGTAGTACTCGTCTGCCCACTTGAGAATGAGGGGCATGGGGAACGTGGCACCCGCACCCGTCAAGGTCACTGTTCCCTTGTCGGAGCCAAGAGACAGCATTCCTGTGGCGAACGCTGCTGCGATCACAACAATGGCTACTACCACAAGGGCGATTATGATGAATGCCCTGTTCCCTCCCCTGTGGGGCATGGCTATCTTCTCGCGCTGTCCGCTGCTCGATTGCGTGCTTGCTTCTTTCATTCCAGTCACCTATCTCGGCCAATCAGCCTTCACTTGTCCAGAAACTCCAGGTCGCGGTTATCGCCTGGTCCGTCGAAGAGCTTCATCTCGTCGAAGTCGAAATCATAGATACTTGGGTCGGCTATCATCACCACTATCTCCTTTCGTTCCCCACTCGGGGTGCAGGTTGAAGAGGGTTGCCGACCGAGAACCTGTAGAGCTACGGTCCTCGCAATGACCTATGTATAATATATAGAAACGAGCTAATACGGGCGCGGGATATGGTGTTCTATAGATAGTATCGTGTTTCGCCAGAGGGGGCAGTTGCGTGGAGATGAGGAAGCTTCAGAAGACCGGTGGCTCAACCTACATAGTCTCCCTTCCCAAGCACTGGATCCTGTCCTCAAAGCTCAAGCAGGGCGACTCTGTGTCAATGATCATAGACGAGAACGGTCTGCTCACGCTGGACCCGGCTCCCGGGTCGCGCCGGCTATCGTCAAGGGTGGAGGTGTACGTCGAGGACGACGATGAGAGCCAGCATATGCTCAGACGTCTGATAGGACTGTACATATCCGGGCACGACGAGATCGTCCTGAGGTCAAGGACCAGGATTCCAGCGGAGATCAGGAAGGTCGTACGAGACTTCACTCGCAAGGTGATAGGTCCTGAGATTGTCGAGGAGTCCAGCAACGTCATCTCCATCCAGGATGTAGCCGATCATTCTCACCTGGACATGAAGAAGATACTGAGGCGGATGCACCTGATGTCGAGGTCTATGCATATCGATGCGATGGATTCGATGCTCTCGGGCAACACGGAGCTGGCCGGGGATGTGGTCTCGAGAGACGACGAGGTTGACCGATTGTACTGGTTCGTGTCCAAACAGCAGAGCATGGTTCTGCGCGACCTCGCTACTGCGCGCAAGATGGGACTCACGGTCGCCGAGGCGTCCTTCTACCTGTCCGCGTCCAAGGCCTTGGAGAGGATTGCGGACCACGCCGCGAGGATAGCCCACAGTGCAGCCTCGCTGCCCGCGGAGAAGCTGCCGGACAAGCTCGTCAAGGGGCTCCAGAGCTACTCGACCGCGGTCATCGCCGCACTGGACCAGTCAGTGGAGGCCCTTATGAAGGGCGACATGGATGGCGCCAACGTCGTGGCGGATGAGTCGGAACGCATCCGTGAGAGCGGCGAGGCGCTGATACAGCAGATAATGGACCACAGGGGCAAGTTCGTCGTCCCGCTTGCCCGGGTCGTCGAAAGCCTTGAGAGGTCCGGTCTGTACTCCGCAGATATCGCCGAGATCGCAATCAACCTCGGCGGCGCGCCTAAGAAGTGACACCATTCTGAGCTTGGGAACAACTGTTATTAGGGGAACCCCCGATTAGTCGTCAGGTAGCATGGCTAGAAACGAGTTGCTCCAGAAAGGGGTTAATCGGATTGAGTGGGCTAAGACGCACATGAAGGTCCTAGGGAAGGTGAGGGAGAGGTTCGTGAAGGAGAAGACCTTCGAGGGCCTTAAGGTCGGCATGGCTCTGCACACGGAGGCGAAGACGGCCGTGCTCGCCCTCACGATCCAGGAGGCGGGGGCCGAGGTTAGGCTCACGAGCTGCAACCCTCTCTCAACAGACGACTCCGTCGCGTACGCTCTGAACAAGGAGTACGGGCTCGAGACATACGCCAAGAAGGGCCAGACGAACAAGGACTACTACAAATCCCTGAACAAGGTACTGGACATCGGACCAGACTACGTGATAGACGACGGTGCCGATCTGATATTCATGCTTCATACGAAGCGAAAGGAACTCCTCGGCAAGGTCAAGGGCGCGAACGAGGAAACGACCACAGGAGTGATGCGGCTTCGGGCGATGGCCCAGGAGGGCGCGCTCAAGTTCCCAGTGATGTCCGTCAACGACGCCTACATGAAGTACCTCTTCGACAACCGCTACGGCACGGGCCAGTCCACAATGGATGGCATAATGTCGGCGACGAACCTGGTGATAGCCGGGAAGACCTTCGTTGTCGCCGGCTACGGCTGGTGCGGCAGGGGCATCGCCATGCGTGCCAAGGGCATGGGGGCGGACGTTGTCGTCTGCGAAGTCGACTCCATACGCGCAATCGAGGCGAAGCTGGATGGCTTCGCCGTCATGCCCATGCGCCAGGCGGCAATGGAGGCGGACATCATAGTCTCGGCCACGGGCTGCAAGGATGTCATCACGGCTGAGGACATCAAGGTCATGAAGGATGGCTGCGTGCTCGCCAACTCAGGGCACTTCGACAACGAGATATCCAAGGCCGCTCTGGGGAAGATGTCGAGGAGGCACAAGAAGGTCAGGGAGTCGGTGGAGGAGTACCGGCTGAGGAACGGGCGGAAGGTGTATCTCCTCGCGGACGGGAGGCTCGTCAACCTCGCAGCCGGTCAGGGACACCCTGTCGAGATAATGGACATGAGCTTCGCGATACAGGCGCTCTGCCTCGAGTACCTGGACTTCAGCGCACAGACCCTGGAGCCAGACGTCTACGACGTCCCCGACCACCTCGACGACACGGTCGCGAGGATCAAGCTCGAGACAATGGGGATCAGGATAGACAGGCTCTCGAAAGGCCAGCAGGACTATGTCCGCAGCTGGAGAGAGGGGACTTGAAGCCCTCTCAGTGACAATCCTTGACATGGTTGGCCGGTACGGGCCCGAGACTGGCCGAGGGTGAGATTTAAGTACAATCACCTTCAGGCCGACGCTGTATCGTCTGCCCCAATTTTCAATAACGAGCCAGTCGATACGGGATTCCGTATTTGAGGGGGCAGCTTGCGCAGCAGCAACTTTTTGGGGGTCTACGGCCACGCCGCTCTTGACCTGATATACAGCTCCAATGAGTTCCCAAAGCCCAACACATGCGTGGAACTCAAGGGCAAGAAGCAGCACTTCGGCGGGACGGGAGCGAACCTAGCGAGGATTGCCGCGACGCTGGAGGTTCGGACCGCTCTAGCATGCCATGTCGGGGATGATTTCCCAAAGGCCTTCCTTGAGGCACTGAAAGCCAGTGGCGTGGACACGGCCGATGTCGTGAGGCTGAGGGGCAAGCGCACTCCGTTCATCATACTCGTCTCCGATTCGGAGCACAACCAGATAGGCTTCGTCGACCAGGGTGCGGTCCTCGAGCAGGAGGTGCTCCCGATAAGGACGCACACGGCGGACAGCTCGAAGTTCGTGCACATAGGGACCGGCAGGCCCTCCTACATGCTCAAGGTCGCGAAACGCGCTCGCAAGAGGAAGAAGACGGTCGCCTTCGATCCGGCCCAGGAGCTGCACTACGTGTACACGGCTGAGACCTTCAAGGCCGTGCTCGAGAACACGGACATCTTCTTCGCGAACACTTCGGAGCTCGAGCGGGCGAGGGCATATCTGAACATCGTCGAGGACCAGGAACTGCTGTCATATGTGAAGATGGTCGTGAACACCAGAGGCGGCGAGGGCAGCAGGATCATCACAGAGGACGACGAGATCCTGGTGGGCACCATCCAGCCAGACAAGTTGGTCGACACGACTGGTGCAGGTGACGGTTTCAGGGCGGGGTTCTACGCCGGCATGAGCCGGTCGCTGCCGATCGAGGAGTGCGCTTGGGTGGGCGCTTCGACTGCCTCTTTCGTCGTCGAGAGTGAGGGTTCCCAGACCACTCTTCCCACATGGGACATGGTCCAGAGGAGGGCCGCGAGAAGGAAGTGCGTCTGAAGATGGCCGTCTCCTTCGAGCGGGGTCGTTTGGAGCTACCGGTCTCGATCCGGGAGCGCATCCAGGCAGCGAAGACGGCGTCCGTGTTAACCGGCTCTGGCGTATCGGCCGAGAGCGGTGTTCCCACCTTCAGAGGTGCCGATGGTGTGTGGTCGAAGTACGATTGGCGCGTGCTCGCGACCAGAGAGGGGTTTCGGAAGGACCCGAGGCTCGTCTGGGAATGGTACCAGCTCAGGCAGATCGAGATCGCGAAGGCGAAGCCCAACGCCGCCCACGAGACGATAGCAGACATGGAGAGGCACTTCGGGTCCTTCGCGGTGCTGACGCAGAACATCGACGGGCTCCATGCGCGTGCGGGCAGCAAGAGGATAGTCGAGCTTCACGGCAACATATGGAGGATGAGGTGCGAGAGGGACGGCACAGTCATTACCACGGACGAGCCGGTCAAGAAGATACCTCCCCTGTGCCAGTGCGGCGCTATCCTGAGGCCGGATGTCGTCTGGTTCGGCGAGCAGCTGCCTGAGACTGCTGCCAAGGAGGCCTCCGAGGTCGCCCGGACAAGCGATGTGATGTTCGTCGTCGGCACATCCGCTGTCGTCTACCCCGCAGCAGCTCTGCCGATCATCGCGAAGAACTCGGGCGGATTGGTGGTCGAGGTCAACACAGAGCCGACCGATATCTCGGCCCATGCTGACCTGTCTGTCATCGGCCGCGCAGGCGAAGTCATGCCAGTACTCTGGCAATTGATAGCCTAGGTAGAAAGGTTTATGACAGGACATCCCATTATACCGAACTGGTGAGGACCAGATGGCCGTGGGTTTCATACTCATAAGCACCGCGCCAGCAAAAGAGCACGAGGTCTACAACGAGCTCCTCAAGGT
>JAFGHM010000008.1 GCA_016930135.1 Thermoplasmatota archaeon | reverse complement strand
CGTTCGATGTCTTCGGGAACGAGATAGCCGACCCCACCTTTGTTTGGAGTTCGGATCCCTTGATAGGCTCGATATCCCAGGACGGACTGCTCGTCGCTTCGACGACTGCTGGGGTTGGGACGGTGACCGCGACCTTCGGTGCCATCAACGGCTCAGCGACCGTGGAGGTCATCCCTGCGGAGCCCGACCACCTGATGGTCATCCCTGATCCCATCGAGGTCGTTGCCGGAGACCACGCAATCGTGACTGTGGACGCATATGACGAATACGGCAACGAGATACTAGGGCTGACCTATCTGTGGGCCACCGATGCGGGTTGGATCGTCCCGGTCGAGGGCGCACATCACTCAGCCGTGTTCATCGCGGGCACAGTCGCTGTTTCTGGGACACTCACCGTGTCCAACGGCACACTGGCAGTACAGGTCGGAGTCGACATATCTCCTGGACCACTTGACCACATAGAGGTCTCTCCGTCTGAAGCCTCCGTAGTCGCAGGCACGGAGGCGAGCTTCCAGGCTGCGGGATATGATGTATTCGGGAACGAGATACAGGGACTGGCCTTCGTCTGGGGCGCAAGCCCGGCCCTGGGGACGATATCCCAGGTGGGAGTCCTGACCGTCGCGGAGGCAACATGCACAGGAACGGTCATGGCTTCCGTGGCCTCGGCTTCCGCAGAGGTCGAGGTAGAGGTCGTCCCTGGAGCAATCGCGGCGATCTCGGCAAATCCCGCATCGTTCTCCATCCAGGCAGGGTCCAGCGCGATGGTCATTGCCACCGCGGTGGATGAGTTCGGCAACCTGATCTCGAGCGCGCTTATCAGCGTCGGATCTGAGAGAGGAGCCTTGGCGGTCGTCCGAGAGGGCTCGGCCTACATCTGGTACGTCGCGCCAACGGCCGCAGGGACGGACAACATCACCCTGTCTTCTGGTGTGGTCTCGAGGACCGTGCAGGTCACAGTCGTCCCCGGAGCGCTCGACAGGCTCGTGGTCTCGCCCGCCAACCTCAGCCTGAAGACAGACGAGGAGGCGGTCGTTTCCGTGCGCGGCGTCGACATCTTCGGGAACCCTGTGAGCCTCGGTGATGTGGACTGGGCATGCAGTCTGGGTACAATCCAGCCATCGCAGGACGGCCTGTCCGCCACTTTCAGCTCTGGAGACGATGGATCGTCAGGCCACATCACGATCGAATCGGGTGGCATGTCCGCGACGGTCCCGGTCTACATAGACGATGGGCCGCGTACGCTCGCGGACGATCTGACTACCGGCCCAGCCCTCGCGTTGCTCCTTCTGGTGATCGTGCTCGCGGCCATCCTGCTGATCCTCTTCATGAAGAGCAGGGGCGCAGGAGGGAGCGGCAGGGAGCCGTCTGATCCCGGGGTGCAGGAGCCACCGCAGAGCGGACCAGGCATCTGACGACGGCCCGGAAGAAGAAGGGCCTCCTTGAGGAGGCCCTCTCAAACCGCTTCGTGCCGAATGCAGGTCAGGCTCTGCCATCCTTCACGAGCAGCTGGACCATCGACACAGTGAAGACCCCCAGAAGGCCGGATATCACGAAAGGTATGACCGTGCCGTCGAATGGCTCCGGCAGACCGAGGTCAATCCCGTGGAAATAGTCCCAGAGAAGCCCCCCTGCTATCGCGCCTACTACCGACCCCACGTTCGACATGGACTCGAGCACTCCGATGAGCCGGCCACGAATCGCCTCGGGGACGATGTCCGCCTGGAGCGCCCTCAGTGCCGGGCTGGACACTTGGAAGGCCATGCTCCGCATGGCTAGGAAGACTATCACCAATCCGAGCAGCCCGCCCATCGGGATCAGCATCGTCCCAACGAAGGCAAGGTATCCGCCCAGGACGAAGACCTTCTTCTTGCCTAGCCTGTCCGCCATCCTTCCTGATGGGTACGCAACGAGCGCTCCCAAGCCCATGCCGACGCCGACGATCACGGGTATGGTGTCCCCTCCGAGGTTCGGGAACCTGAAGAGCAGGAACAGAGCCATCAGAGGGCCGATGCTTGCGAATGCGAATCCCTCCATCGCTGCGTTCGCGTAAAGAACCCTCAGGTTCCTGAGGCCGAGTCTATCGACGCCTTCGGGCCGCGCTATCTGTCTCAAGGAGAGTTTCGTCTTGCTCTCCCTGGGCACGACCGCGTCCGTGACGTTCCTCCAGACCAGGAGCCCTCCACAGAAGGCGATGATGGCTGTGAAGTAGAAAGGAAATCGGTAGCTGTCACCTAGGGAGAAGCCCAGCGTCCTGTGAGCTATGCCGAACAGCGCAGCGCCCACGAACGGTCCGATCACCATACCCATGTTCGAGGCCATCACGATCTTCCCGAGCGAGGCTCCGCGCATCGACGGAGGAGATGAGTCTATCACGAGCGCTTCGCTGACGGGCCACACCATTGCGCTCGCAACGCCCTGGAAGGCCCTGACGAACAAGAGGCCCGACCAGCTCTCGGGCACTGTGAACAGAATGGCCAATATCGCATAGAAGAAGCTGCCGATGAGGATTATCTTCTTCCTCCCGACCCTGTCGGACAGGTTGCCGAAGGGGGCGGCGAGTATGGCCCTCATCAGCATGAAGGACGAGAAGAGTATGCCGACCTGTATGCCCACGTCCGTGGCGTTATCGGCAAGATATGAAAGATACAGCGGGAACAGCGGCATTATCAGGCCGAACCCGAGGCTGATGATCAGGTCGAGCCCGGCTAGGTAGTTGACATTACGCCTCGCCTCTGACTCGTTCAAAAGGCTGGAACTCAAATGACCGTGCTCCTGCGCGGGGGCTCAGCCGAATAGGTCGGCCCCTGCCCGCATGTTCTCGAGGATGATTGGCACTAGGGATTTGTTCGTAGCCCTCATACCACAGTCGGGGTGCGCATAGGCGATGTTCTCCCTGCCGACCTTGCTCGATATCTCCTTGAGCTTGGCCGCGACATCGGCCGGAGTGTTGACTTCGCCCTCTGAGAGGGGGGTCACTGAGATGCAGCCCGCTCCGAGCATCTTCTGACCGTCCTCGAAGCCCTTCCGGGAGATATGCTCGATGTTCCTCACTTCTGTCCGGCCAGCGAATGCGAAGCTGAGCACGGACACATTGTCGAGTCCGAGAAGGAGGTCGACGACCCCGAACCCGCCGATGAAGCCGCACACGTGCACGCTCACCCTGTCCCTTGGAAGACCTTCGGCTATCCGGTCCAGCAGGCCGACTCTGGCCCCGAGGTCTTTGTATCCTTGCGAGAGGAACGGCTCGTCTATCTGAAGGTAACCTCCGTTGTCAGTAACTGCCTTGGCTATCGGAGCGAGGGCCGATGTGATGTCCTCGTACATCGAGAAATCCATGATGTTCCTGTAGTGCGACCTTATCTTCCTGCTGCCACAGGTCATGCCCAGCGTGGTCGGGCCGGTGATCGCGACTTTGATCTTGAGATCAGGAAACCTGGACCGGGCGTAGACGAGGTCCTTCACCTTGGAGAACTCGTCGGGTCCTGCCTTCAGGCTGATCCTGCCGAGCACGACAGGCACTCCGCTCTCCACACCTAGACCATCGAGCGATTCCGCGAAGTACGCGACCATGTCCGCTCTCTGCTCGCCGTCGGAAACGATGTCCAGCCCGAACCCCCGCTGGAACTCTATCGCCTTCGCTATCGATTCGTGCAGGTCCTCGCTGAACCTGAACAGGCTGCCTATTGTGGTGGTCGGCAACTTGGGCATGGTCGTCCGCAAGAACCTTTGGCGTCTTATAAGCCTTTGTTGGCCCTCCGCGCGAAAAGTGTTAACTCACCCCTGGGCAGTCTGGGTATCGTGAAGCTGATAGTCACCTCCTCCGAGGACAACGCCTCGATGAACATCAGGGGGAGGCTCCTGGAGGTCGCGAGTTGGCAGGAACATGGGACCTTCGAGGGAAGGCCCGCCCTCTCATACAGGGACTTCGTCATTATACAGGCTGCGAGGATGCACCTGGAGGAGGACGATATCGACCTGCGCGCCAAGGCAGAGCTGGGCAATGACTTGGAGGTCGTGATATTCGCGTCCAGGCACAGGTCGGAGAAGAGGATACCGACTCTCACGGTGCATCCTATCGGCAACTACGCATCGGCGGACTACGGAGGGAAGCCAGGAACTCTCTGCCCGACTGCGCCTCACCTCATGACCTCCGCGCTCAGGAACCTCAAGAGGAACGCAGCGGGGCTGAGCTGGGATATCTCCTTCGAGACGACGCACCACGGGCCGACTGTGAGCTCCCCCGTGTTCTACATAGAAATCGGCAGCTATGAGGAGCTGTGGGACAGGAAGGAAGCTGCGGAGGCGATTGCGAAGTCCATCCTGGAGATCGAGCCGAGAGACGACCCGGTCGTGCTCTGCGTCGGCGGGGGGCATTACGCCCCCAGGTTCACTGAGGTCGCCTTGAGCAGGAGGGTGTCAGTAGGACACATGGCCGCGAACTACGCGCTCGAGGCCCTGAGCGCCGACATGATAGCGCAGATGTCGGAGAAGAGCGCTGGCGCGAAGAAGGTCTACTTCCATAAGAAGGGGATGCCCAAACCGGCATACAGGGAACTCAGGGAGAGGTTTGCGACATGCGGACTGGAAGAGATAAGCAGCGAAGATCTGATCCGCCCGTGAGGAAACACCGTGCCGGAGACGAACAAGCCCCGACCTACGACGAAATCATCAACTACATCAAAGCGCGGAGGAACCCGGAAGCGATAGCGGGCATGGCCCGGTACGGAATCAACCCCGATGGCAACTACGGGGTCTGCACGCCCGCCCTTACTGACATGGCCAGGCGCGTGGGGAAGGACCACGCCCTCGCTCAAATGCTCTGGTCATCTGGCATCAGGGATGCCAGGGTGGTCGCCTTCATGATAGACGACCCGAAGCTCGTCACAGAAGGGCAGATGGACCGCTGGGCAAAGGACTTCAGATCGTGGGACATCTGCGACGGGTGCTGCCTTCATCTCTTCGTCGATGCTGAGGCCGCCCCCAAGAAGGCCGTTCAATGGACGAAGAGCACAGGCGAGTATGTCAAACGGGCGGGCTATGTCATGATAGCCGTCATCGCGATCCACTACAAGAATAGCGAGGACGATTTCTTCCGTTCGTTCTTTCCACTGATCGTCAAGGGATCAACTGATGACAGGAGCTATGTCAAGAAGGCCGTGAATTGGGCGCTGAGACAGATCGGCAAAAGGAACGTGCGTCTGAACAAGGAGGCCATTGCGGTCGCGGAGCGCATCAGTAGGCTCGATTCCAAAGCCGCGCGCTGGATTGCGAGCGACGCGCTCAGAGAACTGAGGAGCGAGAAGGTACAGGAAAGGCTCAGAAGAAAGGCGAAGAAGAGCTGAGATCATTCGACGAGAGTGCCCTTGAACTTCTTGCCTTCCAGCGCGTCCCTGAGATTGGGTAGGTCGTTGCCGTCCACGACCGCGAGCGCGATCTTGGAACGCTCGAGCACCTTTGCGCCGACGGCATCGAACGCGTGGCTCGGGCCCGCACTAGCTGGGGAAGGCCCAAGCAAGGAGACCAACTCCGCGTGGGTCATCCTCAGGATGCGCTCGGCCGAGGGGTCCTTCTTCGGGTCTGCGGTGTAGACGCCGTCCGTCGAGGTCGCGTTCACGACCCGCTTGGCCTTGACTCTCTCAGCGAGCAGTGCGGAAACGGCATCTGTCGTGATCCCGGGGCTCACGCCCCCCATCACGACTATCGAGTGCGTCCTCCCTGCGTGCACGGCCTCCTCATAGGTCTTCAGCGGGGAATGGTTGGCGTGGTGGCCGAGGGCGGTTATCAGCAGACGAGCGTTGAGCCTCGTCACCTCTATCCCGATCTCGTCAAGGTAGCTCTCGTCCGCTCCCAGATCCCGGCCCGCCCTGATATACTGCCTAGCTGTCCTTCCGCCGCCTGTCACGACGTACAACTTGTGGTTCGAGGACACGCCTATCAGTATCTTGGCTATTCTCCTGATGTACGACGTATCGCCCTCGTCCCTGACAAGGACGGAGCCTCCGAGCGAGAGAACGACTGGTTCCATGTCGGTCAACTTTTATAATGGTGAACGCTGTAACCCGTAGAAATAGGCTTGGGACTGGTTCTGGTGACCGAGCTAACAGACCTCCAGAAGTATGAGTTCCGGAGGTCCCTCGAGGAGGTGCGGAAGCTTTCCGGGAGGGGTACGGAACTCATATCGCTTTACATACCCCCCTCTAGACAGATATCCGATGTCTCGGCGTATCTGAGGAGTGAATACTCTCAATCCTCGAACATCAAGTCGGCCAGCACGAGGAAGAACGTGCAGGCCGCAATATCGTCGATCCTGTCGAGGCTGAAGAACTTCAAAGAGCCGCCCGAGCACGGGCTGGTGTTCTTCGTAGGGCACAGGTCGATAGGCGCAGACCAGACGGAAATGGTGCAGTTCGTGCTGGAGCCTCCCGACCCGGTGCCCACTTTCGTGTACAGGTGCGACTCCAGGTTCTTCACCGAACCCCTCGAGGGGATGCTGGGGGAGAAGGATATCTTCGGCCTACTCGTCATCGACAGGAGCGAGGCGACCATAGGCCTGCTTCATGGGAAGCGGATAGTGCCGATCAAGAACATCCAGTCCCTGGTCCCGAGCAAGCACGGAAGGGGGGGTCAGTCGGCCAGGAGGTTCGAGCGGCTCATAGAGATCGCCGCCCACGAATACTACAAGAAGGTCTCGGACATAGCCAACGAGGCCTTCCAGTCAAAACCTGATCTCAAGGGCGTACTGATAGGAGGGCCTGGCCCCACCAAGGAGTTCTTCGTCAAGAACGAGTACCTGCACTACGAGCTCCAGAAGAAGATCGTGGACACATTCGACACCGGTTACACTGACGAGTACGGCCTCAAGGAGCTGGTCGAGAAGGCCAGGGAGTCGCTCAAGGACCTCGACCTCATGCGGGAGAAGGACCTGATGCAGCGCCTGTTCGAGGAGATCAGGAAGTCCGACGCTGGCCTCTCCATATACGGCGAGGAGCAGGTGAAGAACGCCCTGCTGATAGGGGCCGTCGACACGCTGATAATATCGGAAGACCTGAGGAGGGTGAAGCTGAAGCTAACCTGCCCCGCGTGCGGGGAGAAGACGGAGGCCATGGCGAAGGACTCGACCGAGGAGGTCCGGTGCCCGAAGTGCGGGGCCGTGATGAATGTCGACCAGGTCGACGACCTCGTCGGGGACATGCACAAGATGGCCGAGGCGAACAGCACCAAGGTGGAGTTCATCTCTGGGGAGAGCGAGGAGGGGCAGCTGCTCCTGAAGGCCTTCGGGGGCGTTGCGGGCATACTCAGGTTCAGGATCAACTGAGGATGAGGGAATTGGGTACATTCGAGCAGTTCAGAGAACAGGTGGCCAGGGAAGTCGGAGAGGCACTGAAGGATATCGGTGCCGTGGCTGAGATGGTCCTCGAGAAACCGCCCTCGGGACTAGCCGACCTGGCACTGCCGTGCTTCCACCTGGCCAAGAAGCTGAGGAAGGCCCCGGACTCAATCGCCAAGGACCTAGCCGGGAGGATGAGACCGGGCGGGATGATCGAAAGGATCGAGGCCAGAGGAGGCTACGTGAACTTCTTCTTGCGTTTCTCCGAGATGGCCCAGACCGTCCTGGACGATGCTCTCTCCAAGAAGGAGGGGTATGGAGCAGGAGCTTCGAAGAAGACGAGGATTCTGCTCGAGCACACGAGCGTGAACCCGACTGGCCCGATACATGTGGGAAGGGCTAGGAACCCGATAATCGGGGACACGCTCGCGAGGATACTCAGGCATGCGGGCTATGCCGTCACCACGGAGTTCTATGTGAACGATGTGGGCCGACAGGTCGTGGTGATGAGCTGGGGCGTGAAGCACCTGAAGCTCGATGCGGAGCCCGAGCGCGACAAGGACGACTACAGGTATGTGCTCTACTATCAGCAGGCGAACCGGATGCTGGAGGAGAAGCCCGATGTCGTGAACGAGATCGACGACATGCTCTACAAGCTCGAGCACGGCGACCCTGGCGTCGTGGGACTGGCCAAGGAGACGTGCGAGACGGTCCTGAGAGCGATCATGGAGAGCCTTGAGAGGATCAACATCAGCATAGACAGGTTCACGTTCGAGTCGAGGTTCGTGCAGGACGGGAGCGTCGACAGGGTCATACAGAAGCTGAAGCAGTCGGAGCACTGCCGCGAGGAGGAGGGCGCGTATCATCTCGAGCTGGAGAGCTTCGGCATATCGGGCAGGGAGACCAAATGGGTGTTCACGAGGTCCGATGGCACATCCCTGTACACCACGAGGGACCTCGCATACCACATGGACAAGTTCGCCAGGACCGACATCGCCATCAACGTGTTGGGTGAGGACCAGAAGCTGGGGATGCAGGAGCTCGCGGCCGCGCTCGAGATCATGGGCGTCGGCAAGAAACCCGAGGTAGTGTACTACGCATTCGTGTCGCTGCCAGAGGGCAGGATGTCCACGAGAAAGGGCCGGGTCGTCAACTTGGACGACCTGGTCGAGGAGGCCGTGGAGCTGGCGTACGAGGAGGTCAAGAAGCGGAGGACCGACCTCTCGGAAGAGCGCATGCGCGACATCGCCAGAATCGTCGGCATAGGCGCCCTGAGGTTCAACATCGCAAGAATACAGCCGGAGAAACAGATAGTGTTCAAGTGGGAGGACGCGCTCAACTTCGAAGGAAGCAGCGCTCCGTTCGTTCAATATGCGCATGCGCGCGCGTGTTCGATACTGGCGAAGGCCGGCGAGTGGAACAGGAGCGCAGATGCGAAGCTGCTTACGAGCGACAGCGAGAAAGCCTTGCTCAAGATGATCGCCGCCTTCGGCTCGGTCATACAGGAATGCGCTGAGGGCAGGAAACCGCACATACTGGCGGTCTACTCGCAGGACCTCGCAGCTGAGTTCAACCAGTTCTACAGGTACATGCCGGTGCTGAAGGCCGAGGGAGCGACCAGGGACGCAAGACTGGGGCTCGTCGAGGCCAGCATGTGGACTCTCAGGAACGCACTCACCTGCCTGGGCCTCGAGGCCCCGCAGGAGATGTAGACCGTCAGATCTTGAAGTTCCAGTCCTTGCGGCCGTACCTATCCTTGACCAGCATCCTGACCAGGTCCCTCTCCTTGGAGGAGAGGGGGGCCTTCTCGAATCTGCATGAGAACGCAGCCGCCAGCTCTCGGACCACGCTGTCCTTGACGGCCTCCATGTCCGGCCTTGTGCCTAGGATGGAGGAGAGTGTGGCAACACGGTCCGAGGGCTTCACGAGAGAGGGGCGCTTGGCCCTATCGACCTTGAGGACGGTGTCCATGTTCACAATGCTGGTGTCCACGAGAAGAGTGCCGTGATGGAGTACGGAGCCCCTCGACAGGAGCTGGGCGTTGCCTGAAACCTTCCTCCCGCCGATCTCGACGTCGTTCGTAGGACGGTAGTATGCGCCCACTCCCAGAGAACCGACTGCGCGTGCGATGGCAGTACATATGAGCCGGAAGGATTCCTCTCGCCCCCTTGGGAGATCGGCGTCGTGCACGATGAGACCGTATATGAGCTGACCGGCGTCCGTGTAGATGGAGCTCCCGCCAGAGCGCCGCCTTATGATAGCGACCCCCAGCCTCTCGCATTCGGCGAGCTCGACCGTCTCCGCGACCTTCTGGAAGTACCCTATGGAGACCGTCGGAGCCGCGCGTCTGTAGAAGTGAAGGGTGTTCGGCACCTCGCCCGCAACATGCGATTCGAGGATGGCCTCGTCCAGCGCCGCGGACTCCGCGGGCTCCACCATATCGCTGTCCACAAGTCGCCACGTACCAGACATGCCCATTCAGCCAAAGTACAACGAAAAGCTCGACTAAGAGGTTTTCTGGGATTTCGGGCGTTCGGCCTACTTCCCTTCCTCGGCCTTCGATTTCTTCTCTCGCCTCGGGCCCCTCTCGCGTCCGGACCTTCTGCGCATCAACAGCAGCGCGAGCGGCACGAGCACGATGACCGCCAGGACGCCGCCCCAGAGGGCGAACTGCTTCCAGCCGGCCTCCTCGACTTGGACCGCGGTGTCACCGCTCATGACAAGGGTGTTCTCCCTCAGCTGGTTGGTGCTCGAAACGTTGATCCGCAGTGTGTAGGTCCCCTTCGACTTGAAGGTTATGGAGTACTCGACCCATACCGTGCCCCCGACCTCCACAGACGTTACAGCCAAGCCCGTGGTCGTGTTGACGAACTCCGAGGTCTGGCCGAGGAGCTTCAGACTCCCGTCCGCTTCCACCGAGTATATGTACACGACGACTCCCGTGGCCACCGCGCTGCCAGTGTTAGTCATGTTGATCCTCAGGAGGCCGGCTTTGTCCTCCGTGAGCGGCTTGGGATCGTAGGTCGCGTTGTTTATCCTCAGGTTCGGCCTGAGGCCCTGGGCTATGGTGATGACCTTGGCGGAAGGCAGGTAGTTGCCCGTCGTGTCGGTCACGTTGAGGACGACCTGTATCTGTCCGATCCTCGAGTAGTTGTGGGTCACGTTCGAGTAGCCATCAGCTCCTGTCCCGTTCATCCAGGTGCCGTCCCCGAGGTTCCAGGAGAAGTGCAGAAGCGTTATGTTGTCCAGGTTGTCCGTGGTTGCTGTGGCATCGAAAATGACCGTCTTGTTCTCGATCAAACTCGAGCCCCAGGTCTCGTTCTTGATGACATAGGAGACGCTCGGGGCCTGCGTGTCATTGACCTTCACGAGCATCGTCGTGTTCTTCCATTGCCCGACGACGTCTGTCACATTGAGGACGACTGTGTAGGTGCCTGACGATGCGTACGAGTGGGTCACGTTTTTGTCCGCCTGCTCCCACGGGACCCTCGACGACTTGTTCCCGTCACCGTACTCGAACTCGAAGAACGCGATCGTCCCCTCCTCATCGCCGACAACGGCAACATCGTCCTTGGAGTACGTTGCGTTGAATACGATGGACTCACGCTGTTCGACGGTGATAGAATTGTCTGTCTCGTTGAGAGTCTTGTTCTTCACCGCTATGACCGGCTTCGGCGCCAGCCCGTCGCAGGTGACGTTGATCGTCGTCGAGTTTGTTAGCTCCGCGGCATCCTTGACCGTGAGCGTCACTACCCTCAGAACCGAGGCGGTCGAGTAGTTGTAGACATATGTGTCATTCTCTGTGGTGAATGTGCCCGCGCCGTCACCGAAGTCCCATGTGTATGTGAGCGGGTTGCCGTTCGGATCGACCGAGCCCTCGGCAGAGAAGGTCGCATTCCAGCCCACTCTCACCACGTAGCCAGTGAAGTTGCCTTCGTCGTCCTCCACAACATCCCAGTAGATCGAACCAGTCTCTGGATCACTCTTGACCTCGGCTTTCGGCAAGGGCAAGTCGGACTTCTCGAAGTCCAAGCCGACGACCTCGAGCGAGGAGCCCGAGATGCGGTCTATGTCTACGGTGGCGTAGCCTGTGACATTCACTTTGGACGATGATGGGTCCCCAACGCGTTCATAGCCGGCAGGGAGGACGATCCGGTACTTGTAGTCGATCGCAGGTGTGTCTGGCCTGGCATACAGAAGAGCGTCGTAATCATGGGCTCCGACATCGATCGTGTCCGCCGCGTACACGCAGTTGTACGCGTAGTCCACGCCCGTGGTGTCCACTACCGAACCCGGCACCAAATCCAGCACAAAGCCTGTGGTCAAGTTCGCCGACAGGTATGCCGTTTCGTTCAACTTCAGAAGGGAGGCGCTTGACACATACTGTGAGCCGTAGGACTGGACCTCAGCGATGAAGTCGTTGACCTCACTCGTTTCCAGGACTCCATCCCCGTCGCCCCTGACAAGATCTATCTGCATCCTGAGGCTGCCCATATCGTTGTATCTAAGCCCGGGATAGGCATCGTCATAAGACCATGTGGTATTGACGCTCAAAGAGAAACCGGTGAAGTCAGCGCCATAGCCGATCATGACGTTCTCAGTGCGCTTAGTCTGATCAGATAGCTCTATGGAGGCTGGCGGCAGCAATCCCGGAACCGTGACTGCCTGGACGTGAGCTGCGCATCCATATGCATCGACCACCAGTACAAAGCTGCCCGGATAGGCGTCGAAGGACATCGCACTGCCCGTGCTCCTGAGCACTCGCTTGACCCATGGGATCGAGTTGTCTGTATTGACGAGATAGGCCACCACGTTGGGCGCTGGACTCCCGCTCGAGTCAGTCAAGTAGCTCGTGACCTTGCTTGAAGCAGCCAGAGTCACCGTCAAGGAGTTGTCGCTGTTGACCGCCACCGTGCTTATGTATGTCTGGAAACCCTTGAATACCACAACAAGATCGATGCTGGGCGTCGTGAACATCTCGAGCACGACGGAGCCGTTCGCCTGGTCCGTGATGCCCTTCTCAACGAATTCGTTCAGTATGCGATCGTAGAACCCGACCGTCGCGCCAACGGCCTTGAAGCCGTCCGGCCTCTTGACGGACACATTCCACTGCCACTGTTTGGCATCGAAGGCCTCCAGGCTCACGGGGTTGACTGTGTGGTTCTTCGTCCCGTTGAACCTGAAGACGGACCATTCGAGCTGGTCGTAATAATCGTCATGGGTGACATCGACTCTGTAGTGACCTGCTGGTGCGTTGAGGACGACATAGGAAGTCCTCTCCCAGTCGTAGCCGGCAGCTATCACGGAACCAGTGTGCACGTCAATGAGGTTCACCGTGGCACCTTCGACAGGTGACCCGTCGGAGAGGACGGGCACATAGATGTTCGCCGTACCGGTCGTCTGCGCCTGACCCACCACTGGTATGAAGACCAGGGCGGAAAGGACCACGGCCAGCGCCATAAAGCTGGCTGATAGCTTGCTCGTCAAATCGTTCTTCATAGCTATTCCCCTCGTTCTTCCGGGAATCGAAACCAAGACCCCCCTCGGAAAAAGGTAGTCCGGCGAATAGATTGCCCCTTTATAAGCTTTAGGTATG
>JAFGHM010000056.1 GCA_016930135.1 Thermoplasmatota archaeon | reverse complement strand
TAAACTACGAGATGGAATCGATTGCCGACCTCGCGAAGCAGGCACTGAAGGAAGGCATAGATCCTCTCGTCGCCATCGAGAAAGGATTGGCGGAAGGAATCAAGACCGTCGGTGAGAAGTTCGGCAAGGGAGAGATATTCCTACCCGAGCTCGTCATGGGCGCAGAGGCGATGAAGGCCGCATTGGCCGTACTCGAGCCCGCCGTGCCCTCTGGGCAGCACCGGTCGAGCGCGGGGAAGGTTGTCATCGGCACCGTGCAGGATGACATCCATGAAATCGGCAAGAACCTGGTGGCAACGATGCTCTCCTCGAACGGCTTCGAAGTCATTGACCTCGGCGTGAATGTCCCGACCGCAGACTTCTTGAAGAAGGCAGATGAGATCGGTCCGACCATGATGGCCATGTCCGCTCTCATGACGACGACGATGCCGAGGATGGCAGACATAATAACCCCACTTAAGCAGAAGAACAAGGCCGTCAAGGTCCTAATAGGCGGGGCACCGGTCACGGACACATACGCGAAGGAGATCGGCGCTGACGGCTACAGCGGCGACGCATCAGGCGCGGTCGAAGTAGCCAAGAGACTGGTCGGGTGAGTTCCGATGGCTTTCGGCATCAAGCGGGGCGTCCGCTTCCAAATACTCAGCGAGAGCGATTTCGACAGGATCCACTGGGGCACGCTGCACATCCTGGAGAAGGTCGGCGTGCAGGTCGACAGCGTCGCCTGCAGGAAGCTCCTGAAGGACAACGGCTGCGAAGTGGACGAGAGCAAGAGGATAGCCAAGATACCATCGCACCTTGTCGAAGAGGCCCTGTCCAAGAAGAAGACCTCCATCACATTGGCCGCGAGAGACCCGAAGTACGACGCGAAGCTGGACCTGGACCACAGCTACATGACGGCGAACGGGAATGGCGCTGTGGCTGTGGATTTCGAGACTGGCGAGAGGAGGCCGTCCACGAAAAAGGATGTGGCGGACTCGTCCAGGATCATCGACTACCTCCAGAACGTGCACATACACTGGCCGATGGTCAGCTCCACCGACAAGCATCCGAGCGTCGTGCACCTTCACGACCTAGACGCGTCCATGAGCAACACCCAGAAGCACATAATGTACGAGACGGGCGTGACTCTCAGCGACGCGAAGCACCTCACGGAGATCGGCTACATCGCCGCGGGAGGGGAGAAGGAGTTCAGGCACAGGCCGATACATTCGTGCCTCCAGTGCACCTATGCTCCCCTGCAGCACGACGCGGGAGTAATGGACGCGAGCCTCTACTTTGCCGAGCACGGCGTGCCGCTCGTGTTCTTTGGCATGCCTCAGCCCGGCGCGACCGGCCCAGTGACCCTCGTGGGCTCGCTCGTGGTCGGCAACGCGGAGGTGCTCAGCGCCCTCGTGATGACTCAGCTGCACGCTCCCGGCTCTGCGGTGATATACGGCATGGGCAATGCGCCCCTGGACATGCGCACTACGATCAGGGCCGGGGGCAGCCCTGAGCACGCAATCTCGAGCGCCATAGCGACGGAGTTGGCGCACTACTACGGGATGCCTTCTTGCGTGGGCGTATCCGCTACCGCGAAGGTGCCCGGGGACCAGGCCGTACTCGAGTACTACACAGGATGCGTCGGTCCCCTGCTGGCCGGTGCGGACCTGATGTGCGGTGTGGGCCTACTCGAGGATTCCAGCTGCCTCTTCTACGAGCAGATAGTGATCGACAACGAGATCGTCGGCTCGATTGCAAGGCTCATAAGGGGCGAATGGGCGGACGACGACACAATGGCCCTGGACATAATCGAGAAGGTCGGAGTCGGCAAGAACTTCCTTGCCCAGAAGCACACGATGCAGCACCTCAGGGCGGGGGAGCACTTCATGCCTGACCTGATAGACAGACGCTCCTTCGACGCGTGGTCCGCGAGCGGCTCCAAGAGCCTTGTGGACAAGGCAAGGGAGAAGACCAGATGGATCCTGGAGAATCACAGGGTCCCGCCCTTGGATGCGGACACTCAGAAGAGGGTCGACGCCGTCATCGAGAAGGCAAAGAAGCCGATGTGGGGTGGCGAGACCAAGAGGGACTAGGACCATCGCTGGCCGGCCCTGCGGATGCGGCCGGTCTGAACATGGTCTCTTCAGACCTCCAATCTATCCTTCGCTGCGGCAGAACAGGCACAGAGGAGTGAGACCCGATGGCGAACTGTATTCCGGTCCGTTGCAGGCGGAACGTCCTCGACAATGCGGGCGTGCTGAAGATCAGGTATGCCGCGCTGGAGATCCTGGAAGTCACAGGAGTTGCTGTTCGGAGCGAAAAGGTGCAGAAACTGCTTCGTGATGCTGGTTGCGAGGTGGACGAGAAAAGTGCGGTCGTGAGATTCCCTCCGACTCTCGTTGAGGAGATGGCTCGGAAGAACGATCGGGCCGTCACACTGTACGGCAGGACGAAGAAGCACGACGCACACCTGGACTTCGACCATGTCCACGTCTGCAGCGACGGCAACGGCACCGAGGCCATGGACTTCGAGACGCGACAGCGCAGGGAGTCAACGAGGGCCGACGTGGCCAGGAGCGCATTCGTCGCCGATGCGCTGAGAGGCCATGGCGTGAACTGGCCGAACGTGACGTCGCAGGACGTGCCCCAGCGGACGAGACACATACATGATCTGCAGGCGTCTCTTGAGAACACGGAGAAGCACATCACCCTCGCCACCAATACGACGAGCTGGGAGGTTGGGGACGTAATCGAGCTCGCAGCCGCTGCTGTGGGCGGACGCGAAGAGCTGAGGAAGAGGCCCATCATCTCATCCATACACACCAGCTCATCACCCCTCGTCATCGAGGGCGAAGGCCTCGAGGCGGGCCTTGCTGCCGCAGACGCTGGGATACCCATCTGCTTCTACGTGATGCCCGGGCCGGGCGCAACGGGACCCGCGACGCTTGCTGGCTCGGTCGCCGTCGGGATCGCCGAAGCACTGGCAGGCAATACGGTCATCCAGTTGCACCGGCCGGGGACGGCATTTGTTTTCAGCTGTGGCATGGCCAACCTCGACATGAAGACCTCGACAAGGGCGGGCGGAAGCCCGGAGCACGGGCTGACCTCCGCTGCGTTCGCGCAGATGGCCCATCACTACGGCTTTCCCGCGCTCGTCGGAGGCTTCGTCACTACAGCTAAGGAACCCGACGAGCAGGCCGCCTATGACAAGTTCGCCAGCGCAATCGTGCCCATCATGGCCGGTGCAGATATGATCGCGGGCATAGGGCTGCTCGAGGACTGCAGGACAGTCTGGCTGGAGCAGTTGGTCATAGACAGCGAGATATCAGAGATCATCGGGCGAATCGTCAGGGGCATAGATGTGGACGAGGAGTCGCTTGCGCTTGATGTCATCAACGCGGTAGGAGTGGGGAGGGACTACCTCGGGCAGAGGCACACAATGGAACATTTCAGAGGGGAGCATTTCATGCCCATTGTGTCGGACCGCTCCTCGTTCGACGCGTGGGTGTCTCGCGGAAGGAAGTCCATCCTGGACAGGGCCGGAGAAGAGGTCAGAAGGATTCTCAAGGAGCACAGCGTGGAGCCCGTCGGTGGCGAGGTCGCTGAGACATCGAAGGCACTCCTGAAGAGGAGAGCTGGGAAGGCCTGACCGCCTACTCCTTCACAGTCGAGAAGACCGTGCAGGTCAGGGTCCTGGCGACTCCTTTCACGTCGCGCAGCCTGTCAATCACCAGCCTTCCGACGTCCTCCATGCTCGAGCCTCGGACCTTTAGTATCATGTCGTACTCGCCCGAGATCATGTGGACCTCATAAATGCCAGGAAGCAGGGCAATCTCGTCTGCAGTGTCCCTCTGCGATATTCCCTTCTCGGGTTCGAACTGCACGAGGATGAAGGCGGTGACGCCCAGGCCGAGCTTGGCGTAGTCCGGAACGGCCGTATACCTCCTGATGATTCCCTTCTGCTCCATCTTGACGATCCTGTCGTGCACCGTCGCCCTCGGGATGTCGAGAGCCTTCGCGATGGCCTTGGTCGTGTTCCTCGAGTCGGCCACGAGGGCCTCGAGTATGTCGGTGTCCTTCTCATCCAACATGATTGTCATAATGACGGACTGTGTATATTATGATTGCCACTAAATCGGATTTATGCCGGTATTTCTGTCGAAATGATGATATAGTCCGCTGCACTCACAGTAGAAAGGACGATGACGACGGTGCAGGATGCCCTTTCACACATAGCGGCAGAAGACATGCGGCATATCATGCGCGTTCAGAGCGCGGCGCTCAAGGCGATCCACGACTACATGTACAGTAACGGCGTGCTTCAGTCGATGCCCGTCATCTTGTCCCCGATGACGGACCCGTTGAACCATCCGCACTTCGATGCCAACGTGGAGTACTACGGCCAGAGGCTTCAGCTCACGAAGAGCATGATCCTACAGAAGCAGCTCTCTTTGTTCAACGGCGGAATGGACAAGGTGTACTTCATGTCTCCGAACGTCCGGCTGGAAGAGGCGAGACTCCGCGACACGGGAAGACACCTGTTCGAGTTCACCCAGGTCGACATAGAGCTGAAGGATAGGACCAAGAAGGACTTCATGCAGCTTGTCGACGGCATGCTGGCATACATCTACGAGTTCGTCGTCAGGGAGTGCCTGGACGAGCTCAAGGCCCTTGGAAGGGAGCTGAAGCTGCCCACTGTGCCCCTGAAGGTCTACGAGTCGGAGGAGCTCAAAGATCGGTATGGAGAGCAGTTCGAGACGATAGCCTCCGAGAAGGCCGAGGACCCCTTCTGGATTACCAACTTCAGGAGGGAGTTCTACGACAGGGAAGACAAGGAGAGGAGAGGCTACTTCCACAACTACGACGTGTTCTGGCCGGAGGGCTACGGAGAGGCGCTGTCAGGCGGCGAGAGGGAATACGAACACGACGAGATAATACGCAAGATGAAGGAGAGGAGCACCGACATTGGCGCCTACGCGACCTACCTCAGCGTTTCCGAGAAGGGGCTCATCCCGAGGACCGTCGGGGGCGGCCTGGGCGTGGAACGCATGGTGAGATATCTCACGGGGCAGAGGCACATCAGGGACGTCACGATGTTCCCCAGGGTGCCCGGCGAGAAGGTAGTGTTCTGAGAGGACTGCGGACAGAGAGCAGGGACTAGCTTCGGCTTTCGACCCTTGCGCCCTTGCCGGGCACTGTCACGAACGATTCCGATTTCAGCCCAGCCTCACCGACAGCCTCGGCCATCGACCTGCGGATCTTCGAGGCGTTCCCCCCTGTGATCGCGAAGATGGCCGGCCCCGACCCACCGAGCGAGACCCCGTAGGCCCCGGCGGACAACGCGGCATTCCGCACTCTCTCGTAGCCCGGTATCAGAGCCGCACGGTACGGAAGGGCGAGCTTGTCGTCCAGGCACGCGCCTATCTGCCTGACGTTCCGCTTGAGCATCGCATGGAGCATGCCCGAAGCGAGCCCTATGTTGCGCACCGCGTGCTCCATGGGAACCTGCTGGGGCAGGATGCCTCTTGCCTTCTTTGTCTCGATCGAGATGTCCGGGACGACAACGACGACCTGGAACAAAGGGGGTCTTATCTTGATGACGGTCCTCGTGCTCAGGTCCGACACGACCGTAAATCCGCCATAGAGTGCGGCGGAGACATTGTCGAAGTGCCTCGAACCCGCAACCAGCTCCTCGCCCATGGCCGCTGCCTCGAGGATCAGTTCCTTCTTCCTCATCCCGAGCAGGGCCGCCATGGCGAGCGCGCCCCCTGTTGACGAAGCCGCGCTACTCCCCAAGCCGCTACCAGGCTTCATCCCTTTTCGTATCGTCATCGAGAAGCCGATGCGCTCGCACCCGCACAGTTCGGAGAGCTTGATTGCTGCATAGGATGCTGTGTTCCGCAATGGGTCCCTGGGGAGCTTGTGCTTGCCAATGACCTTCACTTCCAGCTTGTCGTTCGGGAGCCGCCTCATCGAGATCCTGTCCCTTGGCGATTCGAGGCAGAGCCCGAAGGAATCGAAGCCAGGTCCGAAGTTCGCTATCGTCGCTGGCGAACTCACGACAACCTTGTCACAAGCCATTCAGGACACCTGGACGAAGTGGCATGGCGTGCTCGCATATTAATCTGAGCGCACTGTGCCCATCATGGACAGAATTGTGCAACATCGATGAGCCAGAGACCACGCGGAGGAGGACGAAGGCAGAACCCAGCAGTGCGAAGGGCTTATATTCACGCCAGGCATAGTGGGCGCATTCGGTGGGGAGACCACGTCTGAACCCTTCCAGATGAGATGTATCGATTGCGGCAAGGTCCATGACATGGGCCGGCCCGCGTACGCGTGCTCCTCCTGTGGCAACCTGCTGGAGGTCAAGATGGACATAGCGGAGTCCATCACGAGGCTCTCGAAGGTGGACCACCGCTCAAGACCTATCTCCGTTTGGAGATATCGCGAGCTCTTGCCTCTGGGGAGGAGCGCGGAGGTGTTCTCCTTGGGCGAGGGGGGCACCCCGCTCTTCAGGTGCAGCAGGCTCGCGAGGGAGCTCGGACTCAAGAATCTACATATCAAGTTCGAGGGCGCGAACCCCACTGGTTCCTTCAAAGACCGCGGGATGACCGTTGGGATATCCAAGGCTAAGGAGCTTGGCATGAAGATCGTGACGTGCGCGTCCACCGGAAACACATCGGCCTCGCTTGCGGCATACGCAGGGCTTGCAGGGATGAGATGCGTCGTACTCATACCCGAGGGGAAGGTCGCGATCGGGAAGCTGGCACAGGCGATGATGCACGGGGCGATGGTCGCATCCGTCAAGGGCAACTTCGACCAGGCCTTCAAAGTCGTGATGGACTCGTCGGAGCGCCTCGGGCTCTACGTCCTCAATTCGGTCAATCCGTTCAGGATCGAGGGTCAGAAGACCGCCGCGTACGAGATCTGCGACCAGCTCGAGGGGAAGAGCCCGGAGTATCTCTACATACCTGTCGGGAACGGCGGCAACTCAGCCGCCTATTGGAAGGGGTTCACCGAATACGAGGCGCTCGGGGCCGTGCCCAACCGCCCCATAATCAGAGGCATACAGGCCGAGGGCTCCGCGCCGATAGCCAGGATGTTCAGCACTCAATCGGACGAAATCGTCCCGGTCTCCAAACCGGAGACAGTAGCGACCGCAATCAGGATCGGCAACCCCGCCAATTGGAAGAAGACGGTCAGGGCTATCAGGGAATCCGGCGGCCGGGCGACGACCGTCACGGACCGCGAGATACTAGAGGCCCAGAAGATGATGGCGAGGTTTGAGGGCATCTTCGCCGAGCCCGCGGGGAGTGCCGCGCTCGCGGGGATGATCAAGGACGTGAACAACGGCGATTTGGATAAGGCATCAGAAGTGGTCTGCGTCTCGACGGGCCACGGGCTTAAGGACCCGGACATCGCGATCTCACAGTGCGTGAAGCCCGCAACGATCGAAGCCTCAGTCGACGCTCTCAGGATGTTCGTGGGGGGATGACTTGAGGATCGTGCTTGTGGGATTCGGAGTAGTCGGCCGCAGCTTCGCCGAACTCATAGACAGGGAAGCCAGGAAGCTGGAACTCGATTACGGCCTCAGGCTGAAGATCGTGGGGATCGCGGACCAGAAGGGAGCCGCGGTCTCAGACGAGGGGATAGACCCGAGGAAGGCACTTGAGTCCAAGACCGAAAAGGGGACGCTCGAGGGGCTAGGGGCAGAGGTCTACACCAGGGGTATGAAAGCCGTCGAACTCATCAGAGAGGCCGACGCAGAGGTGATGATCGAATCTACCCCAACGGAACTGAAGCGCGGTGAGCCCGGCCTGAGTCATATCAAGATGGCCATGCAGAACGGGAGGCATGTGATCTGCACGAACAAAGGTCCATTGGCGATCGCCATGCCCGCTCTCATCGAGCTAGCACACCACAACGATGTCATGTTCAAGTTCAGCGGGACCGTGGGCGGAGGAACCCCCGTCCTCGACTTCGCGAAGAAGTGCCTCGAGGGCAGCGAGATAAGATCCATAAGCGGCATACTGAACGGCACCTCGAACTTCATCCTGAGCAAGATGGCGGCCGAAGGCGTCGCGATGGCCGACGCACTGGCAGAGGCCCAGAGGCTCGGGTACGCAGAGGCGGATCCTACATACGACATCGGCGGCTTCGACACTGCCTGCAAGCTGGTGATCACCTCCAACTATGTGATGGGCAGCAGCCTCAGCATAAGGGATGTTGACATCAGAGGCATCACCGAAGTGACCCAGGAAGACATCGCCAAGGCAAAGGCCAGGGAAGGGGTCATCAAGCTCATCGGGCGTGTTGGGAGCAGCGCGAAGGTGTCTCCTGAGGTCGTTTCATCCACGCATCCGCTGAACGTCAGCGGGACTTTCAACGCCGTCTGCTTCGATACGCACCCCGCCGGGGAGATAACGCTCGTGGGCAAGGGAGCCGGAGGCATGGAGACCGCGACAGCAGTCCTGAGGGATCTGATCGAGATCAGGAGGACCTTCACCCGATAGGTATTTCTGGGGGCTCCGATTTGGGAGTAGTTCGACCATGAAGATCGTGATGAAGTTCGGAGGAGTGAGCGTCGCGGACGGCGACAGGCTGAGGAAGGTCGGCACCATAGTCCGCAGATTCCACAACGAGGGCCACGCACTCGTAGTCGTCATCTCCGCGATGCACAGCGTCACCGACTCTCTGATAGACATCGCCAAGAGAGCGAGCCGGGGAGACAAGAAGTCCGTGACAGATTTCATCGAACAGACTCACCGCAAGCACAGGAGGGCCGCTGAGGCTTCCATCATGGGCGAGCAGATCCTGGGCCAGACCTTGAGCGCAGTTGATGCGCGCATAGATGAGCTCAAGAACATCCTGCTCGGAGTGGCGCACATAGGCGAGCTCACGCCCAGGTCGAAGGATTTCGTCATAGGCTATGGCGAGAAGTTCTCAGCTCCGATTCTGCAGGGCGTCCTCGAGGACCTGGGCATCAAGTCCAAGGCGCTCACAGGAGGCGAGGCAGGCATTGTGACCGACGACAGGTACGGGGACGCCGGTCCGCTGATGAACGTGACAGCTCACCAAGTGAGACAAACGCTGGAGCCCCTCCTCAACGAGGGCACCATACCGGTCGTGAGCGGGTTCGTAGCGTCGACCCAAGACGGCGTCCAGACCACTCTGGGCAGAGGCGGCTCCGACTACACTGCGTCGATAATCGGGGCTGCGCTCAAGGTTGACGAGGTCTGGGTCTGGAAGGAGGTGGACGGCCTCATGACCGCTAACCCCAAGATGGTCAAGTCGGCAAGGATGATCGAGGTCATCTCCTTCGCCGAGGCGATGGAGCTGGCGCACTTCGGAGCTGAGGTCGTTCACCCGAAGGCGCTGGAGTGCGCCTCGAAGTACAAGATACCGTTCAGGGTGAAGGCGCTGAGAAATCAGGACGGGAAGGGGACCGCCATAGAGAGCGAGGTCAAGATCAAGTCCAAAGATGTCGTGAAGGCGATCTCCAACATAGGTGATGTCAGCCTCATCACGGTCAGCGGTGCGAGCATGGTTGGCACGCCCAGGCTGGCCGCCAAAGTGCTCCAGATACTCACCGACGAGGAGGTCGACGTGCTGATGATATCGCAGAGCTCCTCTGAGGAGAACATCACGCTCGCGGTCCCCAAAGCGGGCGGCGCGAAGGCGCAGAACGCACTGGAACTCTCTCTGCTGGGCACGAAGCAGGTGCGCGAGGTGTCCGTAGAAGACGGACTGAGCATCGTGGCAGTCATAGGCGCAGGGATGAGGGGCACGCCCGGAGTGGCTGCCCGTGTCTTCGGTACCATGGCCAAGGGGGAGATCAACATACGAGCGATCGCCCAGGGCTCGTCCGAGCTGAACATCTCGTTCATAGTCAAGAAGGCCGACGCGAAGAAGGCGATCGAGGCGCTGCACAGCGATTTCGGGCTTGGTGATTGAGCTTGTCGAAAGCGACCGCGGAACAGCCGCTGAGAAGCGATGCGATGAAGAAGGGGCAGTCGAGAGCGGCAGCGAGGGGGCTGCTCCGCGCGCTCGGCATGCATGACGAGGATTTCGACAAGCCACTCATAGCCATTGCGAATTCGTTCAACACCATCGTGCCCGGACATATCCACTTGGACAAGATAACGGCTGAGGTCAAGAGAGGCATAGAGGAGGCCGGAGGGATGCCCTACGAGTTCGGCGTTCCTGGGATATGTGACGGCGTTGCGATGGGACTCGACGGCATGAGGTATTCATTGCCGTCGCGGGAGATCATCGCAGACGCCGTCGAGGCGATGGTCGAATCGCATCTGGCCGATGGCTGGGTGGGCGTTACGAACTGCGACAAGATTACACCTGGGATGCTCATGGCCGCTGGACGGATCAACGTCCCATGCGTGATGGTCACGGGCGGGCCAATGATGCCTGGGGTGTACAAGGACAAGAGGCTCGATGTGATATCCATATTCGAAGCGGTCGGAGAGCTAACAGCAGGGAAGATATCTCAAACCGATTTCGACGAGATCGAGCACAGAGCATGTCCCGGGCCGGGGTCATGCTCGGGACTCTTCACCGCGAACACGATGGCTTGTTTGACAGAGGCGCTGGGCCTGAGCGTGACGGGCTGCGCCTCATCGCATGCCGTCTCCAAGGAGAAACTGGAGATCGCACGCAAGAGCGGCTCGCTCGCGGTGAAGCTGGTTCGAGAGGGAAGGAAGCCGAGGGAGTTCGTCACCAAAGCGAGCTTCGAGAACGCGCTGCGCGTCGACAACGCCATAGGTGGTTCGACCAACACCTGCCTGCACATGCTCGCGATAGCCCGTGAGTTCGGCGTACCGCTCGAACTCGGCATGTTCGATAGGATATCGAGGGACACGAAGCACATCGTGGCCCTCAAGCCTGGAGGAGAGCACTTCATGATCGACCTGGACACCGCTGGGGGCATCCCGGCTGTCCTCTCGCGGCTTGCGCCGAAGCTCAAGTCAGCGGGAACGGTCGACGGCAGGGACATCACAGACATCGCCAAGTCTACGAAGGTCAAGGATCCAGATGTGATCCGTGACCTTGAGAACGCCTATCACGACGAGGGCGGGATCGCAGTCCTACGTGGAAACCTCGCAGAAGAGGGTTGCGTTGTGAAGCAATCGGCGGTCGTGCCGGCCATGAGGAGGTTCGAGGGGCCGGCGAGAGTCTTTGACACAGAGGCATCGGCGACCGACGCGATGCTCGGGGGGAAGATCAAGGCCGGATACGCCGTGGTCATCAGATACCAGGGACCGAAGGGCGCACCAGGCATGCCCGAGATGCTCGGACCCACCTCGATAATGGCGGGCATGGGCCTCGGGGATTCGGTCGCGCTGATCACGGACGGAAGGTTCTCTGGGGGCACGCACGGCCTCTCCATAGGCCATATCTCACCCGAAGCCTATGTCGGTGGCGCTCTGGCTGCCGTGAGAGATAAGGACATCATCAGGATCGACCTTGACGGCCGGGAGATCGAGGTGCTGCTGTCTCAGAAGGAGATCAAGGCTCGGCTGAAGGAAAGGAAGATGCCCAAGAGCATGGTGTCTGGATACCTCAGGCGTTACAGAGACCAGGTCGGTTCTGCGAGCTTCGGCGCGGTCATGGGCGAGGAGCAGTAGCCTCCGAGGCAGGTGCCGTGGCCCAGGCTGGCCCCCGGCAAAGGTTTTTGGACAGCAATGTGTTTGACCTGTGGGAGGCCGGCCCGGGAGGAAATACCGTTGGATCCAATCCTTTTCGTATTCGAAGTCCTGCCCGTTCTGCTGGGGCTCCTCGTCGCCGGATTCGTGGCTGTGCGAGCGTACCGCAATCGCGCACAGTTCTTCAAGGTCGTGCGTGGACTCGTGCTCGTCCTCGCTGTGGCGGCCTTAGTCGTGCTGTTATGTTCGGAACTTGCGGCCAGCCTGTCATCGGGGGAGTTCGAGGACTCGAACGATCTGATCGGAGTCGTCTTCGTCGTGTTCATGATATGGCTCTCGACCGTCTTGGTCAGCCTCATTGCCCTGTACCCAGGGCTCACTTCGCGAGCCGATTTCATGAGTTGGTTCCGCAGGGAACCTGCCAATTTCATAACGCTCTGGGGCTTGACGGGCGCCGCGACACTGATCCTCTGGTATGCGGGGACCGAACACATAGGCCGGGAATCTCTGGCCACGGACAGACTGCTGCTCGTCATAGCAGCTTATCTGATGATCTCCATGGCGTTCGACCTGCTTGCGCCCGTGCTAGCCACCATGCGTGGCACGCTCAGGCATCTCAGCCGCGAGGGCAAGCTCAACATGATGTTGCTCGCGACCGCATGGATGGGCATCCCGGCGGCGGAGTTCGCGCTCGACATCGTCCCCGAGAAGGTCCTGAACTTCCACGATGCCAATCCGTATTCTTGGGTCATCCTGGTCCTGTTCATTGTGATTGCCCGCTCGGTCCAAAGCGCCGGCTTCCTGGGGCTCGTGGTCAGCCCAGAGACGGAGACCCTGAGGAGGGACGGCTTCAGGGCTTTCGACATACCGAGGGGGGTCTACCTGATATGCGATTCGAGACCCGACCTGACGTTCTCTCTGTTCTCCGAGCTGTGCACCCTCCCGCTCAGGCCCGACGCGAAGCTGCCTCCCGAGGAGGGATCAGCCAAGGCCACGCTCGAGTTCCTCATCCCCAACGGACTCGTCGTGACGAGGGAGTTCCCCGACAATGTGAGGCTGAAGTACAACCTGCAGGTCACGCCGACGATGTGGCTGACGGAGACCCCTGGAGACCGGAAGATCGCACCCACGAGCTTGACGGTGCTCACGGATACGATGACGAGATTCATGGAGGCGAACCTCAACAGCATCGTGTTGCTGGAGGGTGTGGAATACCTGGTCACGCACAACGGCTTCAGGAAGGTCCTGAAACTCCTGGACGCGCTCAACGAGACCGCATGGATCTCAAGAGCGCGCCTGCTGGTGACGATTGACCCGAAGGCGTTCGACACGAAGGATCTCGCGCTCCTCGAGAGGGACAGGACAGTGGTCAGAGGAGCCGAGGGCATCGAGGAGCTGAAGCGCGAGTCGATGGTCGCGGCCGCTTTCGAATAGGCGCTCTAATCGCGGCGGAAACATGGAGCAGAAAAGACACTAACCGATTGTACCGAAGGCCGTCTAGTCGTTCTTGAGGCAGGCATCTCAGGGTGTGGCCTTCTTGTACGAACCTAGTATCTTCACGAAGGCGGCGGTCTTGATCAGCCCTCCGATCGCGGCATGGCAGTTCGGCTCGTCTATGCTGCCCTCGAAGTCCGCGTAGAAGACGTATACCCAGGGCTTGCTCCTCCTCGGCCTCGACTCGAGCTTGGTCAAGTTGACATTCCTCGATGCGAACTCGCCCAGGCACCTGTGAAGCGCGCCCGGCACGTTCTTCGCTGCGAAGACCATCGAGGTCTTGTCTGCCCCTTGGACAGGACTCGGGTTCTTCTCGAGGACGAAGAAGCGCGTGTAGTTCTCCGTCTCGCTCTGGATGTCCTCCTTGAGCACCTTGAGGCCGTATACACCGGCGGCCCTCACGCTGGCTATGGCCGCGAGATCAACTCTCTTCGCCTCCGAGACTATGCCCGCACTCCCCGCAGTGTCGTATGCCGGGGTCAGACGCCATCCCGGATGGTTCGAGAGGAACTTCCTGCACTGGCCGAGAGCCTGTGGGTGGCTGAGGACCTCGCGGATCGTGTCAACGGTCGCGTCGTCATAAGCCAGGAGTGCATGCTTGACCGGGACTATTACCTCCCCCGAGATGGAGAGGTCATGATCCAGCAGCAGGTCGTTCACCTGCGCGACGCTCCCCTCGGTCGAGTTCTCGATCGGTACGACAGCATGCGTCACCTTGTCCTTCTCGACTGCCTCGAACACCGAGCTGAAGTCCGGCAACGGGAGTGTCTTGATGTCCTTCCCGAAGTACTTGAAGCACGCATCCTCCGAGTAGGCGCCTCGAACACCCTGGAATCCGACGAGCACATCCTTGCTCAAGCGTATCACGCGCCGTACCCGAAACAAGGTATTTCTAACCTTCTCACGGCGGACGGACACGGTCGGTGTACACATCTGTCCACCACCCTGCACGATAGGCCAGCTGGCCCAATGCCGCAAAAGTTTATATCACGCGAGGCCATGAGGAGTATTGACACGCTGAGACATGCGTGCGCCCACTGAACGAGGAGGCTAGGAATGGCCAACAAGAGCAACGAGCTGATTATTCTGCCCTTGGGGCTGCTTCTCCTAGCCTGAACGCTCAGTGTTGGATTTTTGGGAGCGTTTTGGCATGCCAACACAAACTCCGAGTGAGAGTGCCGCAGATACGGCGGAACCAGCCTTCAGGATACCGGACAGGGGGCTCTTCGTCAGCGAATACAACATGCAGATATTCAGGGCGACCAGGATGCCCGAGAGGGTCAAGATCCTGGACACGACCCTGAGGGACGGGGAGCAGACACCGAACGTGGCCTTGTCGAGCGACGACAAGGTGAAGATCGCCCAGGCCCTGGACGAGCTGGGGGTGGACATAATCGAGGGGGGCTTCCCCATCAACTCCGAGGGCGAAGCCGAGGCTGTGAAGAAGATAGCCGGAGCTGGCCTGAAGGCGGAGATATGCGGCCTGTGCAGGGCCAACCCGGCGGACATAGACGCCGCCCTGAAGGCGGACGTCGATTCGGTCCACATATTCCTGGCGACCTCGAAGGTGCACCTCGAGAAGAAGCTGAAGCTCACCCAGGATGAGGCGAGGGACAAGGCATCTGCCGCAGTGCAGTACGCCAAGGACCACGGGCTCGTGGTCGAGTTCAGCTGCGAGGACGGCACCAGGACAGACCTCGGATACCTCAGTGTGGTCCACAGGGCGGTCGAGGAGGCTGGAACGGACAGGATAGACATCCCGGACACGGTCGGCGTGATGACCCCACATGCAATGCAGCAGTTCGTCGCTGAGATCAAGAAGACCATCAAGGTGCCCCTTGCGGTCCACTGTCATGACGACTTCGGGCTCTCAGTGGCCAATTCACTCGCAGGGGTGCTCGGAGGCGCAGAGGAGATACACTGCACCATCAACGGCCTTGGAGAGAGGGCGGGCAACGCCGCCCTCGAGGAGGTCGTCATGGGGCTCGAGGCGTTCTACAACGTGAAGACCAACATCAACTCGCGCAAGATGGCGTTCGTCTCCAGGCTCGTCTCGCAGCTCACTGGAATCGCCGTGCAGCCGAACAAGGCGATAGTGGGCGAGAACGCGTTCTCGCACGAGGCGGGTATACACGTCCACGGCGTCCTGAGCGAGTCCTCGACATACGAGCCGATGCGTCCCGAGCTTGTCGGCAAGGAGAGGACCTTCGTGGTCGGGAAGCACTCGGGCGTGCACGCGGTCGACAACAAGCTGAAGGAGTACGGGCTCGAGCTGAACCGCGACCAGATGAAGGAGGTCGTCACACGGGTCAAGAAATGGGCCGAATCCGGCAAGAAGCTGGACGATGCCGAGCTGCTGGCCGTCGCCTACGACGTGATAGGCCAGGAGGACGAGCCCGCGATCAGGCTGGAGGAGTTCACGGTCTTCACGGGCCTCAACTTCACCCCGACCGCTACGGTCGTCCTGAGCATAGACGGTGAGACGAGAAGGTCGTCCGAGACGGGCGTCGGTCCCATAGACGCTAGCATGAGCGCCATGAGGACGGCCGTGTCGAAGAACATCGTCCTCAAGGAGTTCAGGCTCGAGGCCATCACGGGTGGCTCGAACGCGCTCTGCGAGGTGACCGTGAAGCTCGGCGACAGCGAGGACGCCCAGCTGCTCTCGCTCGGGAAGAGCGTCGGCTCGGACATAGTCACCACGAGCGTGGACGCCATGGTCGAGGGACTCAACAGGCTTTGGGCGCGGAAGCTCAGCGCCTCGAACGGCGGGACAAACAAGAAGGCCTACTGAGATACGGGCGGTCATCGGACGAGGTGTGCTCTTTGGGAAGGACATTAGCCGAGAAGATTCTGTCAGCCAAGGCCAAGAAGAGCGTGAGTGCTGGAGAGATTGTCGAGGCCGAGGTCGACTACGTGATGGTCAATGACATCACCGGCCCGGCGGCGTTCGACGAGTTCGACGGCCTCTGCTCCCCCATCAAGAGGAACAAGGTCGTCCTGATACCCGACCACTATGTGCCCAACAAGGACGTCGCTTCGGCCATCCAGGCGAAGAAGATGCGCGACTTCGCCAGTAAGCACAAGGTGAAGAACTACTTCGAAGTCGGCGATGGCGGTGTGTGTCACCAGCTCATGATAGAGAGGGGCTTCGTCGCACCTGGAAGGCTGATCGTAGGGGCGGACTCGCACACATGCTCGTACGGCGCGCTAGGAGCCTTCGCCGCCGGCATCGGGAGCACGGAGGCTGCGACGGTCTTCGCGCGGGGCGTGCTCTGGTTCAAGGTGCCCGAATCCATGAGGTTCGTGGTGGACGGCAGGCTGGGGAAGCACGTTTCTGGAAAGGACATCATACTCACGATCATAGGGGACATCGGGGTGGAGGGGGCGAGGTACGCTTCCATGGAGGTCGAGGGCAGCTCCATATCCTCCCTGGCGGTCTCTGACAGAATCACGATCTCGAACATGGGCATCGAGGCAGGTGCGAAAGCGTGCATCATCCCGCCCGACAAGAAGGTGGACTCCTATCTCGAGGACAGGGTCAGGGGGAGGTATAAGGCCGTCTTCGCGGACCGAGATGCCACCTACGCGGACGTCAGAGAGTACGACGGAAGCGATATCGTTCCCATGGTGGCGAAGCCCTACTTGCCCAGCAACGTCGTACCTGCCAGCGAAGTGAGCGTGCCCATAGACCAGGCCTACCTCGGGTCGTGCACGAACGGACGCATAGAGGACCTCAGGGTGGCCGCGAGGCTGCTCAGGGGAAGGAGGATACGCAAGGGCGTCAGGATGATAGTCGTGCCGGCAACAAAGGACGTCTTCGACAGAGCGGTCAAGGAGGGCCTGATGAAGGTGTTCTCCGATGCCGGGGCGTACATATCCGGACCCACATGCGGCGCGTGCCTCGGAGGCTACATGGGCGTGCTCGCACCAGGAGAGAGGTGCGTCAGCAGCACCAACCGCAACTTCGTAGGCAGGATGGGCGCGAGGGACTCCGAAGTCTACCTTGCCAGTCCTGCCGTCGTTGCGGCCAGTGCGATCAAGGGACGCATAGCAGACCCGTCGGAGGTGGCACGGTGAAGGGCGTGCTCAGGGGGAGAGCCTGGACATTCGGGGACAACGTCGACACCGACCAGATAATCCCAGCGGAGTACCTCGTCACTATGGACAACCGGGAGCTGGCCAAGCATGCGTTCGAGAAGGCCAGGCCGGAGTTCGCCAAGGGGGTCGCGAGAGAGGACATCGTCGTCGCGGGGCGCAACTTCGGCTGCGGCTCTAGCCGGGAGCACGCGCCCAGGGCGCTCATGGGAGCGGGGATCTCGTGCGTGGTCGCCGAGTCCTTCGCCCGGATATTCTTCAGGAACGCGATCAACATCGGCCTTCCGGTCATCGAGGCGCGCCTCAAGGCGAAGGATGGCGAAGTCATGGTCGTGGACCTCTCGAACGGGTCCCTCAGGAACGAATCGACGGGTGAGAGCGGATCCTTCGCTTCGTATCCGCCTTTCGTGATGATGGTTGTCGAGAAGGGCGGTCTCATTCCATACACCAAGGAGATGTTGGGTTGCAGAAGATAGGAGTGATACCAGGAGACGGCATCGGTCCCGAGGTCATACGAGAGGCCAGGAAAGCCCTTGACATCGTATCGGAGATGCACGGCCTCGAGTTCGAATACGAGGAGTTCCCGCTGGGCACTGCGCACTATCTCGACACGGGGGAGGTGCTATCGGAGGAGACTCTCCAGAGGCTCTCGAAGAAGAACGCCATACTTCTTGGTGCGATGGGCGACCCTAGGGTCAAACCAGGACTGCTCGAGAAGGGCGTGCTCCTGAGGCTCAGGTTCCACTTCGACCAATATGTGAACCTGAGGCCGGTCAAGCTCTACGAGGGCGTGCCCTCTCCGCTGGCCGACTCCAAGAGGATCGACATGACCTTCGTGAGGGAGAACACCGAGGATTTCTATGTCGGCATCGGCGCGAGGGTCAAGAAGGGGCTCTCGAGCAACTCGTTCGACCTGAAGAGACGCGCCTACGAGGCGAAGTTCGATGTGGGAGTGGAGCTCGAGGACGAGGACGACCTCGCCTACCAGATGGGCGTCGTCTCCAAAACCGGGGCTAGGAGGGTGATAGAGTTCGCCTTCCAGCTGGCAGAGAGGAAGGGCCTGGGTCTCGTGACGGCGGTCGACAAGGCGAATGTACTCACCGAGGCCTACGGCCTCTGGAGGGAGATGGTCGAGGAGGTATCCGCGAAGCACGCCGTCGCCAAGGAGTTCCAGTACGTGGATGCGGTCGCGCTGCACATGGTGAGGAACCCCGAGCGCTTCAAGGTGCTCGTTACCCCTAACATGTTCGGAGACATCCTGACAGACCTTGGCGCCGCGCTCCAGGGTGGCCTTGGGCTCGCCCCGTCCGGCAACATCAACCCTGCGGGCGTGAGCATGTTCGAACCCGTTCATGGCTCTGCACCGGACATAGCCGGGAAGGGGATGGCCAACCCGATAGGCGCGATGCTATCGGTCGCGCTGATGCTCGAAACGCTTGGCCATGAGAAGGCGGCAACGGATCTCGAGGAAGCGGTCAAGTCGGTTCTCCGAAGAGGGGACACGAGAACGCCGGACATGGGCGGGAAGTCGACTACTGCGCAGATGGGAGAGGCTGTGGTCTCGGATCTCAAGAGGAAGTAGCCCTCTCCTGCCGGTCCTCCTCAACGGCGAAGACCGGGGCCTTTGCCCTGTTCCCGATGCGCCATTAAGGCATAGTTATAAGTAGATATAAATCGATTTGAAGCAAATCAGAACACTTAGGTGGATGGGATGACGCAGGTTTTGCCGCTTCAGAAGGAGAAGGCTCTGGAGGTCGGAGAGTTCCTCACGAACAACGTTTCGAGGGCGGTCGTGTACGCCCTCCTGCACAAGCAACCGTTGACCAGGCGTGAGATCGAGAAGAATCCGTTGACGGACTCCATGAGGAGGCTGTCGCTGAGCGCCCAGACGAGGCAGCTGAAGGACAAGAGCGACGTCCAGATGAGGACCCTTCTCGCAAAGGGCGTCGACTGCGGCGTGCTCGTCCCCTTGACCTCGAAGAGGCAGAACTACTACTTCCTCAACTCCGATCTGAGGATCGAGCCGGCGCCCATTAGGGAGCCATTCGAGAAGACGGACGAGGTGGCCGTATCGGCTTTCCTCGACAAATCGCTCTCGCACACTCCTGGGCAGGCGGTCCTCCCGGGCTGGGGGACAGCTGCAGATCACACGATCCTGCCCGTGCCCTACATCGACACGCCGAAATCGCTTGTGCTCTGGCTCAGCTGGCTCATCACACCCACAAGGCGAGAGATACTCAACCACCTGGCCTCGAAGGGGCCGATGACGAGGCCGAAGCTGCGCTCAGACCTCGGCTTCTGGGCCGACAGGATCGTCGCGAAGGAGGGCATCCCGGCTGGTATCCTGGAACGGGAGGACGGGAGCATACGCTATCAGTTCTCGACATTCAGCTTCTCCAAGCTGAAGACCAGAAAGGACGATGAGAGGAAGAAGTCCTGGACCGCCTTCCCGCCATCCTTCTGGCTAACGCGGTCCTTCGAGCCTCTGAAGTGCATCATGGGGATATCCAGGTACATCGGTGACAAGAAGCCCGACTCGACGCCGATGTCGATCCTCGAGGAGGCCGTGAAGGAGAACCCGACGGTCGTGGAAAAGAACAGGAAGGACTTCCTGGAGATCAACTTCCTGGAGAGGATGAGCTTCTATGCGATCTACCACTCCTCGGGAGACCCTGCCATCAAGATCTCGGCCGACTCCTTGGTGCCCGAGAAGGTGACCTTCAACGCCCCTGAGCATCCTCTGATATGGATATCCAGGACGGACGAGGACCATGCTGGCGCCCGCCTGGACTTCAAGTACGAGGCGGCCAAGATGCTCCTCTCGAAGAAGACGAGGGAGGAGCAGATAGCCGTGATGGAAAAGATGCTCAAGGACCTAGCCCTCGAGAGGATGGGGAAGGTCCTGGAGAACCAGGAGAAGAAACTCGAGAAGGATCTCGCGAGCCTGAGGGCGAGGTCTTTCGGCCTGGGGACGGAGGCGCTCACGGAGGTTGCTGGGCTGGAGGTCAGCCGCGAGGAGATACTCATCGAGAAGAGATACTTCGAGAAGTTCATGGACCTCCTGATCCCAGGCTCGATCTCCAAGAAGAAGATGATGGAGACGCAGGAGCTCCTCGAGGCGGTCCGAGAGAGCCAGCAGGCAAAGGACGAAGAGCGCGAGTCCGAATAGGCGCGAGTTGGATTGGCCGTCGACATATAGTCTGCAGGCTTGGTGCGGTGTTTGGCGAAATCAGACCTGAGGATATCAGCTCTCATCAAGGAGGCCAAGAGACTCGGGGCGACCGATGCGAAGGCCATCTCGGCCCGAGACATCTTCGTGGACGAGCGTGTGCGGTTCAAGTGCCTCGTCCCTCTCTGCCACAACTACGGCAGGCACCTCATGTGCCCGCCAGACCTCCCATCCCCGAGCGCCTTCAGGAAGATCGTCGACTCCTATCACCGGGCGATACTGGTCCAGCTGGAATCTGATGTGGATCTGGCCGACAGACCGAAAGGGAGGCTCGACGGGAAGACGGCTGGACGCTCTGAGCGGACAAAAGGCGGGAATGTGGCGGAGAATAGGCTTCACGCGATCATCAACAACCTGGAGGCACTGGCCTTCGGGAAGGGCTTCTACTTGGCAGCCGGCCTCATCGGAAGTGAATGCCTGTTGTGCGAGGAATGCGTGGGGCGTCACGACCCTGGCGGGTGCAGGCATCCGTTCAAGGCCAGGCCGTCCATGCAGGCTTTAGGAATTGATGTGATCAAGACCTCCAGGAAGGCAGGCCTGCCGCTGGAATTCTCATCGAACGGCAGTGTGAGATGGACTGGCCTCCTTCTTTTGGATTGAGCGAATCCTCCCGTCAAGGCGACTTGCTACGGACTGCCTCTGCGAATCGATTGCTGGTTCTGACCGAGGCGGGAAGCATAAGCTGACCTCTGTCGCAAAGGTGAAGCGCAGTCTTCTGAACGAGCCAGAAGACGCGCAACAACATCTATATTGCTGGAAGCTATTAGCCAGCCATAACGCAATTCATAAGCACATATTAGCAAACATTAGCACTTGCTTATGAATGACTAATGGATGCTGAACACCATGTTGACGGCAAGGGAGAAGCAGATACTAGAGGTGCTGAGAAAGGGCATACACTCGCCGACATTGGTGGCGTCGGAGTTGGGAATCACCCAATCCGGGGCGACCCAGGCACTCCAGAAACTCGAGAAGAAGGGCGCCCTGACCAGGACCAAGGTGGGCAGGAACGTGTTCTACAGGCCAGTCGACGAGGTGAAACCTCCTTCCAGCACCCAGACAGAAGAGGACATCGAATTGATCAGGGAATCCTACCACTCATTGTCGAAAGTGTGGTCACACCTCCTCAGGCTCGACCTGACCCATGACGAGCTGGCGAAGGTAAGAGAAGCCAGGAACCTGCTCGAGGAGATCCTGGTCAAGAGAGGAAAGAGTCTGGATTGAGGGGTCGGTGCCAGCAAGGTCACTTCATCAGGCTGGAGGCCTTCTTGGGATCGTCGACGGTCAGCGCAATATCGGTCGTCCCCCCCTCCTTGCCAAGTATGTAGATAGACTCCACATTGACCATGCCCCTGGCCAGCTTGCGGGCAATCTTGCCCAGCTCGCCGGGCCTGTCCAGCATCCTGACAGATATGACCTCGCGCTGGTCGAAAGCGATGCCGCTTCTGGACAGAGCGGACTTGGCGGTGGCCTCGTCATCTGTCACGACCCGTATCAGGGGACGGTTCCCACCGCGCTCGCTCGCGATTGCCTTGATGTTCACGCCTTGGCCGCCAAGTATCTCGCAGACCTTGGCCAGCTCGCCAGGCCTGTTCTGCACATAGACGTCGAACTCCTTCAAGTCCAACCCTCAGAGGCGGTTATCGCGGCACGCGGGTAAAACTGTTTCCCGTCCAGTCTCGGAGGAGGACTCGGCCTAGGTGGGCTCCGGACCCCTCGGAAGGTTCACCTTCTTCTTCACCCACCAATATGCCAGATACGTGGCCTCGACCGTGGTCACCACGAGTATGATGAGATACCAGAGCAGAGTCTGCGAATCGAGCCCCAGAAGAGAGCCGAATATGGTGGCGAGCGTGTTCGGGACCAGGACAGCTGTGCCCAGGATCGTAAGCCAAGTCATCGTCAGCGCCATCCTGTTGTTCAGCACCTGGAGCTGGTTGTTGTACAGGGCCTGGAGGACCTCGAGGCCGGAGGCCAGCACCTCTGACATGTGCTCGCTGAGGGATATCTGCCTGTTCACATCTTCCACGAGGAGCCCCACCCTGGCGAGCATCTTTGGGTTGTCGGAGATCAGCACGGCATCTCCGTATCTGAGCGAATGTAGGACTTCCAGAGTCCGCCACAGCGTGTTGAGGTAGGTGATGAGCGTGTGCTTCAGGTCGTATATCTGCTTGCCTATCTCCAGCCTCGCCTTCGTCGTGTCCAGCAGCATCTGGCTGAGATGGTCTCCCTGCTCTTCGATCTCCCTGAGGTATTCGAAGTTCCTGGAATTGTTCTCATCGAGAACCCTCACAAGGAGCATGATGAGCTTGTCCTGGAGGATCATGGACGCAGGGAGCTTGCGCATGAATGTATCGGCATATCTCGCGAACTGGACGAGCCGAACGACCTCCTCGCTGTGTATCGTCACTACGAGATCCTTCCTGACCAGTATGAGCAGAGGGTAGGACTCGATGTTCAGCCCGGTGATCTTGACTGCGGGGACCATGATCCCGAGCTCGGTCTCCCGGTCTTCGAAGGCCGCATGATAGCCTTTCAGCACATCGGGCACGAGCGATGCGCTGAAGCCGAGGACCGTGGCTATCGCGGAACCTTCCTTCTCAAGGTCGCAAACCGGGAAGTTGAGCCAGGCGACCACGGAGTTCTGCAGGGTCGAGATGAACTCGCTGGGGGAGTTGCCCAGGATCCTGACCGGCCTTCCCTCATGGGGCAGCGACACGCAGACCGCCCTGGGAAGGGGCTCCTTGCACTTGTCCTGTTCGGGCGCCGGCTGAGGGTCTCGCTTCGCCCTCCTCTTCACAGGTCTGCCCACATCAGCTTTGGCCTCGTCCACGTTCAATCCAACCCGTCCGACAACGCCCGTTTCCCGCGATGCCCGCACCCGTATCCAACGACAGCCCTGAAGTACATTTCGCTGCGTCCGTGACAGCTGAATCCAGACGGGCTCCGTGCATTGCTTTAATATTCCCCCCGCCATTTCGACGCCCGAGCATCATGAGGGTACTGCTCATCCATGCAGACAGGTTCGAATACGAGGTCAAGGACCCCACGAAGATGGCGGAACCACTTCCCGAGAAGTTCGAGAGGAGGCAATCCTTCACTGAGGCACTCGTGGCATTCTCCACCATCGAGGGCTCAGACGAGGATGTCCAGGGTATATCCCAGGTGGCAGCGAATGACTTCGCCGAGGTGTTCTCGAAGGTGAATGCCGAGAGGCTCGTGCTCTACCCATACGCGCACCTGAGCTCGAACCTCGCCGGACCGAAGCTGGCGGTGGATGTGCTCAAGGCCACCGAGGCTGCGATCGCCGCAAAGGGCATCGAGGTGCACAGGTCGCCATTCGGGTGGTACAAGGGCTTCGAAATCAAGTGCAAGGGCCACCCGCTCTCAGAGCTGTCCAGGGAATTCGTGGCTGAGAAGAAGGTCACCAGGGAGGAGGTCGTGGACAAGATCCAGAGCTCGTTCTATATCCTGACACCGGAGGGCGAGGAACAACCTATCGATATGGAGGACATAGATTCGGCCAAGATCCTGGATGGCTATCCATCGCTGAAGGCATTCATCCTGTCCGAGGAGATAGGCAGGACCAAGGGTGAGGAGCCACCGTCCATCAAGGCGATGCAGAGGCTCGAACTCGTGGACTACGAAGAGGCGAGCGACAGAGGCCACTTCAGGATGTTCCCGAAAGGCCACCTGATCTTCAAGCTCCTCGAGAAGTGGGCCGAGTGGATCGCGCTGGAGAGAATAGGGGCGGTCCAGATCGACACCCCCATCATGTACGACTGGTCGCTGCCGGACATCAGGAGCCAGGGGATGTCATTCCACGAAAGACACTACACCCTCAAGACGGAGGAGAAGAGGGAGTTCGTGCTCAGGTTCGCAGGCGACTTCGGTCTGTTCAGGATGATCAAGGGCTCCACACTGAGCTACAGGAACCTTCCCCTCCGGATCTACGAGTTCTCGAAGAGCTTCAGGCTCGAGCAGCGCGGAGAACTGACGGGGCTGAAGAGGCTCAGAGCGTTCCACATGCCAGACATACACTGCTTCACCAAGGACCTCGATGAAGGTTGGAAGGAGTACGCTCACCTGTACCGCAACTACGCCGACCTCGCCGACGCGACAGGCGTGGAGTACGCCGTCGCCTTCAGGATCGTGAAGGAGTTCTACGACAAGTACAAGGACAACATCTTCGAGCTCCTGAGGCACTCGAAGAGGCCGGCGCTGGTCGAGGTCATTTCCGCCATGAAGCACTACTGGGCCGTGAAGCACGAGTTCCAGGGCATAGATGCTGTCGGAGGCGCTGTCCAGCTAAGCACTGTACAGCTGGACGTCGAGGACGCGGAGAGATACGGCATCGTATACACGGACTCGGACGGCAAGAAGAAGGGATGTATCATCTGCCATTCCTCGATCGGATCGATAGAGAGATGGATATACGTTCTGCTCGAGGAGGCGCTCAAGCACGACAAGCCCGCTCTGCCGTTCTGGCTGTCGCCGACCCAGGTGAGACTGATCCCGGTGGGCTCGGAGTTCGTCGCGGACTGCGAGCGGTTCGCTGATCAGCTGGACGCGCGGGTGGACATAGACGACTTGGACGACAAGGTCGGCAAGAAGATCAGGAACGCCGAGATGGAATGGATCAACATGATCATAGTCGTCGGCGAGAAGGAGCGGGCTTCAAGCCGATACCCCGTGCGTCTTCGGACGGGGGAGCAGAAGGCGATGACGCTCGAACAGCTGAAGGCCGAGATCGAGAGGCTCTCGGCCGGCTATCCCGAGGGCAAGCTCCCGCTCCCGAGGCTGCTCTCCAGACGCCCCGTGTTCAGGGGCTAGGCGGTTCACCGGTTGTCCTCGTCGCCCCAGATGAACTTGTGCAGCTGTGGAAGCACTCTCGCGTTCAGGCGGTCCTTCAGGACTTTCTCGGCGAGGCCCTTCATCTCTTTGCCCCCCACCGGGGTGAATATGACCTCGCATTTCGGCTCGTACTTCGCGATGATCTCCTTGGCGTACTCATAGTCGGCGTCGTCCGAGACTATGAACTTCAGCTGGTCAGTCGGCCCTAGGATCTCGATGTTCTCGAAGATCATCTTGCCCGACTCGCCTGACGACGGGCACTTGATGTCCATGCTGATCGTCAGGTTCTCCACGCAGGGCATCTCGTCCAGAGGCATCGCCCCGTTCGTTTCGAGCACGACGTGGTATCCCTGGTCGAGCAGCCTCTCCAAGAGCTTGGTTGAGTCCTTCTGCGCCAGCGGCTCTCCCCCGGTGAGGCAGACGTGCCGGCACTCCAGCTTCGCCACCTTGGCGAGTATGGCATCTATTCCCATCTGCTCCCCCTGCTCGAACGCCTGTGGGGTGTCGCAGTAGGTGCATCTCAGCGGGCACCCTGAGGTCCTTATGAAGGCCGTGGGCGCCCCGATCGTCAAGCCCTCCCCCTGAAGCGACTTGAATATCGAATATATCTTCAGCGTCTCACCTCGTACTCCAGCGGGTCGTCGATGCCCGCCTTCGAAAAGCCCTCCAACCGCAGTAGGCACGAGTCGCACCTGCCGCAGGCCTTTGCCCCGCCCCGATAGCAGCTCCAGGTCAGCTCAAGGGGCACCCCGAGCCTCACGGCCTCCCTTATGATCTGCGACTTGGACATGAGCAATATTGGCGCTTCTATCCTGATGCCCCTTCCCTCCTTGCCGGCCTTGGTGCCGACATCAAGCACCTTCTGAAACGCCTCCAGGAACTCCGGAGTGCAGTCCGGGTATCCGCTGAAATCCACGGAGTTCGCCGCTATGAACACAGCCTCGGCACCCGCGCTCTCGGCTATGGAGGCAGCGATGCTGAGGAAGACCGTGTTCCTCGAAGGGACGTAGGTGCTCGGTATCCCCGAGGACATCTCGTTCCTTGTCCGTCCCTGCGGTATCTCCATCGATCCGGTCGTGAGAGCGGTGCTGACGTATCGCCCGATGTCCAGAGGCATTACGATGTGCTTTTTGACCTTCAAATGCCCGGCTATCCTCCGGGCGCCGTCCACCTCGCGCCTGTGCTTCTGTCCGTAGTCGAAGGTCAGAGCGGTGATCTCGAAGCCGCGCTCCCTGGCGATGGCGAGCACCGTGGACGAATCAAGACCTCCGGAAAGAAGAACCACAGCCTCAGCCATCGAACACAACCCCGCTCAGAGGTCAGACGAAGTCCAGGCGCCCTGGCCACGGCCCTCGTCCACGCCTATCTCGATCATCCTGACATTCTCAGGAAACCTGACTTTCTCCAGCATCCGTTTGAGCACGAACTCGGAGAGAGTCTCCGCGGACGCCACCTCTATGTCCAGGAGGATGCAGTCCGAGAGAGGCAGACGGAGGTCGTTGTTGCCAACCCTGTAGCTCACATAGTCCCCGTTGACCTTGACCCCGGGATCGCGCCTGGGAATCAGAACCCTGTGGTCCAGCTCGGCCGCGATGCCTCTCAGGAACTCCTTCACGCTTATGAAGTCCATGATCACGCCGTCGGGCCCGATGTCGCCGGTTATCTTTGCATTGATGGCATAGTCGTGACCGTGGAGCCGGCCGCACTTCTTGTGCATCGGGATTATGTGAGTGGCAGAGAATGTTATCTTGGACGACCAACCGTTTATCTCCAGCCTCATGCACGACGGGATAGTCCAGGGCAGTATTTGAACTTCAGGCCCGTCCCTGACGCGCGCGAGGATGGACCGCCAGCGCAGCTGCCAGCATGATAGGTTCCGAGAAATCCTCCTTGGCCCTTGAGGTGTCGACGAAGACCCTCTCGATATCAACCACGGGAGCCCCGTAGGCCTTTGCGCCTCCGACGAAGTGCAATGTCCTGAACATGAGGTTGCCTGAGACGCCATCAGGAGACAGGACGAAGTCGCAATCCTTGATCGCCTCCTCGACCAGGATCCCGCAGTGCCGGGCCTCGAATCCCTTCTCGGCCAGCGCTGCGGCAATCGAATCACCGTCGTCAATGCTCCTCTCTATCTCGGAGCCTCTGGAGCGGTCCTCGGGCCTGCCTTTCGAGAGCACGCCGACCCTCAGCCTCCAGCCGACCCCTGCGAAGTACCTGAGCGTGTGCATTGCCAAGCGCAACCTGGAGGACGCCTCCATGCCCTCGTCTATGCCCACGGGGGCCAAGACGAAGGTCTTGCTGGCTCCCATGATCGCCGCCCGCATCACCTCATCAATGCCGAACGCGCCTCTGATCTCTGTGAGCACCGCCGATGAGCTCAGAGTGCCTCTGACGGCCGCGTCCAGGTCTTCTGATCTCAACGAGCGAACGAGCTCACGCGCGTCCCCGAACCTCTCGAGCCGAATTCCACATTCAGAAGATCTTAGCCTGCGCTGAGTCGCCCCAAACGCGCTCTCAGGAAGGCCGATGCCGACCCTCATGTCGGAACTGCACCCACGCGCGAGAAGAACATCGATGTCCATCAACCAGAAGCCTCCCTCAGATCTCGTCCTCGGTCATCTGGTCGAAGGTGTAGTTCTCCCAATCCCTCACTCCCAGCACTATCTCGAGCTCCTGAGGAGTGAGAAGAGGTTTGTCATACATGGCCACATCGTCGATTGCGATCCTCGGACAGGCTGTGGAGACATAGGCGTCGAAGGGCAGCGAGCGCAGCTTCTCGGGGTCGAACTTATCCATGAGTATGAGGGCGGCGTCCTTCCGCTTCCACCTGAGAAGCTTCCTGAGCTCCTTCGCCCTCCTCATACGCCTCTGCCCGATCTTCTCACCCACGATGATGCCGAAGATCCGCGCGTTCTCCGCCCTCTCGATGACCGCATGGCGCTGCCTGAGCATCTTGTCCTTGATCTGGTCGATCTCGCGCGGCTCTTCCAGGTTGGGGTCGAGCACAACGATCTTCTTCCCGGTCGACAGATGCACACCCAATGCGTGGAACGACCCGCTGCCTATCAGCAGATAGCTGTTGACATCCTTGGCGAGCGCGGTCGCGGCTGTGAAGTTGCAGCCAAGGACCTCGCCTGCGTGGGAGATCCTGCTGTCCCCCTCCGAGATCTTCGTCTTGATGCCCATGCTCTCGAGCCCCTCGATCACCTCGTCCAGCTGCGTCAAGTGCTGGGAAGTCGCGAGGACCCCCACGGGCTCATGGAGCATGCCAACGGACTTCTTGAGCTGGTCAACTATGGGCACCTTGGAACGCGCGGCCACGAAGATGACGGGCTTTCCGTACTTCAACGACGGGATGGGGGAGTGGCCGATGTTGACCACCGCGTCGACCATATCGAACAGCGAGCTGGGGATGTCGCAGGCCCCGAAGCACGGTTCCGCGACGACCAGCACCTCAGCACTGGAATTCTTCTCGATGTCCTCGGCGAACTGATAGGCCCTCTTCTTCAGTCCCTCAGGCACCTGCAGCGCGACGATCCTGGCCTTCAGCCTCTTGATCTCGGATATCGCGCTAGTGAGGTCGATGTCGTACATGTGAAGACGGCCTTCCATATCGGCTCGGGAACCACTGGACCCGCCTGTGCCAGCCTGACGGTTGGAGTAAAGAGTCCGATACTAAAAAACATTGCGCGGATTCGCCCAGGCGCCCGGCGGATCACGCGGCCGGCGGACTGCCTCGCTCCAGCACTATGTAGCAGGGCGAAGGTATCTTGATCGCCGCCCTCTTGAGTGCGAGCTTCGCCGTGTTGAAGTTCGCCTGGGTCGTCTCCAAGGTCATTATGTCCTGGTCGCGCTTGACCCTTGCAGCCGTTCCGATCGGCTTACCGAACGCGTGCCTCATGCCGTCCGAGATACGGTCCGCACCCGCACCCGTGGCGATCTTGTTCTCCCTGAGCACGTTGTGTGGGAAGACCCTGATCTTGAGATGATAGCCCGACTGAGGGACCTTCTTCGCGAGGAACCTGTTCGCGGATATGCGCGCAGCCTCGAGGGCGATGTGCCTGATCTGGCACTGCTCGACCACCTTGAGGGTCATCCTGACCGGATAATCGCCCTTGGTGCCGTGCTCGAACTGTGTTATCCTGTTGGCCGGGACGCCCCCCATGTACTCCCTTCGGCAGTAGGACTGCCCTCTGATCTCTCTGTACATGCTTCCAGGCTTGCGGGACATCTTCACCACCGGACGCGGTTCCTATCTCAGGTTTGCGGAGATAATGGTCGTCGTATTTAAAGCTCACTGAGTGGCAGGCCAATGGCACATCGATGGGCGAAGACCCTGGCACGCATCCGCTGGTATGCGGGACTGCGCTCTCCCGAGGCGCCTTCATCTCACAAGAAGTATAGGCATGTAATGAGATGGGCGGCCTCGATGGGCCGAAGACATGTGGGGAAGCGCGACGCGAAGGACATCGCCAAGGAGCGCATAGAGAGCCTGTTCAAGCTCGCGGAGCACGAGGCGCGCTTCGGAGACTTCAGGCGCTCGCGCAGATATGTCTCTCTCGCGCTTAGGATGGGCGAGAGGCATAAGGTCCGCGCAGGCCACAAGAGGACCTACTGCCCTGAGTGTCTGGTCTTCTTCGTGCCTCCGAAGAACGTCAGGGTCCGCACGGGCAGAGGCTGGGTCTCGATGACCTGCCTTGATTGCGGACACATAAGCAGATATCCGATTCGGCCGGGGAGGTGAGCCCGCGGACAAGAAAAGCATCAGGGAGCTCAGAGGAAAGGCCCAGTCGCTTCCGGCCACGGTCCACGTGGGCAAGGACGGGATTACTCCCTCCGTCGCGGAGGAGCTCAGGAAACAGCTCGAGAAGAAGAAGTTGGTGAAGGCGCGTGTGCTGCAGTCCTACGAGGTGCCCATGAAGGACGCGGGCAGGAAGCTGGCGGACGCCTCGGGATCGCTCCTTGTCGAGGTCAGAGGCAGGACTGTCGTACTTGCGAGGGAATGACCTTGCGAGCTGGCTGTGACCAGCTTTTATATATCGTCTATGTGATTGGCAGAAAAAAGTGAGCGTGGTCCGGGTTGTTGGACGCGAGGTTCATAAGGGAGAACGAAGGGCTGGTGCGACAGGCGTTCGAGAACAGACGCCATGAGACATCGGTCCTGGAGAGATTCCTCGAACTCGACAAGAATTGGCGCGCGCTCACCGAGGAGGGCAACGCTCTCAGGAACAAGAGGAACGACGTCTCCGAGGAGATCCCGAAGCTCCCGAAGGAGGAGAGACAGGCCAAGATAACGGAGATGAAGGCAGTCGCTGAGCGCATCAGGGCCATCGACGTGTCCCTGAGGGGGATCGAGTCGGAGAGGGACGAATGCCTCCTGAACATACCGAACATGCCCGACCCGAGCGTGCCGATAGGGAACGCGGACGAGGGCGACACCTTCCCGAGGCACTGGGGCGAGAAGAGGGAGTTCGACTTCAAGCCTCTGACGCACTGGGAGATCGGCGAGAAGCTGGACATCATCGATTTCGAGCGGGGGATCAAGATCACCGGAGCTGGCTTCTACGTGCTGAAGGGGGACGGTGCCAGGCTCGAGAGGGCGATGATCAATTTCATGCTCGACCTGCACCACGCACAGGGCTACAGGGAGATCTTCCCTCCCGCGATCACGAACAGGAAGAGCTGTGTTGGCACGGCTGCGCTGCCGAAGATGAAGGACGACATGTACTGGTGCGAGAGGGACGACCTCTGGCTGAACCCTACGGCCGAGGTGCCCGTGACCAACCTTTTCGCGAACGAGATACTCGACGCGCGCCAGCTCCCGATCAATCTCACGGCATATCTGCCGTCCTTCAGGCGGGAGGCGGGGAAGCACATAGAGACGAAGGGCATAGCGAGGGTCCACCAGTTCAACAAGGTCGAGCTCGTGAAGTTCGTCCTTCCGGAGACATCGCTCCAGGAGCTCGAGGCCCTCCTGGGGGATGCCGAGGCGGTCGTGCGCGGCCTGAAGCTGCCATACCGGGTCAGGCTCCTGTGCACGGGCAGCACGGGGTTCCACTCGTCGAAGACCTATGACATCGAGGCCCACGCTCCAGGCATGGACCAGTGGCTCGAGGTGTCCTCCTGCAGCAACTTCAAGGAGTTCCAGGCGAGACGGGCCATGATCAAGTTCAGACGCGAGCCGCACCTCAGGAGCGAGTTCGTCCACACCCTGAACGGCTCGGGGATCGCGCTTCCTCGCACGATGGCCGCCGTGCTGGAGAACTACCAGAACAGGGACGGCACGGTGACCGTTCCGGATGTGCTCCGGACGTATATGCAGGGGACCGAGCTCATCGAGTAGCCTAGAATCGCGCCCGGAGACTTCTCATACGTGAGAATCAGGACTGATTGTCGCCCCTGCCCTCTATATAACCCCTGGCGTCGAATATTCTAAGACTGAGTAGGTCCTGCATGGAGGCGAACAAGGATTTTGCGTTGCTCGTGGGTAGGGCTTTCCTCCACGAGCTCGACGAGGGCAACACGGAGGCCGCGATGGCATTCGGCAGAGCGTTCCTGCTGGCGCTCGGGATGAAGGGCCCAGACGCCGACGAGAACAGCCGGTTCGCCCACAACAGGGACCATAGCGAGCACTACGCGGTCGCGGGCAGCTGACACATCGATCTCGTGTAGATGGCGCGAGCTCAGAGATCCACTTTGTGTCCCCCGAGCTTCAGGATCCACTTCAGCACGGAAGGGGTGAAGACTGCCGTCATCAGGCCCATGAAGACGACGACCGAGTATATGTCCGGGCCGATTATCTCCTGCGACAGCCCGTAGTACGCTATCACCAGCGCTATCTCCAGCCTTGGGACCATGCCCATGCCCACGGCCAGGGAGTCCATCTTGGACATGCCGGTGAACCATGCAGGGATCCCGCAGCCCACTATCTTGGTCGCAACTGCGACCAAGGTGAGCACGATGCCGAACCATATGGTGTCCCACATCGCCCTCACGTCAACGACCACACCGAGCGAGACGAAGAATATCGGCACGAAGAGCGCTTCAAGATACTGCGTGCCTTTCCGGAAGCCGTCCCGGAGCACGGAACCGGAGAACGCAGTCCCGGCGACGAAGGCCCCCACGATCGCAGAGATCCCGAGTATCTCCGCGACGTTCGCGTAGAGGAACGCTATCGCGAGGGCGAGCACGAACCCGCTCATGGGCATCCTCCTCCTGTATCCCGAGACCTGGATGTTGAAAACGAGCTTTACCAGGAAGTGCGAGCCCAGCCAACCCCCGACCACGACGAACAGCGCGGCGACGAGGATGATGTAGGATATCTCCGGGATATCGATACCGCCCGTGGTCCGGCCTGATATCGCGAGCACGACCATGCCCAAGATGTCATCCACGACGGCAGCGCCCACGATCGCGTAGGTCACCTGCGTGCCCACCAGGCCTATCTCGTTGAGCACGCTCGCGGTCACGGCGACGCTCGTGGCTACCAGGGTCGCGCCTATGAAGACGGCATCGGCCCCGTAGTCGAACAGATGCGCGATCAGGAACCCGCCGCCCCAGGGGACGAGGACGCCTCCGATGGCGATCGATATCGACCGCCGCGTGTATATCTCCTTCAGGTCGCACTCCAGCCCGATCATGAACAGGAGGATTATCGCCCCCAGCTGCGCCAGGAACTCGAGCGTCTCCGGGAAGCCCGCGGCCTCCGACCCCGAGGTCCTGATGATGCCGAAGTATCCCAGGACCACGCCTATGACTATGTACGCGATGACCTTGGGCTGGCCGAACCTGGTGAATATGAAGCTGGCGAAGAGCGCGATGACTAGCAGGAAGGTGAGCTCGAACCAGACCTCCTCCAGCAGCTGGTCTAGGAAGCCTGAGAGGTCTATTGCCATTGCGTATCGTCCAATGGATGCGTCAAGTGCATTTATTTGTTTCTGAGGCTCACACGCTGTAGGCCCTCGCCTTGACCACCCAGAAGTCGATCGCGTCGCCCGCGCCCTTGCTGAGCATGCCCTTGGCGAACTGCCGGGGGACGCCCTCGAGGTAGATCCCGAACTCGACGCACCAGCTGCCCCAGCTCTTGCCCGCGAGCTTTCCCAGAGCGGGTATGTTGGGCGATATGGACACCGCACAGGCGTATTCCTGGTCGAGAGGGCCGATGGCCCCGATCGCCCTCACCATCCTCGGCAATCCGACCTCGAACAGCAGCTCGAACCTGAGGAAGAGCCCCGAGAAGATGCTCGTCGGGAATGCAGGGTAGGCGATCGGGTTGTTCGCCCGGCCGAGGTTGACTATGAAGGTCGCGAGGTTGAATATGAGCCACCTCACAAGGTCAACGATCGCCTCTCCCGTCACGACGAAGGACGCCCTGAACCCGACACTGCCCGAGCCCGTCACGTCCGATACCATGACCTTGACGTAGAAGATGACCTCGTGAATGATCTCGCCGATGAGCCCTAGTAGGTTCTCTATGAGGTTGTTCAAGACCCGCTTGGCGAACATGGCCACGAAGTCCAGAGAGGCTGACACCTCTTGCAGCTGCGTGTCCACGAACGCCTGCTTCAGCGCCTCGAAGAGGGCCTTCGCGATGAAGTCCCCGGACGCGAGCATCACGGGAGGACCGTTGGAGACACCTTTGCCACCGGCCGTGAATGCCCACCTCGGGCCTCCGTCCCACGTGCGTTGCCAAGTGCGCTCGTCGTTCGCGCTGTCCCTCTGCACAGGGGTCGTGTCTACCGTAACTCCCCCAGCGTCGATGAGCACGATCGCGTCCCCGTCGTTGAAAGGGTCGCCGGGGATGCCGTTGTCTATGGAGGTCTCAGCGAAGGTGACCACCATTAGACCGTTCGCGGGAATCGTGCCGGATATCGCCATCTCTTTCTGTCCGCCGTGGACCGTGGCTAGGCGCCACCCATCCACGCACCTTGGCTGTGCGAGCGGGTTATAGAGCTCCACCCACTCCTCACCGGAGTCCTCGCCCTTCGGATTGGGCTCGAACTCGTTCACCACCACGTCCGTCGGGAACGGCGGGGAGTACTTGAGCCTCATCCCGGCCTCCACAGAAGCGGAGAGCCCGAGCACAGGTATCGGCACGTTCGACAGGAACGCGCCTATGCCTGGGATGTCCGATGTGCTCGCCTCAGCAAGGTCGTAAGGCTCGACTTCCGGAACGAGGATGTCCATACCCCAGGCGCGCCCCTTGCAGTGCACCTCCACGAACCTGCGCATGATGCACATCAGGGGGTCGACGAGCACCTCGACCGTGGTCTCCCTGTGCGAGATGGTGCCGTTCGCCAGCACGTCCCAACTGCCGTCGCTGAGCCTCGCCACCCGTATTCCGAACGATATGCTCGGGCCGAACCGGTCCGTACACACGATGATCCGGAGCATGTCGTCACCTTTCCTGTGTATCAGGTCTGGGATGTAGGTCTGGATCG
>JAFGHM010000007.1 GCA_016930135.1 Thermoplasmatota archaeon | reverse complement strand
GAACCTCAGCTGCTCTGGGTTCCCGCAGATTGTCCTTGAAGACGATCTGCCTTTCATCGGCCTGTTTGAGTCAGATAGTGGAGATATCTCAATTATCGCCAAGGGAGACAGCGGCTGGGAAGAACTGGTGCGAGTAGGTAGCGGCTCGCAATACAATAACTTCGGCCTCGACCTAGCAATAGACAGTGAAGGCACCTTGCACATGGTCCACGTCTATGATGACGAGGAATTGGGGAATGAAGTCCGACACACAACTTGCGTCGGTGGAAGCGCCGTGACTAGCAAAGCCCACGATTCGATAACTTACCTTTCTCATCCGTCTATTGCCGTGGACAGCGACGGACACTCCCACATATCTCTCGTGACTGGGTGGGATGCGATCTACGTCACGGACACGCCGGACGATGGTGCAGTAACTGACGCTGCGCTCGATGCCATAATGATGGCGCTCCTCTTGACGGCCGTCCTTGGTGTAGTGGCTCTGATGGCCCTTGGCGCGCTTGGGCTGCGCAGGTTCAGAAGCTGGCAAACTGCGCGCTTCAACGAGGAGCCGGAAGGGACGGAGACGAGACGCTCCAGATAGGGACGACCACGCCGCGGAACCATTGCCGAGCCAGCATGTCGGAAATCGAGTTCAATCAGAGCGGAAACCAAAGCTTCGAGGCCTCCGTATCCGCTCCACTTGCCCTGCGACGCCCTTAATGGTCGGACCAGCGGCACGAACGATCCTCCCTAACCGAGGAGTCCCCATAGAAACCGTCTCCCTGATGCTAGGACGTTCGTCAACCCGAACCACCGAGACCTGCTACTGCAGGAAGGACGCCGACTCCGCGAACTCCGAAGTCCTCGGAGCATTCGCAGAAAGGCAGAATGGTCCGAGTGCAAAGAACCCCTGATTGAGCCAGAGCTGATTATACTGGCTATGCGTAGGTGCGGGCCCGATGGGAACCGAACCATGGTCCAGCCAGCAAATCGCGATGCGGGTTCAATCAGAGGGTAATGCGCTCGGACTCAAACCCCTTTCCTCCTTGGTCTCTATCCCCCTTTCTCCCGTCGATTCAGGGCAAAGCAGACAGCCGCCATCACAACAGTGGTCCCAACGACTACTACAGGAGAGCTGAACTCAGGAATCACCTCGGTGTCGTATGCGTACTTCAAGTCGCGGTCCGTCTCAGCCCAGTAGCTGATGTGGACTTCGCCTGTGACTTGGTCCACTGCGATAGAGGTACACGCCCCAACATGTTCGTCTGTATCCAGTCTGTAAAAAATCCACGTACTGTCTCCTCTGTTGGTGACATACTTCATGACATACTTCAGGTCGCCGCTCGTCTGGTCATGATAGCTGATGTGGAAACCTGTTATGTCAATTGCGATCGAAGGGCAATATCCGACGTCTCCTGCCGAGTCCAGAGTATGGAGTCTCACCACACCGTCCCCTGTGTTTGTCGCATATTTGAGGTCTCTGTTCGTGGCGGGGACAAGGAAGAACGATGCGGGAATCACTTCCCGTGCTCTTTCACGATCGCATCCAGCTTCTCGGATATGCTCCTGTCGAGGGGTTCAGGCTTGTGGCTGGCCAGTATTTGATCGGCCTTCTCTTTCGCGACCGTCAGCAAATCCTTCCTGCCCGCTCTGACCCAGTCCTCAAAAGGTTCGCTGCTCCATATCAGGGGCTGGTAGAATTCGCGTATGTGCCTGGCCGTGTGCAGCTCCTTCAGGAATGTCCCGCCAATACCGACCTTCTCGATCACTTCCTTCGCCAACGTCTCGGCGTTCACCTCGATCTTCCTTGCGGAACTCACAGTCAACCCAAACAGGTCATTGTCTATCACGAGTTCTTCGTACGCCAGAACAGTCGAACAGTCAAGGAGGCCGACTCCATTCATGATCTCGGAGCCAACCATGGCTGCCATGGCGGATATCATCGTGTTCTCAATCGATGCCTGGATCCCGGGCACCTTGGCCCCAGGACCCAGCCCACCAGCGGACACAGGCATGTTCACATATCGACCCATCTCGGCTGAGGTGCATGCCAGCGCAATCGTCTCGGGCGAGCCGAAGTCTATGGCACCTGTCATAGGGTTCATGCTGGAAAGGACCGAGCCATAGAGCGCGGGGCATCCCGGTGAGTGGGCCTGCATGGCGCACGCCAAGGCGAGCGTCTCTGCATGATTCATCGCGAGGTCGCCGGCGATCGTAGCGGGGCCCGTCATCCCCATCATGCCCATGCCCGTTATGTGGACCGGCACGTGGTTCTCGGCCCAGACCATAGCCGCTTCCGTGGCAGGGCCCTCGAGAATCAGAGGAGAGACGGTGCAGACCATTGCGGATATGTAGTGCCTCTTCCTGAGCTCTTCGAGCGAACCGACAACCTCCGAAGCCATCCTGACCTGCGCCTGCGCCTCCCCAGGCGTGGTCGTCGACTCCGTCTCGATGTGTTTGGTGGTGTTCTTGATTGCTTCACTGAGGCCGCTGACCACGTGCATCTTGGACGGGACATCGTGCGCTACCACCATTGGCTCATAGATGCTCACGTAAGGGAGCCAATCGGATATGATGGCAGTCCGCCTTATGTCCTCGAGCCTCGACTCCCTCCTCGTGCCGGCCTTGCAGTCATAGACGCTGACTCCGCATCCATCCGTCGTCGAGTAGAAGTGTGTATGATCGACCGGGAGGTCGAATTCCGGTGCGCGACCAGCGAGGACCACAGTCCTAGGAACTTCACTCATCAACGAGTCCACGAGGCCGGGCGGGAACTTCACGGTCATGGACTTGTCATCGACCAAGGCACCTGCCCTGGCCAATGACATACGCGCAGTCGCGCTCTGCACTTGGATGCCGGTGCGTTCCATGATACCCAGCGCGGTCTCATGTATCTGCTTTTTCTCTTCCGCCTTCAGTATGTTCACTGGGTCGCGTATCCTGAATCTGTTCTCGAAGCTGGGCATCTCCACCACCTCCACTGGTCTCTTCGCCTGTCCGGCTGGCGTGGGTCCGGCAATGACGAAGTCCCTGATAATCTTTCTCGCCAAGAGTCAGACAATGATGGGAGCTTCAAGACCACTCATGCGTACTATTGCGAGAAGAGCTTCAACACGGTGGACGCCCAGGTCCTAAGGGCCTTGGAGGACGCCATGCCAGGCGCCCCCGGTGCATAAAAACCCTTGATTGAACCTAGAACTAATTATACTGGCTATGCGTAGGTGCGGGCCCGGTGGGGACCGTACCGCGACCAGCCAGCATGTAAGGATTCGGGTTCAATCAGAAGGGAAGTGCGCTCGGATGTAAACCCATTCATGGTTCCTCCGCTCGAACCCGCATTCCTCTTCGCCAAAGCACGATAGCGGCAACGCCAGCGCAGAGAAGTGCAACAGCGAAGGCAGTGGTCGTCGGAAACCCTGGGCCTGGGCTCGATGGCTGTAGAACCGCCAGATACAGCCCTCCTTCGACTCCCTCCGGCGCACCTCCAACCCAGTAGCCGACATGGGGCGTCCCGTTCTCATCCAAGGCTAGGCTG
>JAFGHM010000055.1 GCA_016930135.1 Thermoplasmatota archaeon | reverse complement strand
TCCGCGAGGTAGGCCAGAGGATAGAAGGTAGCGATTACGCTGATCCTGTCGTCCTCCTCGGAGTGCTGCAGAAGGGAGGCGAGTGTGAGGCTCGATATCACGGCAACACACGCAACAGCGATAGTTGCCAGAAAGAGCTTCTGTCTGCAGTTCATGTGCGATCTCCGAACGAGGTCAGCAGGCGTTACGACCCACTGAAAATACCGATTCATGCTAAATAATCTCGCCCACCAACGGAGTCGCCTGACTTCGACCGCCTGTGAGAGGCAACATAATCTATGGGATGGCAGCGACGGCCTCCTGGAGGGCTTGAGGCGCGTCTGGAAGAGATACCCAAAGGGTTTGCGGATTGGTCGCACCAACCCGCTTCCGACCCTGCTGTCCAATACTGGGCCCGCAGTCAGCGGAGCCTCCAGGAAGTCCGTCAGACCCCTCTGATCTTCTTCGCGGCGTCCTCCGCGGCCTTGATCAGGGGATACGCAGTCGGAGGGGCGGTCAGCAGCGGGTGGGTGCCTATCTGCGAGCTCAGGATCATGTCTATGGTCATCCTGTTCTGGATTATCAGCCCTATCATGTTGACGAGCTCCCCAGCGCTCGGGCCTGACAGCACCTCGCCGCCGAGCACCGCCCCTGAGTCCCTCGCGACTATCAGCTTAATCAGCTGCCTGTGCACGTCAGGCAATGTGCTCGGGTGCTTGTCGACGCCGTCGAACATGCCGGTGACGATCTCGAACCCTTCCTTCCGGGCGGCCGTCTCGGTGAGCCCGGCAGACCCGAACCCGTAGTCGCCTATCGCAGTGGAGAATATCGCGATCGTGCCTCTGAAGGTCTTGACGACCGAGAGCCCGTACAGGTTCATGCCCGCAATCCTGGCCTCCGTCGACGCCGTCGATGCGAGCATCACACCGGAGACCTTCCTGGTCGAGAAGTCACGCTTCTCGGCGCAGTCCCCTACGGCGAAGATGCTCGGATCCTCCGTACGCATGTACTCGTCCACCCGTATGAACCCCAGCTCGTTAGTGGATAGACCGGACCGCTCCGCCACGCCGCAGTTCGGCCTGTAGCCCATGGAGAGTATCACGGCATCGGCATCGATCCTCTCGCTGTTCTGAAGCAGAATCCCCTCCACCTTGTCGGAGCCGAGTATCTGCTTGACGCCCACGCCCGTCCTGACCTTGACGCCCCTCTGGACCACGATCTTCTGTATCTCGCCGGCCAGGTCCGCGTCGAAAGCGAGGCCGAGGATGTGCGGGAGTATCTCCACTATTGTGACATCCTTGCCCAGCTTGTTGAGCTCGTCTGAGATCTCGACCCCTATGAACCCTCCGCCGATGACGACGATCTTCTTGAAGTCTGCCAGCGACTTGAAGAAGTCCTCGAGGTACTCCTTCTCCTTCTTGATCACGTGCACGTTCTCCAGATCGGCCCCTTTGAGCCACTTCGGGACGACCGGAGTGGACCCGACGGCAAGCACGAGTCGGTCGTATGCTATCTTCTCGCCGTCAGCGAATTCGCAGACCTTCTCCTTCCTGTCAATCGCGGTCAGCTCGCCGTTCACGAGGTCTATGCCCGCCTTCGTGAGCCTCTCGTTGGGCAGGAGGTTCTTGTCGACTCCGTTGAGAGTGCCGAATATGTAGGGTATACCACAGGGCACCATGGAGTGGTCCTCGTCGTTCACTATCACGAACTTCTTCTCGGGGAAGCTCGATTTACCCGTCACAGCCGCGAGGCTGCCGGCCGGTCCTCCACCGACGACTAGAACATCAGTCTTCCTCAACATATCACCAGACGCAAACCCCCTGCGGACATAGCCAACACTGTCGCGCAGAGAGGCTGCCGAGGTGGCAATCGGACATGATATCTTCAATGCTTCGCTCCGACACGTGTAGGATTTCCGAAGGATTCTTAGAATCGACCGCGGCGCGGGAGAATGGCTTCATCGAAGGCCATGCGATTGCCGGTGCCAAACCGGAACTCGACCGCCCGGCAGCCCATGAGGAGCCCAAAAAGCCGTGGCGCATCCCTGAAAGAACAGTCAATCCAGGGCCTTCATTCTAAACGAATTACAGCTTGCCAATCATAAAGCAGGAGGGCATCGGAGACCTCTCAGGAACTTGCGACAGGCCGGGGTACGCTGTGACGCTGCCCGGAATCCTCATCCCGGACTATGTCGGACCCTTCGGATGTCGGTGGACGGGGCTTTCCCTCGGACTCATGGTACATCTTCCTGAAACAGAGCGAAGACTTTCACCAGACCTGTCAGCACGGGATCCTTTATCAGCTGGCCTGCCACGGCGACGAACGCCCCGATTGAGGTGTCAGCGAGGGTCACGACCGCAACGAGGATTGCGGGCTTCGAACTGGTCGCCATGCTAACCCCGCACTTGATTGGCGTGCTTCGCATATGACTCTCGCGGAACCAAAGCAGCACTGCGTTCGGACTGGCAACCACGCAGTTGAACTCATTGAGCCACTGGAGCGGTCCCGAGCAATCGAATCTAGTATGTCAGACCCGACAGAGACTCAGCCGGACATCTCTTCGATCTCTTCCTTGCCCTTCTCGAGCTCGCGCACCTGCTCCTTGTCCTTCTCGAGCAGGAGCGTCAGGAACTCGCCCACATGGGTCTTCTCCTCGCGGGCGATGTCCAAGAAGGCGGCCTTCATCTTCTTGTCCTTGGTTGCCTCCGCCATCTGCTCGTACAGGTTAGTGGCATCGAGTTCGGCTATGATCCCCAGCCGGAGGAGTTGCTTTTCCAGTGTCGCTTGCGTCAGCTTGACATTGTCTGTCTGGGACTTTGCCAGCATCGTCCTTACCTCACCGCCACATTCACAGGCCTCCTCAGTGGATACTCCCTGGTGGGGTGCGGGGCCTGCAATCTGGCAGAAGAGGTATGGCTTCCTCGTTGATATCGCTTTCGAACGAGGCCTGACCCCTGCTAGCGATCAGGGTGATGGCGTGTGGTCCGTCCGAGGCAAGCAATAGAAACAGGATGGAAAGGGTTTATCCGGGACCGCCGCTTCAGCGCGGCCTTCGCGTCCCGAGACAGGCTCAAGGAATGGCAGCGAGTGCCGCATCCGCCTGGATCAGGCCCGCGCCCGTCGCATCCGCGCCCCACGAGTACTCATACCAGTCCATCACAGGGCTCAGGTCGAATATCATCATGGACCCAGCGGGTATGCAGAGGGCGGTTCCCGTCAGGATCGACTCGATCTGTGCCTGGTTCAGGGTCGGGTCCTTCTCCAGCATCAGGGCAGCGACGCCGGTCACATGCGGCGCGGACATGCTCGTTCCGCCCACATAGTAGTAGTTGCCCGGGTTCCAGCCCATGAGCCATCCCAGTCCAGGGCTCCACCACGGCAGGTGAGAGTAGCCCGGATATCCCGGATACGGCCCGCGAACCCAGCTTCCCGGGGCGACGACATCGAGCTGCTGGCCTTCCTTCTCCCGGCTGCTCCATTCAGTGATGTAGACCTCGTCCACGAGCGCCGAGGTGTCCTCAGGTATGTCGTTGAACCCGTAGGTCGGATCCTGGAGCCACCATATCCTGCAGCGTGGTGGTGGCGCAAGGTAGTCGGATCCATACCACTCGTACTTCCATCCGCAGGCTCCTACCGATATCACCTGCGGGTAGGCGCCCGGGTAGCCCATGCCTTCGTCTCCTTCGTTCCCTGCCGATGCGACGACGATGACACCATTCTCTATCGCGTAGTTGATCGCCTCTTCTAGGACAGGCGCCTGGGTCGGCCCGCCTAGGCTCATCGTCACAATCATCGGGCTGTATCCCGCGAGCTTCAGGTCGGTCGCGTATACTATGCCCGCAGCGACAGCGCGGTCGGTCCCCATGACGAACTTCTGGTCAGGGTAGTCGATCGGGTCGGTCTTCGACTTGCCGATCGTGTAGTCCGCGAGGACCTTCACCGGAATCACCTTCACGTCGGGCGCGATGCCGTCAACGAACACAGGCGACAGCGGGTATCCTTCCAGAGCATCTGCCGGGGCGTAGTAGTTGTAGCCGAGGATCGTGCTCGTCACGTGCGTGCCGTGAGTTGCACCCAGATCTCCGATCCAGCTGACCTCGTACACTTTCCCGCTCTCGTAGAACGTCCGCGTCTTGGAGTCCCACTTCAGGTCTTCCTTGAACCCCTTCCCGAGGTCGGTCATTATCCGGTCCGCCGGGAAGTAGTCCCTCCAGTTGGGAGCGAGACCCGTGTCCAGGACTGCCACGTATACTCCCTCTCCGGTGTATCCCGAAGTGTCGCTGTTTATCATGTCTGCGTCCCACGTGGAGCGGGTCTCCAAGGTAATCTTCGGGCCCGCGGCCGCCGGAAGGCTCGACAGTGGGACGACCAACATCAATGCGCAGATGCCCACAAGGGCGAATCTGACACACTCTCGTTTTCCCAAACCTATTCTCATTCTCCTCCCCCGTTAGCTGAATCAGTCATCCGAGTATGCATATTTAAGAATTGATGGCGCCTGACTCATTCAGAATGGATCGGGAGCCCGTCGATCATGTCTCAGGCCGAGGACGGAGAGGGCGCAGCCCCGAAAGGAGGCCGCTCAGCTCTGCGCATGGTACGGAGCATGGAGCAGGAGGAGCTCAAGTCGAGGGCTAGGCGACGTGTGCGACCTCTGTTTGGGAACCTGCCGGAATAGCGTCAATCGTCATCCTGTCTAATATTGGATATACCCGATTCACACTCAAGGCGTATATGAAAAGGTCCCGCTCTCAGTGCACCAGATGAACGCGGCCAGTCCGGGAGTGAGGGGATAGTCTGTGAACGGCAGGCCCGGATAGTAGGCCCACCATGTGCTAGCTGCCGCGTTCCAGGAGTCGACGACTGTTATGCTTCCTCCACTGTACATGCCCGGGACGTCGCTTGCCATCAGGGTCGCGTCGAGCGATGTGATGCCGATTATCGCGAATCCGCCGGTCGCAGGGACCACGATGCTCCTCGTCTGAGGCGCCGTCGGTGTCTCACCGTACAACTCGAGCGTCCTTGTGGCGCCCGTATAGACCCAGTATCCCTCGCTCGGGTTGATTGTGAAGTCCAGCGGCGGCGGTGAGATGCCCACGACGAAGTTCCTGTCGTAGCTCTGCGTCGCGGGGTTCCAGCCGGCGACGACATCGCCTACCGCAAGCCCGAGCGTGCTGGCCATATAGCCGTGGTTCACGAGTGGAACGGTCACGAGGTTCCAGCCGGCCACAAGTGCGAGATCGAACCGAGTCGGCGGCGGTGGCGTGTAGAGGCCGCTGTAAACATAAGCGCAGCCCTCGTGAGGCTCGCCGTTCTCGAAGTCATAGGATCCGATGATGATCTCATCGGCGCCGTCGCCGTTCACGTCCCCAGCGGACGATACCGTGCTGCCGAACATGCATCTCCACTCGTCGCCCTCGGCAGTCCATGAATACGATGTGGAAAGCCCGGAAGCAGACCCGAGATACAGGAAGACGCGCCCTTCCTCAGTTGTGTCGTTTGTGTACAGATAGGATCCGACTATCACATCGCTGTAGCCGTCGTTGTTGATGTCACCTGCAGAGGACACAACGCCATAGTACGCATTCGCGTTGTCGCTCTCACCGGTCCATGCTGGAGAGGCGGACAGCCCCGAGGCGGAACCGAGGTAGAGATAGGCACGACCCTCGTAGGTCTCTGGGTTGTCGTATCCCACGGCCCCGACGAGGACATCGTCAAAGCCGTCGTTGTTGATGTCGCCTGCTGACGCAACATGGCCGCCAAACCAAGCGTCCTTCTGGTTGCTCTCGCCAATCCAAGAGGGTGAGGAGGAGAGTCCAGAGGATGATCCGAGATACAGGAAGGCGCTACCCTCGTTGTCCTCACCATTGTCGTAGTAGTACGCCCCTATGATGACATCATCGTAGCCGTCATTGTTGACATCCCCTGCAGAGGCCACGGAGCGGCCGTAGTATGCAAAGGACTGGTTGCCCTCGCTGGTCCATGATGGCGCGGCGCTGGGCCCCGAAGCGGATCCAAGATACAGATGTACGAGTCCCTCGTCCATCTGGTCGTTGTCGTAGGACGAAAACGCAACGAGCACGTCGTCATAGCCGTCGCCGTTAACGTCGCCCGCTGAGGCCACTGAGTTCCCGGAGTAGCTATAGGCCTGATCACTTTCGACCGTCCAGACAGGTGACGCAGAGAGCCCCGAGAACGAACCGAGATACAGGAACACGCGTCCTTCGTCAAACTCGCCGCCGTCATACGCATAGGCGCTGACAATGACATCGGCAAATCCATCATTGTTGACATCGCCAGCGGATGACACGGAGAAGCCGAACCGCGCGTAGGACTGGTCGCTCTCGGCGGTCCAAGATGGCAACGTGGACAAGCCTGAAGAAGAGCCGAGATACAGGAACGCACGGCCTTCGCTTGAATTGCCGCCGTTGTAGTTATGTGCGCCTACAATAACGTCATCATAGCCGTCACCGTTCACATCGCCAGCCGAGGCCACTGAATTGCCGAAGTTGGCCCCGGTCTGATTGCCCTCAGCAATCCAAACCAAGTCCAGAAGGGAGCCGCTCTCAGAGCAATGCCTCGCTGGAGTGACTCCGTCTGGCGCGAGCGCGGCGATGCTCATACCAACGAACATGACGACAACTGTCAAAGCAATGAGCTTCACCCCTGGGGCCGCGTACAATCGCCTGTTCTTGACCGCTCGGAGTCCCTCCGTGCTCAATCTGCTCACGACTGAATCCTCCTCTATCTGACCATCTCCGGTTGTGCGCACTGTCAAACACGGTCCGTGTAGTTAACATTTAACCCCAATTCGGCGCACTGGCGGGCGTGGCTAACAGCAACGTTCCAGGGCCGCCGTGCCCAGCCCAGATCCATCTTGACCTCGCCGTACTCGTATGCGTACACCTAGTCGATTCCGTAGGCGTACTCGCCCGTTCCCACCGCCTCAGCGAAATCCAACTCGGCCTGGCTGAGCCCGGTCATACCTCCTTTCTTCGCCTCTGTTGACACTGGCAGGTCCGATAGGACCATGACTGCCACTAGAAGCGAAACCACTGCAGCCAAAATCTGTCTTTTGATCACTCTCCTCCTCAGCTCGAGTCCGCGGCACTCCGCGGACACGACTGATGATCGATTTTTCGATATTTCGAATTGAGCCAGTACAGCGAGAAGATCGACGCTCGGATCGAGGAAACACTAGATGGCATCGCACATGCGGAATCGTGTCCGGAGGCCTTCCCTCAGAAAAAAACATAGCGGAGAGAAGACGATTGCACCCAGCCTCACGGCCATCCGGATTCTGGCCCGGGACACCAGAAGAGGCGGATGAGCCTGGAGAAGGAGACCGGGGATGGAACAAGGGACGACTCCCGCAGACGACGGCTTCTCGATGCCTCCAGAGTGGGGCCCGCATTCTGGTTGCCTTGTCTCGTGGCCGTGCAATGAGGGGACGTGGAGCGGCTTCGCGAAGGAGGCGAAGAAAGAGTATGTGGAGGTCATCAATGCAGTGAACGAGTTCGAGCAGGTAATCGTCCTATCCGACCCATCAACGCTGAGAGAGGCGCGTGAGGCGGTGGGCAGGAGCATCCCCATTCTCGAGATCCCTCTCAACGATTCCTGGATCAGAGACAATGGACCTATCTTCATTACTTCGAGTAGAGGGGAGTTCGCAATTGCCCAATTTGGATTCAACGGCTGGGGAGGGAGGTTCCCTCCTTATGACAGGGACGCAAAAGTCCCTGAAATCCTGTCACAGAAGATGAAATCGAGGAGATATGTCGCGCCGATGGTCCTCGAGGGAGGGGCTATCTGTGTTGACGGAGAGGGCACTCTCTTGACAACCGAATCGTGCCTGCTGAACCCGAACAGGAACCCCGGGCTCTCCAAAGAGCAGGTCGAGGATCTCCTGAAATCGCATCTGGGTGTCAAGAAGATACTCTGGCTCAAGCAGGGGATCCACAAGTCGATGATAGATGGCCACATAGACGGCGTCGCGGCCTTCGTTCGTCCTTCAACCGTCGTGCTGGCGGCCACGGACGATGAACGAGATCCGAACCATGGGATACTGAGTGACAGCAGATCTCTGCTGGAGAGTTCGAGCGACGCAAGAGGCCGTTCTATCGAGGTGGTCGATTTCCCAATGCCGAGAAGAAGGGAGATCAATGGCAACAGGATTGCGCCGTGCTACACGAACTTCTTCATAGCGCGAGGAGGGATTGTGGCACCCACGTTTGGAGAGGCGGACGACAGGACTGCCATCGAGACCCTGGGTGGTCTCTTTCCGAATCACGAGGTCGTGGGTGTCCGGTCGGAGCACATAGGAGTCGGTGGCGGGGAGGTCCACTGCATAACCCAGCAGGTCCCGAAGACCGCTGACAAGGCGCTCTCATTCCTCATAGAGGATTTCTGTTCGCGGTGATTGACATCTCCGGAGCGGGACGATGGCCGACCACGGTACAGACTGAACAAGCGAGTACCGGTCGACGTCCGGTGGCAACCACAAGAGCGGTTCTAACACCCTTTTCGCTGCTTACTAATACGTTTGCGTTCTTCCGCTCATTTCCGGAATCCAAGACAGTCTGGCTAGGAAGCGCCAGAAGGAGCCAGCAGCATTATCAGTTCAGATATCGACATCTCTCTCACTTATATAGCCATAGGCAACCTAGACTATCTGCAGCCACTTTCGAGAACGGCAGGGCTTCTATGAATCCCCCCGATCTTAGCAGCCATGCGGCAAGACGAGCAAGGGTGCCGTACAGGGGACCCGCTGCAGTCGCCATGGTCATCCTGATGCTCCTGATGTCGCTGCCGACGAGTGGACCTCTCGTCTCAGCCGACCCCGATATGCGGGACAACGGAGACATGACCAGGAGCCTGCTCTGGAACTTCACGGATGCCGCAGACTACGACCTCTACAACACGACCGCCTCGGGCGGCTTCGGCAAGCTCCTGGCCCTGAATGAGACCACCGGCGAGAACTCGACCGCCCAGTATCTCGTCGGGACGGGATCGAACCTGGATTTCCTAACCGTCCCAGACTCCATGGCGGTCGACAATGCGTCTCTGCCTCTGCAATCGATCACACTTCAGCCCGGCCCTGAGGGCTTTGACAGCTACCTGGACGAATGGTTCCCCTACTGGACGCCCCCAGACAAGGGTGACCTGGTCCTCAACTCTGAATACGACCCGGCGGTCACATACAACGGCCAGAGCAGGATCATCATGATGTTCAACCTCTCATCGGTTCCAGCAGATGCGATTGTGAAGGACGCCACGCTCCTTCTCTATCAGAGGTCTGGCAAGCCACAGGTCATAGAGTACTCCATCCGCGCGGTGAACGTGAGCTGGGACGAGCAGGGAGTCTCTTGGATGACCAAGGACTTGACACACAGCTGGAACAACATCGGGGGGGATTACTCCGATGAGTCGTTCTCCTCGGGCACGGTCGAGGACAGTATCGGATGGCACGGGTTCGATTTGACCAGGCTCGTGGACCTGTGGCTGAGGGGTGCAACGCCGAACTATGGATTCATAATCTATCCGAAACCCCAGGTGGGAGACGCAGAGAAGATCTTCACCGATTGCGAGATCACCAACAAACCCGAGCAGAGGCCGAAGCTAGTGATCAACTACACAATTGGCGAGGCTGTCGGCATCTACGAGTCTTCGCCCCTCGGACCAGGCACCAACTCGACGTTCACGCTCGCGAGCTGGAACACCGGCATAATCTCGAGGGCATCAGACGAATTTGACAATGAGAGTCTCTCGCCGAAGTGGCACTGGATGCTCGACCCCACGACCTCAGGCGGCTCAGTGAACTTCGACCGGGCAGGGTGGCTCAACGTGACCGGGTCCCAGCCCACGTATCTGCCCAACGCGTCGGCCACCTGCAACTTCCTGTACCAGGACATCACGGGAGACTTCGCGGCAGAGAGCCGGGTCTGGGCGTACTTCGCCTCTGACAGCATGGGCGCAGGGCTCATGGTGATGAACGATGCCGTCACCTGGGTCTCGGTGTACATCACGGGCAGCGAGGGCGCTGAGCTGATAGTCTCGGAGGCATCGAACGGAGGTGTCAGGACCTCCCTCGGCTCGATGCCATGGTCTGATTCCACGGCCTTCCTGCGCATGGAGAGGAACCTCATGGAATACCGATGCCTCGCAAGCGCGGACGGCATGAACTGGACCGCGGTCGGAACTTACGCGCCCCCTTACGACCTGGGACTCCTCGCCCGCCTGGGGCCCTTCGTGTTCTCAGGCGGTTCGACGCTCAACCCGTGCGTCGAGCTCGACTTCGTGAGAATCCTGCCCTCGGGTGACGGGACGGCCCTAGAGGTCAGTGCCAGGGCCGGCAACTCGACATCTCTTGCAGATCCTTCTTGGGGAGCATGGAGCACTCCCCTTAGCCCTGAGACCGGCGCGGTGTTCGGCGGCGCCGGAATGTACGTCCAGTACCGTGCCGTGCTCAGCACGGCCCGCGACTGGCTGTCCCCCATACTCTCGGGATTTGAGTGCCACTACGAGACGCACTGTATGAACGGCACGATAACGACCCGAGAGGTCGCGCCCGGTGCGTTCCTCATGTGGGAGTCCATGACGGTCACGCAGACCTTGACGGCGGGAGAGGTGGAGTACCTCTACTCGACAGACCACGGTGCTATATGGACGAGTCTCGGGTACGGGGACTCGTTCCCGCTCTCGATCTCCGTGCCGACACTAATGATCAGGGCGGAATTGAGGACACCGGATGCCGCCTTCACCCCATCGATAGATTCGATAGAGGTGGTGTACAGCATCTCCCACGCCTTCTTCTATGTGTCAGCGCCAGAGACGGTGCAGGCCGGGGAGCCGTTCTCGGTCTACATAGAGCCCAAGGACTCGGACAACAACACGGCCACGTGGACGGGCACGGTCACGCTGCACGCGGTAGATCCCTGGGGGATGGAGGGTGCATCCGGGGAACTGGCAGTGACGCAAGCTGACGTGCCGGCAGGCGGCCAGCTGACGATCTCGGACCAGAGATACCATGTCGCTGAGACCATCAAGGTGCTCGTTACCGGTGGTGGAGAGACTGGGATGAGCCAGGGCATCACTGTCGTCCCCGGGCCGGCTAGCTACATCAGCATAGAGCCCGATGTCACGAGGCTGGCTGAGAACTCGATCACTGTCTTCAATGCGAGTGTCTGCGACTCGTTCGGGAACTCCCTATCGGGTTCATCCATCACTTGGAGCGCGGACGCAGGGCTGGGCACGATCAACACCACGACGGGAAGCACAGTCACTCTGACGACCGTGGCCTGGCAATCATCCGGATACCTAACGGCAAGTGCGGCCGGCCTGACGAAGTCCTTGTTCATCCTCGTCTCCCCCCCGAGGCTGCCTCCGGACATCGCCTCAGACATCCCGGTCCAGACGAAGCTGGAGGATTCGGGCTCGTGGACCCTGGACATCAGCCCCTACATCTCAGACGAAGAGGACAGCCTCGACCAGCTCAGATGGTACACGACTAACGAGACCTTCGTGAGGGTCACGGGTGAGAACCGAACTGGAGAAACGATTGTGACGTTCACGACGATACAGGATAAGTGCGGGATCAACGTTCTAGACCTCTGGGTGGTGGACTCGGACCGGATGAGTTCCAAGGGGGCCATCGTAGTCGACCTCATCCCAGTGAACGACCCGCCGAAGATCGACCCCATCGACCCGATGATCGTGCGATACGACGACCCGTACCAATACAACCTCGAGTTCTACGTGAAGGACGTGGACACTCCCAAGGACGACCTGACGGTATCTGTTGACCCTGTGAGCGCTCCCTATGTCCATGTCTCGAACCTCTGGCTCACAATCCTCTACCCTGAGCAGTTCAATGGCACACAACAGACCGTATTCCTGTCCGTGACGGATGGAGAGTATACGGCCTCTACTGTCATACTGGTCACAATATCAGACGACCAGGTGCCGAGGGCCTTGGGCTCACTTCCGGACCAGGTGATGCTCCAGGGAGAGGTGAAGCGAGGAGTGTTCGATCTGGACGACTACTTCACGGATCCCGACGGGTCCAATCTCTACTACACGAACCGCAACACGCATGTCGGGGTGCTGATACAGCCCAACCATACCGTCGACTTCTACGCTCCCATTGACTGGGCTGGAGACGAGTACATCATATTCACGGCGAAGGATGAGATAGGGGCGAGGGCCGAGAGCCCCCTCCGCATGAAGGTGATCTCGGTCAACCAACCCCCGACCATATCCGATGTCCCGGACCTGGTCGTGAGGTATGATCTCACCTACAACTTCGATCTGAGGCCCTACATATCTGATCAGGACAATGACGTGGGAGGGCTCGTCGTCACCGTCGATGACCCGCACGCTTGGACTCTCGGGACTCTGTTGTCCATGCAGTTCCCCAGCAGCATGGACGGCATGAAGGTCCCATTGAATATCACGGTCAGCGACGGCCTGCTCTTTGACTGGTGGACTATAAACGTCACGGTCTCAGACGACTACCCGCCCGAGCTCGTGATGGCCGCTCCGAGCCACTCGTTCCTCGAAGACAACCCCATGGACTACCCAGTGAGCAGCCACATTGAGGATTTCTTCACGGACACGGACAACGACCCTCTGACCTTCAGCTGCTTCATGTCAGTGCCGTATGTCGGGGCGGAGCTCATGTCCACAGATGGAGAGTGGTCCGTGCATTTCAGTACGGATGAGAACTGGTACGGCTCCGCGAACCTCACCCTCAGGGCAACGGACCCAGAGGGCGCGCTCGTGGAGACCACCGTGCCCGTCACGGTCGTGAGCGTTCCAGACGTGCCTGTGCTGAGACTGCCCGATTCCCTGTCGGTGACTCAAGGCTCCAGGTCGCTGCTCGAAGCGAACAGGAACGTCACGGACCCGGACTCGGTTCTGACCGACTTCAGATGGACCATCGACTCCCTCTATCCCGACTTCATCAGCACGCATGGGGGGATCATAGTCTTCGATTTCCCACTCGGCTTTCTCGAAGACGGAGAGGCTTCCAGGACGATCACGGTGACTGTCACGGTGATCGACCAGGATAACCTCGTGGGGACTGACAATGTGACCATCACTGTGCTGAAGAACGTCGTCGTCGAACGCCAGGAGCCATTGCTGTTGGTGGGCCTCATCGCCTCAGTGAGTGTTGCGGCCATCCTCTCGGCGTACGCTGTCATCAGGCGCAAGAAGCCGTTTGTGGTCCATGACATGATGCTGATCCACAACGACGGGTTCCTGATCAGCAGGCTCGCACACCGAACAGAGAACGAGATAGACGAGAACATATTGTCCGGTATGCTCACCGCTGTGCTGAACTTCGTCGAGGATTCCATGGCCAGGAGCGCCGAGTCCCTCAAGATATTCGGGTTCAAAGAGTACCAGGTGCTCGTGAGCAGGGGCCAGAAGGTGTTCACCGCAGTCGTGTATCGGGGCGACCTCCCCACAGGCATCGAGAAGACCCTCAAGGATTTCCTCAACACCGTCGAGAAGGTCTACAGGAAGAAGCTGATGGTCTGGAGCGGTGACATAGAGACGGACTTCACCGGGGTTGAGGTCCTCATCCACGCATGGGTCAAGGAGCACAGCCACAGCCACCGCAGGACGACCTCTGGGCGCTCATGGGTGCACGAATCATCTCAGAAGGCGACTGAGCAGACCGCAGACGACCGATTCACGAAATGAACTGAGCAGATGAACAATCAGGGGGCCCGGATTCTCATCCGGACATTGCCGGTGCTCAATATGCCCTTCAGGCAGTGCGCTAGCGGTTGAACAATGCTGGATGCGATACGAGAAATCCCTATTGGTTCAAGTAGCCCAGCAGCCATCCTGGACCACCATCCTCAATCGATTTGAAATAGATGGACCCTGGCGCCTCATAAACGATGGAGAAATCGCCGCTATAAGAAGTTACTTCCCTTCCACGCATGCTGGCCCTCTGGTCGTTGTGGGGATCGAGGCTGTCGGTCCGGGGTACTCCACCCCGCTTTCTGCGATGTCTTCTTCGACACCTGCAACAGTATATATATACATCCCTAGTGAATAGTAATAATCGGTGCGCATGCAAACAGTCGAGATCAAGACCTGCAATTGGACGATGGAATGCGCACAGTATCACCCGAGGTGTTGAGAGCTAGTGGATGCAAAGGTCGTCAAGTGCATACTCTGTGGAAATGTCATTCCTCCGGGGGTAACGAAGTGCCCCCTGTGCGGTACTGTGGTCAAGGAATCGACTACAGAAAAGACCGCGACCGAAGTCAGCTCGAGAGGATTGGCTAGGAAGTTCTTCGCGGAAGGCATTCCCACCACCAGTCTTCCCCCAATCAAGAGCGCATGTCCTATGTGCGGATTCGCTGTAGATTCTGGTGTGACAACGTGCCCGAGATGCGGGGTTCCGCTGAAGGGCAAAGCGGAGGCGAGGAAGACCCCTTCCGAGCAGCCTCCGCCCGCGCCCCCCGTCTCAGCACCTCCACCTCCGATCGTCGTGCCCGAAGAACCCATGGCTGTTGCGCCGCCTCCTCGCGAGCCTGAGCCTCCGCCTGAACCGACTCCGGTTTCCGAGCCGGAAGAGCCTCCTGTGCGGTATCCGAGAACGGAAAAGGTGATTCCGACAGCCGCGAAGACCAGCACCCAGGGCCTTGTCAACGGCCGTGGAACAGTCGTCGCGACCGGCCTCACGAACGGCAGAAGAGCAACTATTGGCACCGGACTCGTGAACGGTACCGGCATGTCAGACGGAACGGGGATCGAGGATAGCGTCACCGCTTCCGGTTCAGGAAGGAGGAAGACCACTCGGAGATGGCAGCTCCTCGCCATCATCGTCGCTCTCGCGGTCGTCGTTCCCGCATTCATCTACCTCTCCTATTGGAACGGGAATGAGACGACGATCGACGGGGATTTCGAGGAGTGGGCGCACGCGGCCAAGTTCGGGATGCAAGCTCCTGCTGCCCTCTCTGAGGTGTCTGTCGAGGAATGGGCGGTCAGGAGCGACTCGGACATTCTCTATTTGTACCTCAAGACGGAGAGTGACATCATGGGGACTCCGAATGTCGACAGCTTCTTCCTCTTCGTCGACTCCGATGGCAGTCCCGATTCTGGGTATTCGGTCTCCAGCATAGGCGCGGACTACCTGCTCGAGATCCACGGATGGGATCACAAGGTGGAGTCCGCCTCCTTGATGCGATTTGATTCGGCAGACGATCAACTCAACTGGACCGGCTGGAACAGTATCGATTCCCTTTCGGTTGCCATCGATGCAGAGAGAATGGAAGCACAGGCGAGACTGCCGGTCACTGTCACCAGCAACTTCAGGTTCTTCCTTCTCGCGCAGGACAACCTGCTGAACCAGTCATCATCGATCAGCTACTCTGTCCCTGAGAAGGGAGGCGCTCTGGTGATCGAACTGGAACCGGGACCAGGAGTGGACGCTCAGACGGGCCTGATCCCCTCGGCTTCCAGCGTCTCCCTTGCCAGACTGGTACTCACCTGTCAAGGCACATCAGGGACCGTCGAGAGCATAAGGCCTGTTGTTGTCGGTGCCGACCTGGCTTCGACCATCCCTAGAATATCGCTATACCCAGGAGAGAGCAGGACCGTCGACGTAGTCGTGGATTCCTCGGCGGAGCCTCCGCAGAGCTTCGTATCGGCAAGCTTGGGCTCGACACGCGTGACCTCGACTTTCACGGACGTCGTCGTGATAGGTGAACCGGTCAGAGCCTACGTTTCCTCTCCACCGCCATCAATCCAGATCGACGGAGCGTTTGGCGACTGGGCAGGTCATACTGCGTCAGACGGCGACAGCGAGGCCGTAGCGAACCCCAACATCAACATGACTGCGGCAGGATCCGTGAACACAACTGCATTCGCGTTCTTCTACGTCAGCGTCCAGGGGCAAGCCTTCCAAGGCGCCTATGTCCCGACCACGAGGGGCAAGCCCGTATACCAGGGTGGTGGAGGGCCTCTCATCCCGCACAGAAAGACCGGCGAGGATGTGATGAGAATCTACATAGACAGCGACTTGTCGAATGCAACTGGTAAGCTCGTTCAGAGATCCGCCAAGGTCATCGGGGCGGATTACCTGTTGGAAATGAACGGCGTGAACGGAGAGTTGGTCTCTCGGAAACTGATGAGCTACAGCTCAGGCGTGTGGACGCCGGCCACTGCGACCATCGCAGCTGCGGTCTATTCGCAACAGATCGAGGTGAGCGTGACATCTGCAAACATCGGAGGGGCGACGTCGTTTGCGGCGATCGTCGAGACCACCGATTGGCGTGTGAGGAGCGATTGGGCGTGGGCAGGGTCCCTTCTGGATCCTTGGGTCGTCGATGCCTCAGGCAATACCTACATGTCGAACGATGGCTCCACCTGGAGCTATCTCGGGACTCCCGCTCTCGAGCCGGGAGACCGGATAGTTGACATAGCTGTGAGCATCGGCAACCAGGGAGGCGACATATTCATCGTTACGAACACGGGCAGGACATACTATTGGGTTCCCGAAGAAAGCACTGAGTGGATGGTCGGCCAGACCAACCCGATAGACACAGCGACCTACTCTGAAGCTGTGTCGATGTCTTTCTACCAGAATGCGGCAGCTTGGCTACTCACTCAGAATGGCTCGTATTTCTGGCTGATGGATGCTCACAAGAACGGGAAGCAATGGACCTACCAAGCCCTCGCTGCGAGCGGAGTGGATGACTTCACGGATCTCGTGTACTCGGGGGGAACCATGTATGCGCTTCGTTCTGGGCCGAACACATGTCTCTCCTACTCGAACAACGGCAACAACTTCGTATCTCTCACAAACCCGACGGGAGCGACTTCGAACCATGCTCAGTTGACTTACATCCCCGGAGGGCCAGGCGCATCGGATGACAGGTTGTTCGTATTGTGCGAGAAAGGCGACATAAGATACTCCTCGGATGGTGGCCAGACCTGGAGCGCCCTTGGCGACCTCCCCACGCCTGCTCCAGGCAACGCCACCATCTATGTGGGGTTGGGGATCGACCCGACGGGATACATGTGGGTCGTGACTGAGACCGGCTACACCTTCATATCGACGGACACTACCACATATGGCAACTACACGTGTACTGGCCAGGCCCCTATCGGTGGTATCGTTGCCATCATGCCCACGCCCGCAATACCCGAGTTTCCGATGCTGATGGTTCCAGCCTTGACGATGGCCCTCCTGTTGGGCATCCTGCGCATCAGAGGGAAAAGGACTTAGAGGACTCTTGACGCCTTGGGTCTTGCGTTCTGACAAGATCATGGCCATGAGTCTACCGCTGATCGAATCTTGGGCATATGGCACTGGTCCTCGCGCGGACTGAATTGAGAATCCGATCTGACACCGGTAGGCTGAGCCGAGTCACGCGGAATCGTACCGATGACAGCGATATTCCGTCCGTCTGGGACAGATGGCTGCCGAAGGCCGTGGTCGAGGCGTTTCCTCTTCATGCATTCTCGCAAGCTTCTCCAGTTCTTTGGCATCACTCGCATCGGCTTGCCAGAGCCTACTGTAAGCGTCCCCATACTCTCCGGTCGTCCAACGCATGCCGGCTTGCAATGCCAGTCCCAGTCGCCTGTCCTTCCTGACATCCCGCGGTTCGATGATTGCGAAGAGTGCGCCCGCAGCAATGCTCACTGCGGTTACTGCATTCAGTATCAACGAGACATCGAACATCACCAATCCTCCAGAGGCGGGACCGCCTCTCCCTCCCATCATGTTCTCCGAGACAAAGAATGAGCCTTCGGAAGAAAGACCCAAGTAACCGGAAGGCGATTTGGCCGTCAACCCGATATAGACCGGAACCCATTCCACCAGACAGGTATCGAGAAGTTCTGCGCATTCAGTGAATCCATATGTCGAACCGAAGAGAAGATCCGATAGATTGGGGGTTCAAGAACTACCTGCAGAACAGATTCTCCACTGTTCCAAAGAACGATCTCGAGAAGATACTCGACAATATCCTGGGACTCATAGAGCTCTCCAGAGATAAGAAGCGGGATGTCAAGTCGATACTGGAGCAGGCGGCGAGGACGATTTTCAGACTCTTCGATTTCCAGGAAATTGCCATTGGTCTCAAGAACCCCAAGGATGGCTTGTACAGGTACGAGGTTCTCCTTGGCTACAGCAGGAATACTGAGATGGCCTTCCGAAAGCTGCAGTATACATCTGAAGAAATGGTCAGCTACGACAGATATCCGTTTGTGAAGATCGGCAGGATCTCCGAATTGGATCCGGTCGAAGGAATCTCTGAAAATGAGAAGCACTTGTACGACAGGCCGCTTGCATTAGGTTATCCGCGAGCATCTCCCGAAGATTTCATGGAAGGAGACTACATAGACGTTTGGATGTACGACGGCGGGGGGGACTTGATTGGCTGGCTCGAGCTATCCAAGCCGAGGAACGGTAAGATGCCGTCGTCTGATACCGTCAGGTGGATAGAGGTCATTGCAGACGTCTGCGCCCTAATCGTGGATCGGAAGCGGTAAGATGAGGATATATCAGGATCATGGCGACACTGATCGGCTTTCTAGTCGACCCGATGATTCTTTGCGCCCGGATGCGAGGGGAATTGCCGAACCCATGCTCAAAGAGACCGTTCTTGTGCAGATTCGAGAGGATATGGCAAGGGAAGGCACCGAGCCGATCAGGAGAATGGCGAAACCTGAATCCGGTCGCATCAACATGAGGTTTTGAGCATGGCCAGAGGACAAATGACCTTCTTCCGCCCGGAAGAGATCAAACGCGTGCACGATGCATCCATCAGATTGCTGGAAGAAGTAGGAATACAGATGCGGAGCGCGTCCGTCTCGGAGATGCTCGAGGCCGCTGGAGCCACCAGATCAAACGATGGAAAACGTCTTCTGATCCGTGAGGAGATGGTAAGAGAAGCGCTCGCATCGGTCCCGAAGTCAATACTCTTAGCGGGCAGGGGCGATGCAAAGGACATGAGGATTCCCTCAAACAAAGACCTGTTTGTCGCGACAGGGGGAGAGGGGGTACACCTCAGAGACCTCGTTGAGGGTACAACGAGAGCCACAACACGCGATGACCTTCGTGACTGCGCGATTGTTGTTGAGAGCCTGCCACAGATAGATTACTTCTGGGAGCTCGTTGGAGCGCAGGAGTTTGCAGACAGTGGACTGAAATCGATCGCCCAATTGGCGACATCCCTGCAATACACCAGCAAACACATCCAGGGTGAAGCGCTGAGCGCGGAGGCAGCACTGGATCAAATCGAGATGGCAGCCATCGTAGCTGGAGGTGAGAGAGAATTGGCAAGGAGACCGATTCTCTCTTCAGTCCAATGCCCGATTTCACCGCTCATCTTCGAAGCTGGCCTTTCTGAGGCTCAGGTGGCTTTTGCTGAAGCCGGTGTTCCGGTTGTCGCGATGTCGGCAGCGATGGCGGGATTGACAGCCCCGGTTACCATCGCTGGCACGATTACCCAGACAAATGCTGAGAATCTGGCTAGCCTCGTGATCACGCAAACCGCCAGGAAGGGGGCGCCTTGGATCTACAGCAGCGACTCCGCTCCGGCAGACCTCAGAATTGGCGTCATCGACTATAGAGCGATCGAGGGCATACTGACAAGAACAGCAGCTGGGCAGATGGGGCGTTACTACGGCCTCCCAGTTATGTGCGCCAGCATCGGAGTCGAGAACATGTCAGGACTGCTCGGCAGCGTGAGAGAAGGCGTGCACCACATGATCATCGAAGCTCAAGTACCTTCGGATCTGTCCTCCGGGATCGGTGGCCTGGATCTCGGTGCCGGAGCTTCCTTAGAACAGATAGTCATAGACGCATGGATATGGGATGTCGCCCGCGAAGTAATCCGCGAGTTCGATATCGATGACGACGCGATCGCAATCGAGACTGTGCGAGAATCGGCAATGGATGGCAACTTCCTTGCGAGAAAGCACACGATGAGACGGTTCAAGCAAGAGCTCTCTGCCACTCGTCATCCGGAGGCTGTCTGGAATGAAGAGTCTATGCATGCTGCTCCTGGCGCTTTGGCAAGGAAGGCGAGGGAGGAAACGAAGAGAATTCTGAAGGAACCGAAGAAGACGATCATATCGCGAGACATCTCGAAGCAGCTGGAGACCGTGATAGAGAGGGCTAGAGAGAGAAACCGAGCCTGAACTACGTTCTTGACAGCAGGGTGGAAGCTCGAGAGCCCGGATGAAGGCCCGGAATGTGCCAATAGCTGAAGCTCACCAGACGGCCGTCAAAAGAATCATGAAGGGGTTTGCGAATCAATACGAATTGAACGAATAATTCACCTAAATGAACTGAACGATCAGAACGAATCTCTTCGTGGGGGTCTGTGCTTCTGGAAGCATGTTTGGCAGTAGACAGGTCTTCCCTCTGTAGGCTTGAAGGGAACCTCTGAGTCAGCCCCACAGTCGGAGCACTTTATCTTGTGCATCTCCCTGGGACCTGAGTCATATCTGCGGCTGCCGCCTCCATACGTGCCGTAACTCATTACGTTTTCTCCTTTTTTCGCGCGAGCACTGACTGCGCTCGCAGCAGGCGAGTCTAGAAGGTCCTACTACAAGTAATGATGCTTGCCACATCGATAACGGGAAGACGGGACGGCCAGCACTCGTTTTGGGCGCATGATGAGACCCTCTAGCGGCCGGGCTAGACTGGGCGGCTCAGGACGTCCCTTGCGAATGCTCAGGCCTTCTCGAGCCGGGCATGATCGGGCTGACCCTTGCTTTCGTCCATCTTGGGCCACGTCCGGGACTTCTTGTTGGAAGGGATCCTCATGATGGACTTCACTCCCTTGGCGGGCCCTCCCTGGCAATCGAAGAATCCCACGAGGTTCGCGCCACCGGCTGCCTGCTTGAATCCGGCCATCCATTCTGGAAGCCCGGACATGTACTCCAGGGCGGCGTGCGTCACGAACAGCGCAACCCTCCTGCCGTTCGTTCAATGCCTCGCAAGGACTTCCTTGACCTTCTTGTCAGGCCCCTGCTGGTGTGTCGGGAATCCAAGGAATGAGACGCCATAGGCTCCGATGTCATGCACTTCCTCGATCGGTCTGATCTCCTTCCTGTAGGCTATCTCTCTGTAGATGGCCTCAGCGACCTTCTGAACGTTGCCCGTCGAAGACATGTCTGCGACAAGGGCGTTCACACTGCTCCCTTCTCGCCGACATGACCTGCCTTCTATGCGATGGTCCAAAGCCTTGGCGAAAGCATCTCGAAGCGCAAGAGCAAGGCCTTCAGCCTGCACATCAGAGAATCGACCCCGCGAGAAGGCGGCTAGGTCCCTCGACACCGGGATGACTCACTCTCATGCCGCGATTGACGGGCTCTTTCTCGCGGCCGACAAGGCGCCCTTCTCATGCGCTTCTTTGCCAGTCCCGCGAGGATCAGGCCGAGAATTGGGCGCTTCATGGTCAAAAAAGTGCATTTTATTCTAGATATATCTGTCTACTGACTCATATTAGTGATATAATAGCCGTGCCAGCACCATTGGTATCTGTCCAGCAAAGATAAAGAGCACACACTGACAATAGATTCCAAACGGACCAAACCGTTCACAGACCGTCCGACGTCCCCCCGATTACATGACCTCCAAAACCAAACGGACCAAGGAATGCCCATCTTGCGGATGGACGCTCGCCCACGGTGACAAGACCTGCCCTCAGTGTGGCAAGGAGCTCACGAACAATAGGGGCAAGTCCGGCAAGAAGAAGAGTAAGCCCACGAAGTCTAGCAGGCTCGAGTGCCCGAACTGCGGAGCTTCGATCCTCAGAAGCTCGAAGATATGTCCGCTATGCGGGGCAGATATCCCAGCAGCCTCCAAGAAGGCGAAGGTCCAGCCTGCTGATGAAGGCATCAGCAAGCACGAGCCGGAATTCGCAGAGTACGAGGCCTTGGACGCGACAGAGGAAGGCAAGAGGCCTCTCTGTCCGATCTGCCAGATGATTCTAGAGGGAACGGAATCGAAGTGCCCAGCGTGCGGAACGCCACTCGGGGATGAGAGGGGGACGCCGGAACAAACAGCTCGAGTCGATTCTGTACCCGTGGAAGAGCCGCCCGAGGAGGTCGGTGTCGAGGAACACAGAGAGTTCCGACCGTGTCACGTCTGTAATTCAATCATCCCGAAGAGCTTCGAGAGATGTCCCATATGCAATACGATCTTCATCGAGACGGTGCCAAAGGCGGAAGAGGCGCAACCCGTTACGAAGCGGCCAAAAGCCCGGCGTCCAGAGGATTCTGTCATCCCTCCGGAAGAGACCTTGGCCCCGACAGGGAGGACTGGAAGCAAGCGGAGACCAGGATCTGCGAAGGTCACGACCGTCCCTGTAGAGACTCCAGCGAAAGCCACCGGTCGCACCAATGGCATCAGCTATGTCAATGGGCTCGGTAGGGCGAGTGACAGAGGCCTGATCAACGGCACTGGCGTGGTGAACGGCACTGGGTTCGTGAACGGCGCCGGGCCACCGACCGGGACTGGGAGACGAGAGGAGGGCCCCGCGGCAAGACGCGCCTCAAGGCCGATCAGGTGGCAGATGCTCGCTGCGCTGGTGGCGATCCTGATCATCATACCAGCGTTCATCTTCTTTTCGTACTCGAACATGGGAGACGAGTTCTCTGTTGACGGCGACTACTCCGACTGGGATGGCGCAACGACCTATGGAATCAGATTTCAGGCGCCCGCTCCGTCGTCCGTCATCACCGAATGGGCAGTCGGGGCCCAGTTATCGGACCTGTTCCTCTATTTCAGAGCAGAGTCGCAGATCATGAGTTCTCCGATCGCCGAGTGTTACTACCTCTTCGTGGACTCGGACGGCTCGAACAGCACGGGCTACATCATTGAGTCCACTGGAGCGGACTACATGCTCCAGCTGACGGGATGGGATTCCGTGGTCAAGTCGACCTCGCTGCTGCGCTATGCCTCATCTTCAGACCAGTACAACTGGACGGCTTGGGCTTTGGTGGATTCGCTCTCCTGCTCGCTTGACGGTGAGCGCCTAGAAGCGGGCGCCTACATGCCCGAGCCGGTAGGACCGTCTGCGAGGTTCGTCTTCGTCTCCAAGGACTCCGCGGACAGAGGCTCGGTGAGCCACACGGCCCCGCTGAAAGGAGGTGTGCTGATAGTGCGACAGGCGCCTTCAGCCGACCTGGCAGCCACCGGGATCGTCCAGATGGCTACTTCGACCCAGATGCTCAAGCTGACATTCACATGCGAGGGCGAAGGCGGTCATGTCAGCGGGATCAACCCAGTCCTCGTTGGTGCATCGCCTGTGTACCAGGAGATCGCGTTCCCGTTGGAGACCGGAGAGGAGCAGGAGGTAGTAGTAGCGGTGGACACGTCCGCTGCGAGCGATGGGCAGCTCGTAACGGCGAAGGTGCTCACATCCAGCATAGCTTCCACGTTCGCGAGCGTGGAGATTTTTGGCTCTGGTGCGAGCGCATATGCGGGATCACCTCCTTCGGGGGTCGTCATCGACGGAGCCTTCGCCGACTGGAATGGTCGGCTTTCGACCGATCACGACCTGTCGCCTGTCGCGAACCCCAGCACGGACATCGACGAAGTCGGCAACCTGAGCACTGCGCAGACCTCTTTCTTCTACTTGAGCACAGACGGCGATATCTGCAACGGTACCTACATCCCCGCTGTGGTTAGGAAGCCTTTGGGAGCTGGCGGCGGAGGGGTGATCATCTCTCCCAGACGAACTGCAGAGGACATACTCACCATCTACGTGGACAGCGACAGATCGAACAACACAGGCGAGACCGTCGCGTTCGACTCGAAGCGTATCGGCGCTGACCGTAAGATAGAGCTGAAGGGGCTGTTCGGCCTGATCACGTCCAAGAAGCAGTTCGACTACTCGATCGCGTTGGGCAAGTGGGTGGAGAACACATGGACCTTCACGGCCGCGAAGGACGACCAGAGGATCGAGATAGGCGTCAGCACAATCAGCCTAGGGGGCAGCGTCGAGATAGACTTCATCGTTGAGACCACTTCCTGGGAGGGCTGGAGCGACTCCGCAACTTTCAATCCAGCTTCGATGAGCACGCTCACAAGGACTTGGATCGTCGATCCCGCAACGACTTCCCCTTGCGCCACCTCGATGTCATATCAGAGGAAGATGTTCTACGACGGCGTCAACCACTGGAGTCTGTACTTCGACGGTGCGAACACCGTGCACAAGTACAGCGTGGACGACGGCCAGACGTGGATCTACGGGGGTCGCGTGTTCAACACTCCAGGGGTAAACGAAACCTCCATATGGTACGATTCCTCGACTGCCACTGTGTACGCGGTCGGCGACACATCGTCGGCGTCCAACAGCGTGGTCGTCCAGACGGGCAAGGTCGATGCAACCGCGCACATGATCACATGGGCCGCAAGCGATTCGAACCTGAAGACCTCGAGCTACGCCCTCGCAGGCAAGAACACCTATATCTCCAAGGACCTGAGCGGCTATCTCTGGGTTCTCTCGAGCAATTGCTCTCAGGACAAGCCTGCAAGGTACCAGCTCAATGTGTTCATGAGCACGGAAGTCGGCAGCACAAGCTCCTGGAAGAACATCGGGCAACTGCTGCCGTGGGCTTCGGATTATGACAACGTCAAGGGCTCGGTTCTTCCCGCTGGCTCTGGGAGCGACGTGTGGGCTGTGTACGCCTTCCAGGGCAGCGTGAAAGCCATGAAATACACTGGCGTCTGGAGTCCTGAGAGTGCGATATACGGTCCGGCCGGAAGCACCGCGAACACCGACAACTCCCCACCTTCGGTAGTCATCGACAGCAAGGGGGTCGTGCATGTCGTCTACGGCACCGGTCGGAAGTCCGGTCAGGCCTCGATCCCGCAGATCTGGTACTCGCACAGCAACACCGATCTCACGTTCACGCCTGGCCTGAACTTGGATCCGGCGAACGACACAAGAGGACTCGCCAACTACTATCCGACAATATCCCTCGACAGCTCCACCGACGATCTGTACGTCCTGTGGCTCCAGTGTGATTCCGCGTTCACGCCCAAGACTGTGATGGCCAGGAAGTGCATTTCGGGCACTTGGTACGGAATCGCCATAGAGCCACAGACGAGCTTCACGAAGCAATACATGACGTCGATATACTCCGCCCCCGGCGAATACAAGATCTGCTGGCAGTGGACCCAGAACACGACCGCGCCAATCCAGGTGCTGTACGATAGCTTGTGGGTACCAGAGCTAGGCAATCTCGCTTCTCTGGTGGCGCTGTCCGCTATGATTGTCGTGGTCTGCAGAGTGCGCCCCAGGAAAGAGGACGAGCCGAACAGATAGGCCGCCTTCCACCTCTTCGTTGTGTATCTACGCTTCCCCCGATAGTGAAAGCGACGGATGACAGGGCTCTGTGAGGATGCTCGGCCTGAGCGCCCCCGAGAACCCCATCGCAATCGTGTGAAGGGGAAGGGCGCGGCAATCGGGAGAGTCAGTCCAAATGATCCTGGGGGAGGACTCACTCCCACAATGTCTATGATGGCGACCTGTTGACTCGCCACTGCCGGACTTCCGCCCCTTCCCGAGCTCAGATGTACTATCTTCCTTATCATGCCCTGTCAACCAATGCCGTTACATCAAAGGACATCTGCTCCGGGTCAGGGACTGCATCGGATTTCGCCCACTTGACATGCACAGATGAGCCTGGTCGTGATTACCAAGATGCCACGGACGCCTTCGAGGAGAAATGCGACGATGACGAGAATCAATGCGAATGGCAAGAGGCTGAACCCAGTGAAGGAGTCCTCAGAGACGAATGCGCTCAGGAAGTTCTTCCCCCAAGGCCATGGAGCCCTTGAAGGCATCATCGCGCGAGGATTCTTCGAGCCGAATTCGCCGGAGCTCAGAGAGGAGGGCAGGATTGCCAGCAGATGGATAATGGGGGGCCTTTTCTGCGTGTTCACATGGGATGAATGGACATACAGTGGAACGAAGAGGATCAGCCCCGTGCACGGCTACAGCATCGTGGGATGGGACTCCAGAGACAGGGAGTACAGGATGCTCAGGGCGGCAAACCTAGGCATCCTGCACCAACTCAATGGCAAGCTCGAAGGCAACAGGCTGGAGTTCGTCTCAGAGAATGCGATGATCAAAGGAAGACCCACGAGGGTGAGGTACACGCTTGTACGGGAGGGGGAGAAGGTGATTGACTGGATTGCCGAGATGTCCGTCAGAAAGGGCCCATGGAAGCTGGTCTCTGTATCCACTCTCACATACTCATAGTCCGAAAATTGACATGTGCCTGCAGCCTTCTGGCATCCGAAGGTGGGCGCAGTGATCCCCACATCGATTACTGAGGGAATGCATTGGGTTGGAGTCTTTGGTCATAAGGAAGCGTCATAAACACAGCTCGTCCCAAATCTAACACGGCCAACGGTTCCCAGCACGGCGGGGCCGACAATCAGCATCATCTCAACGCCGACTTCAACCCATTCATTCAATACTCGAAGATGCAATACTACGACGGTTCCGTGCTGTGAGAATCAAACCGGAATTCGTCAAGTATCTGGAAGAGAACGGCTGCTTTGGCAGCGTCGTCTCGATTGATCATCTGGAGGAACTCGGCCAGGAGATCAGCTCGCTCCACGACGAGGGGCTCCTCGACGATAGCATCTACAACTACTCAGGAAAGAAGAGACCGTACCATACGCCGCGGCTTCCCAAGAGTCTTCCCCGGGCGAGGTCGATCATCATAGTCTCGACGCCACAGCCGATGATACGCACAACCTTCAATTGGGAGAATAGGAAGATCCAGCTTCTGGTCCCGCCGACATATTTCGACGCCTACAAGGTGGCGAATCGGGCCAGACTCCTCCTGAAGAAGGCGTTCGAGCCAAGGAAGTACAGATTCGTGAGGGCCATGTTGCCCCTGAAGCTTCTCGCGGTCAGGAGCGGGCTCGCCCTCTACGGAAGGAACAACATTACTTACATCCCCGCATTCGGAAGCTTCCACCGTCCCACTGCCTTCTACTCCGACTACGACAGCCCTGTGGACAACTGGCAGGAGAAGAAGGCGCTTCCACTGTGCGACAAGTGCAAGGCCTGCATCGAAGCCTGCCCGACGAAGGCGATTCGAGAGGACAGGTTTCTCGTCAGCGCAGAGACGTGCCTGACATACTTGAACGAGAAGCCCGCTAGCGAGAGATTTTCCCGATGGATCGATGCTTCGGCCCATAACGCTTTGATTGGGTGCATGCGCTGTCAGATGGTGTGCCCCTACAACAAGGAACTCATCAACTGGTACGACGACCGAGAAGAGTTCACGGAGGAGGAGAGCGCGTATCTTCTAGAAGGGAAGTTCTCTGGCGAGAGAGCGGCTAGGATAGAGAAGAAGCTCAAGCGGATTGGGCTGGATCTTTCGTCATTCCCTCGCAACCTCGAAGTGCTTCTACAGACAAGAAAGAACTTCGTAGGAACCTGCGGATGATCGCGAGATCAGACTCCGAGAACCGTTTTCTGAACGCGACTGGTATCCGTTTCGTCACCCTGTCCCCATCGCGTTGGAAGAGAACAGGACGAAGTCGTGAGGCGCCACCGTCATGAGGGCATCTTCCTGTGGATGACCTCGTTGATCCACTGCACCAGCTTCTTGTAGGCCTCCTCGCCCTTGGGCGTGAGATGCAGGCGCTCGTGCCCGTCGTCCGCTGTCTCCGCGGCTATCAGCCCGTGGTTGGCCATCCAGGAAGTGTATTTCCTGAACACGTCATAGTTGATGTTGGAGGCTATCTGGAGGCGGGTCTTGAGCATCGGCTTCTCCTCTCTCCACAGCCGCTCGAGGATGCGGGCGACTATGTACAAGTCGGGCCGGTCCATGGGCTGTGGAGTCGCCATCGGTCACTCCCCTGCCAGGAGCCTCTCCATCGCCAATCTCAGAGCTTCCTGTCTCTCATTCCACTCGGAGAGCGTCGTCTCCATCTCCTGGTTCAATCTCCTCTTCACCACCCAATACGAGAACGCTGCAAGCAGGGCCAATGCGACCGCAAGGGCCATGGCTGCGATTCCCGCTGTCGGATTCGTCTCCTCGGCCCAGTAGGAGTATCCGTTCATGCCCAATATGAAGGCGCCGTACAGAAGGAAGAACATGAGCAACCAGTACAACGGCCTCCTGTACCCGCCCGCCCGCCTTCTGGCCTTCAGCCACTTCGGCATCTCTTTGAATGAGTCCGCAATCAACTCGAACGAGCTGGGTTCGCCATCAGAAGGGCTGAGGCCCGCAGCCTCGCGCGACAGCGCTGCGTCGAGCTTGGTCGTCCATGCCTTGAACTCGTTGATCCTTGGCCTGAATTTCGCGCCGAGGAACAACCAAGAGACAGCGGCGAAGAGAACGGAGAACAGAATCGCGACTGCGAGGGCGATGCGGATTCTGGCGTCGAAGTCAGTCTGTTGGTAGGCCAGAATGCCAACAATATTCCCCAAGACAATTCCCACAATCGCCATGAGGATCACTGCATCGTGGTAGTTCGACCTGGCGCATTCATAGGCCTCGGCAGACAATCTTCGCCCTTCCGAAAGGCTCTCGACTATCATCATCCGGGTATCGGCTTCACCGCCTTGTGGCTGAGGTATCGGGAGCTGCGAAAGCCTTGGCAAGACCCTGGTGCTTGCGAAGACAGAGGTCCTGTACAGCATGAAGAGAGAGAGGCCCAGGGCGAGAGGGGCACCAAGGAAGGTTAGAGAGAGAACAATCAGAATGCCGAAACCTTTCGGCGTTGCGCTAGTCTTGTACAGAACCCAAGTCCCGTCCGATGCCTTCCTCGTGATTGTGTGGACGGCAGATGTGGACGATATGTGCACGATCAGGCGATCTTCGCCCTCCGTCACTCTATATCCGGAGACTCGAAGGCGGTATGCAAGGTTCGCAAGTAGCGGTCTCTGTGCTACTTGGTCCTTTGTCAGCTTGAATCGGAGCTGGAAGACGATCAGGAGAGTGACAAACAGTCCAATGTAGAATCCGAAAGTCCCCCCTCTGAGAAAGAATGGTGGGGTTGCGGGTGTCACATAGGCAATCGCGAGCAGGATTCCCATGGGAAGCAGAGAGAGCAACGCGATTGTCGCCAGCGCCTTCCTCCGCAGGCCTCTGCGGGCCATGATGACAGGGTTGGCAATATCCAAACGCGCCTCCTTGTCCGCCTGCCTGCCCAGCAAGTACCCAACAGCAGAGGCCGTCAGTGAGATTACACCAGCTGGCAGCATGCTCAAGTAGACTCTCCCGTCCATCTCCAGCTCGAGTTGCCCGGTATCCGCTCCGTCATTCACCAGGACCAAGTACTTGTCCCAGATGAACCCGCCTTCCCCATGGCCTCCTACTCCTGATGAGTATATTCTGTGAGAGGAGATGCTCTGATATGACTTCCCAGCCACGAACAGGTGGTAGTTCACGCTGTCCAGTTCCAGCATGCGGAGATCTGAGCCTGAGATCCCGTTGTACATGTACTCAATCTCACCGTAGCCGTAGAAGCCGAAATGGAAAGCAAGATACGACCCAGGCTCGATGACGACGATTTGCCGATCCAAGTGCACCGATGGAATCGCCATTGACAGGACCGGCACTCCCAGCAAGAGCGCCAAGACCACGACTACTATAAGCACGCGGTTCGTCCTCTCAGGCCAACCAAAGAAGAGGGCTGAGGCGCCTTTCGGGCGTGTCCGGGTCCGTCCTTCCATCGACCCACCTAACATGAATCAAGGTGTGTGGCGAGATAAGGCTTCCTCCACTGGGATACGCTTGCTCATTCGGGAATCGCGACCTCGTGCAAGCTTCTCTGGATCATCTATTGGATGTTCGTGAGAGACGAACCCTTTCGCAGTCAGGATTTCGACCCCGGGAAAGAGTGCACTTCGAGTGCGACCTATGGATTGGGGGCACATCCCTGACAAAGGGACGAAGTCACCATAGTGCGGGAGAACCGCGAATAGAGTTATGTCCGATAGCCCAGGAGATTCGTGAAGATCAGGAGAGTTGAGAAGAAGATAGCCTGCATCGAACTGTCCACTAGCAACATTTCATCATAGAGGTCTTGTCTTCGGAGGAGAGCTTGAACGCCAATCCATCTGATGGAATCATAGCGCGCAATGGTCCGGACTGTGGCCAATGCTGAGGGCAATACCTGTTAGTACGAAACAACTGAGGCCCGAGGTCCGTCTCCTCATCGCCCCATATCTCGTCCAAGTGGTCGGAACGGACTTCGCTGGTATACACGACGCTCTGATTGAAATCGGACCAGATACCTCGAGAGAGATGTCAGGCTCTGGTTGTTGTCTGCTCAGTAAACCCAGTCTCCTACTGACCGGATTGCAGTTACGCAGGGACGTGGGCGCGGAACCCAGCCCGCAGAAAGTCTGCCTGCTATCTTGAAGAAAGGATGTCATGTTCGTCTCTCCCTTATCTCGCCCTGGCTTGGAAGGGAGGTCTTGGCACGAAAAGAATCAGCCTGGCAACTCTAGCTGCGATGCTTGCCCTGAAAACGTCGCTGTGCTGCTCGTAGTCACGTTGGTCCTTCACCATAGCCTGAGGAGACAAATGCGCGCTTCGGAGAGCAGACCGCCAAAGGAGCGTGATTCGCACTAGCACGCATCGCAGTCTGAAGGTCAATCTGCCGCCTATTGATGGCTACGTCTACATCGATCTCCCCTGGCCTCCCGCATGACCTTGGCTAATCAGAGCTTGTGAATTCAGACTTCTTCCTTCTCCTTTCATCCCCTATGGGTATCTTCCTCGGGAACGATTCTGAACATCACAGAGCTGAGTCAGCGAGAAGGGGGCCATACCACCATCTAGCACAGGTGGAGATGCATTCCATCAGTCCGTCGATTCCAGCTGACAGCAGTATGCCAATACGCTCGAGCACGCTCATGATTCCGCCAAACCCCCCTGCGAATGCTAGAATACCGAAAGAGTCATATGGACGCTACAGTCTCAAAACAATCCGAAGTATCTCTGCGCGGGCTCGTCGATAAGGTGTAACGCAAGGCGTGTCAAGAACCGACAGATGTGCTCGATAGCAGGGACAGGATGCAGGGCGTTAGATACCCGCGAACCATGATGACTGCAAGCTGGTGGGATTCTGGCCAAGAGGCGTACGAAGCAGGAACAGGAGAAGAAGCGACTCATCTCCGAGGGCTACACGGAATGCCGAGAGTGCGGATCGTTGCTCCAGCCAGGAGCCAGAAGGTGCACCAAGTGCGGTGCGCTCACAGCCTCCGCCAAGAAGATGCTGATCGCGGTGTCTCTGGCCGCGATAGTCGTCGTCGCATCAATCACCGCCTACACATTCTATCCAAGAGAGGACTACACTGTTCTGCCGAGCGTCGTGGAGTTCGCCCCGAGCGGATACGGCGCCTCCATCAGCTGCCAGGTGACCGTGACCTTCAACAGACCTATGGACCACGCCTCCGTCGAATCGTCGTTCCAGATCGCGCCTGCGGTGACAGGATCCTTCGCCTGGTCGGGCATAACCATGACATTCACGCCATCCGCGCCACTCGCGGATCAGACATACTACACCGTCACGATAGGTCAGTACGCGAGGGACACTGCCGGCTCACCTCTGGACTGCTCGGTCTTCGCCTGGTCATTCATAACAGGTTACCCGCCCACCGTCAGGAGGGATGTCGGCACCGGTGTGGACGACTTCTGGATTGTGTATCCCCCCACACATCCTTCTGGCGGCAGCCCGGTCCAACACCCTCAGTGGGCGCTCTCCGCCGTCGAGAGCGGAGTGGTGATGATTCTCGACCGCAGCGAGGGATGTCTGCCGTGCACACAACAGACCTCGATTTGCGAGGCGGTCTACTCATCCTATCCTGGCATACACTACCTCTATCTCACCTCGGGAGCGAACGAGCCCGACGCATCGGAGGCGTTCGCCGCCTACGACCCTTCGGGCGCAGTACACTACGTGCCGCTGACCGTCGTCTTGACGAAGGTGCAGTCCCCGTCTGGTGGAACAGCCATCGGATGGCACAGCTGGGAAGGAGTAATCGACCAGGGTTCGCTCTCTGGTTGGATCGCTGATGCCATATCCCACTGGAACGAGAACTGATGGGCATGAATCGAAAAAGGATGAGGACCTATGGAGTCGTGGCGACCGTCCTAGCGGCGCTGATGGTCATAGGGGCCGTGCTTGTCTGGATGCAGGAAGACACAGCCTCAGGTCCGGAGGAGGTTCAACCCTTCACGGCCACCGACTACCTAGGGAGGACCTTCTCGCTATTGGACTTCTCCGGACATGTGACAGTCCTCCATGTAACGCAGATTGAGAACCCGCTGTGCATCGAGTGCGAGCAGCACATAACTGCCCAGATCACGGAGCTGAACAGCCTCGCACAAGCTGGAGACAGCACCATAGACATCGTCACGCTCAATGTGAGGAAGAACTCCTATTCGGAGGCGGGGTGGGAGATTGCCGAGGAGTACTATGGACTGAACATATCGTGGTACTGGGTCGAGGAGTTCGAGCCGTTCCCGGCGGCGAGCCAGTTCATAGGCTACTGGGAGCTCAGAGGGGGCTTCGCCAACCCAACCATCATCCTGATAGACCATGAGCAGAGGATCGCCGCGGTGCACAACGTGTATTGCGTCGGGACAGGGGAGGTCGACGGCGTCGTCACCGCGGGCACGCTGGCCTCAGATTCGAGGGCCATCCTCAGCGGGGATTGGGACTACGATGTCGTCGCTGGCGGTTCCTCCACCGCGGTGACCTTCGGAAGCATGTTCCTCCTCGGCGCAGTCACCTCTTTCTCGCCCTGCTCCATCGCCCTGCTGATGGCGATGATCTCTTACATCGGTGCGCTGAGGAGCAAACGAGCGCCTGAGGAGGGCCCGACGGAGGACATGACCAGAGGTGTCATGATAGGGCTGGCGTTCACGATTGGCATGGCCCTTATCTTCCTGTTGATGGGCATCATGATATCATACATCGGCGGGTTCATCGAGATGTCATCTATGTTCTACCTCATCGCGGGGATCATACTGATAGTCCTCGGCATCAACTCGATAAAACCGCTCTCGACACTCCTCCTCTGGTTGAGGGACCATGGAAGACACACCGAGACCGGGCCCACATGTGCTGTGCCGACCAAGGGGAGACTGGGTCGGTTGGGGAACGACCTGATCCGTCGGCTGGGCCTGAGGTCGAGATACGCAGCAGCGTTCCTACTCGGCGTCCTGTTCTCGGTCGGGTGGGCCCCCTGCGCGTTATCGCTCATCTTCCCCGTGATCGTGCTCGTCCTCGCTCATCAGTCCACGCTGGTGATGGGCGGGGCGATGATGTTCGTCTTCGGGCTCGGGCACGGGGTCATCATCGTGCCCTTCTGCGGGGCAACTGGGGTATTGAAGGGGAGCATAGGCAAGAAGTACGTCGGCGCGGGGAGCTGGATGCAGCTTGGGTTCGGCACAGCGATAATCGCGATAGGCGCGGTGTTTGCGCTGAGATATGCGGGCGTCCTTCTCTGGTAGGCCATCCTCGCCATCTGGCTTACAGGAGCTTGAGGAGGCGAATGGCATAGTGTCTCCCATCAAGGCAACGCTCAAGACTCTAACGGAGAAGATGCTCCGCAAGAAGGAAGCATTGCGCCATCGGGATGGAGTCTGAACGCATCCGGGCTCGGATATAGGTCTAGAATCTGGTAGTAATTAAAGCTCTTACCTTCAGAAACTGATAGGAAATTGAGCTATTAAAGGTAACTCGGACAGTGTTTCGGTATCTACCCGCAGCTAAGGCCGGATGCTGTACATACCGGCAAGGAATGGAGAGCCGCCTTTCCTCCCCAGTGATCTTCTCCAACCTGCCAACGAAGGTCAAATAAACTATCATGAAGTTCGGCTATTCGATCTGTCGAATGTCTGCTGTCGGGCTATCCGGCGTCCATCTCCTGCTCACCTACAAGTGCCTCTACGAATGCGACCATTGCTTCGTCTGGAGCAGCCCCAGTTCGAAGGGTACGATGACTCTTGCCCGGCTCGAAGACATCATAAGGCAGGCACATGAGATCCCTTCCGTGGAGCGGGTGTACTTCGAGGGAGGAGAACCGTTCCTGTTCTACCCTCTCATGCTCAGAGGGATCGAGCTTACAAGGAGGCTCTCTCTCGAAGCGGGCGTGGTCACCAACGCATACTTCGCCACCGACGATCGGGCGGCGGACCTCTGGCTCAGACCACTGGCCGAGCTGGGAATCTCCGACCTCAGTCTGAGCACGGATTCCTATCATGGCACTGGCGAGGAGAACAAGATGGTCCGAAGGGCGAAGAGAGCCGCCCAGAGACTTGGAATCCCTGTGGGTCTCATAGAGATCGAGAGCGTCGAACAGCTCTCATGCTCTGCACCCAAAGACGAGTCGAAAGGGCAGCTGTGCTTCAGGGGCAGAGCGGCTGCAGAACTCGCTGGAAAGGTCAAGAAGAGGCCTTGGCGGGCCTTCGATACCTGCCCGGAGGAGCCCCCTAAGATCGGGAGAGTCCACATCGACCCCTACGGCAATGTGCTGTTCTGCCAAGGAATATCCGTGGGCAATGCGTGGGAGAAGCCGTTGAAGAGGATCATGTCGGATCTGAACCCTGAGAAGCATCCGATAATAGGCCCGCTGATAGAAGGCGGGCCTGCGGAGCTGGCGAAGAGATTCCATGTCACGCCGAAGAGGGCGTACGCGGACGCGTGTCACATGTGCTATGAAATCAGATGCGCGCTGAGGACGAGAGGGGCAGCCAAGGAGATTCTAGTGCCCGACCAGCTTTATGGCGTGATGTCCGAGGATAGCCGGGCAAGAACGTGAGTGGCCGCCTTGGATGTGCCGTGCTCGACTCTCCCCCGGACCTGCGCCTTCGGTGTCCAGATCGGTCCGCGAGGCACCCCATAACGGACGCCGAGCCTCTGGTAATCGACTGAAGGCAACCGTGACTAACGAGCACACGATAGAGATTAATGAATCCTGGGGGCCCCTCAAGCGAGTGGCGCTTTCGTCTCGGGGTTTGACCTCGGTCTTCTGCTCGGGGCGAGGGGCTGCGAGCACTCGGCCGTCTATCTGACGCACGAGCGGGCTACGATCCTCCATTCGTTCGAATAGACATTCATTCTCAGCCCTCTCGCGAAGCCGACAAGGGTCATGCCGAGATCGCGCGCGAGTCTGACCGACAGATCAGTCGGAGCCGATCTCGAAACGATGATTGGTATCCTCGCTCTGGCAGCCTTGACGAGGAGGTCCGACGTCACCCTGCCACTCGTCATCAAGACGAGGCCTTTGGTCTTGATGGATTTGAGGACGCACTCGCCGAGTATCTTGTCAATCGCGCTGTGTCTACCGATGTCCTCGTTGAAGGCGACGATCCCGCGAGCGTCCGCGAGTCCAGCGCTGTGGACGCCTCCTGTCTTTCTGTATACCCGCGACATCTCCTGGAATTCCTTCATCAGCAATGCTACCTGGCTGCTCTGAATCTCGAAATCACCAGCTGCCTTCAATCCCTTCTTGAGTTTCGTGGAGTCTGCGAGTGACCATCCTCTGCCGCAACCGGTTGTGATGAGCCGCCTCGCAAGAATGTCGTCGCGAGGCTTCCTTCCTCCGACTGTCTCGACCCAGACCGCGCCGTCCTTCTTGTCCGCGAACACGCTCTTGATGTCCTTCTTGCCCTTGATGAGCCCTTCCGCAAACAGGAATCCGACAGCAAGATACTCGAGATCCTTCGGAGAGCACTGCAGAGTCACAAGAGCGATGTCGTTGAGGAATATCGTTGCTGGAGACTCCCTGACGACTATGTCGCGTTCCTTCACCGCTCCTGTCTTGCTGATGCGAAGGATGTCCAGGAGGCGGGTCTCGTCTTTCATTTTCTCACAGCCGGTCGCGTATGGCCCTCCGTACTCGTTCAAAGACCCTCTGAGAAGACCGGAGTATGCAGACCGGCCCTCAGGATCGAATGTCGGACCGACAGGTCTCCGGACAGCTCCAGAATGGAAGACAGAGCAAGAAGAACTGAAGCGACAGTTCCCGCGGAGGCGACCTCATGATACAAGGTCAGGCTAAGGGGCACGAGGAGGCCCAAGACGATGGCGACTCCGATGAACGCAATGGCCACCTTGGTCGTCGTCAACTTCCTGAGCGACTCTCTAGCAGTTGCATTCGACGTCGTCATGTTCACGATGTATATCACAAGGAGTGCGAACATCGAGACCAGCAGGACTGAGTCGATCGTCGTAAGCGTGTCCTGGTTGGGGATCTCAGATCCCATCGCAATCAGCGTCAGATAGGTCATCGCCGTCCCGCCGGCGACAGCGTATGTGAAGAACAGGGGAGGCATGAGCGCGGTGTTCCATGCGGTGATCGACTTGCACGTCAACAGGACGAACCCGTCGTAAACCATGACTAGGAATGCGCTCAGGATTGCGCCGACCAACAGCGCATCGGAGAAGGTCGACCCGGTCTCCCATGGGACCCAGGCGAAACCGATGTCCGGCGCCAGGTAGGCCGCCCCGAACGCGACGAACACTACCATGAATATGAGTCCTCTGCTTATCCATGAGGTCTTCGGCCTCAGGAACAGCCTGTAGAATCTCGTCGGCTGGCCGAGATATACCAGGTGGGCTACGGTCTTGCCCACGCCGACCACTACGAGACCTACAAGCGCGCTCGTGACGGAATCGATCAGCCATGTGGAGACCACGAACTGGCCCGCGCCGATGCCTCCGAGGAACAAGGCCATCAGAAGCGCGCCGTCCCGCCATCTCCTTCTTCCGCCGAACCCCCATTCCATCTGAGCGCGCGCGCCCGGCTTGAAGTCCTCCTGCTGCATGGCGCAGATATCGCCTTGACTTGAGGATCTAGATTGTGACATGTGGTTCTCACCTCGCGGGTAGATAGTACACACAGGGGTCCGTGCCGTATTCAGGATGCAGCTGCATACCACGCCTCGTCTTGATGAGTTGCGACACCTCAGATTCTGGATTGTCCAGGTCTCCGAACGTCCTGGCCTCGGTGGGGCACGCGTCGACGCATGCTGGGTTCTTGCCTTGTTTGACCCTTTCCTCGCAGAAGTCGCACTTGCTGACGACTCCCCTATCGCTCTCCTCGAGCCACTTCTTCTTGGAATACTCCGCGAACTGTGAGGAGGGCTTCTTTTCCCCCGTGAAGTAGTCCTTCCATTCGGGTGTGAAGTACCTCGCGCCATACGGGCACGCCACTGCGCAGTACCTGCAGCCGACGCACAGCTTAGAGTCGACTGTGACCGTCCCATCGGCCTTCTTCTTGGTAGCGCCCGTCGGACAGACCTTCTCGCATTCGGGCTCCTTGCAGTGCATGCACAGTAGAGGCACGGCCTGTCGGATAACGGTCGGGTACTTGCCGGACTCGACCCTTACGACCTTTGCCCAGAACACCCCGGGAGGCGTGTGGTGTTCCGCCTTGCACGCGACCGTGCAGGTGTGGCACCCGATGCATCTCTTCAGGTCGATTACCATGCCCAGTCTAACCACCGCGGGCACCCCCGTCCTTGTAGAGCTTCACCTTCACACAGATATCTTGGCCGAGGGACACAGGGCAGGTATGCTCTTTGTCGATCTCGATGAGCTCGTTGAAGAAGACCCCTTTGTCCTTCGCAATCGGCAGCCCCTTGCCCCAGTGGCCGGCATTCGCCGCTATAGCCACATGATCGGGCCTTATCCCGTCGGTCACATGGACCCTGCCTTTTGCCTTCGAGCCCTTTGGGTTCTCCAGCCAGACAAGGTCGCCTTCCTTAATCCCTTTCCTGGTCGCGGTCTCGGTGTTCAGCTGTATGGTGTATGTGTACGGGTCGTTCTGAGACACCTCGTTCAGCCACGGGTTCTGCATCGTCATCGAGTATGTGTGCAATGCCGACCGCCAGTAGAACGCTTCGAGGTCGTACTCAGGGTTCTTCTCCGTGTGGGTCGGACAGGGCCGCCAGTCGGGCAGGCCCGTGTGAGCGCTCCAGTCCACCAGGTCAGGGACTCCGTACTTCTCCGCAACTGCTTTGCTCTTCCTCCCCGCCCTGATGATCCATTCGAGGTAGACCGGGACTCTCACGTCGTTGAAAGCCCTCCAGTAGACCTCCTCCACACGCTTGTCCCACTTCAGATATCCGTGCTCCTTGAAGTATTCCAGGCCCTTGTCCGGACCGAACCTGTCCTTCATGATTATGTCCAGTATCCTCTCGAAGTTGAGCTTCTCGTCCGGACCGATGAATTTCTTGAAATCTAGATCGCCGCCATAGGCTCGGTCGACCCATTCCCGGACAGCCTCGAGGTACCGGTCTCGCAGTCCCAGCCGCTCCGAGAGCTCCAGGATCACATCGATCATGGGCCTCCGCTCATACATCGGCTCGATCACAGGCTGCCTTATCGCCCATATCCACTCGCCGAGCCCCGTCGCATGACAGGAGACTCCCACGGTGGGGAAGGTCGTCGCGCAGGCGTATCTCTCGAGATAGCACGCATCGGGCAACACGAGGTCCGCCGCCGATTCCTCGAACTCGGTCGAGTAGATGTTGAATGATGCGATGAAATTGAACTTCTTCAGGAAGTTCTTCATAAGGGTCCTGGGGTTCCCCACGGACATGATCTGGTTGGTCGCGAAGCTGATCATCACATCTGGCCTGTACGGTATCTTGAACTTCTGCCAGAGCTCCTCGTTGTTGTCCCAGCCCATTATTGTCGTGTACGTTGGAATGTAGAACATGTCCTGGAGGTCCAGCCTCTCGGGAGGGTCCTTGGGCTCCAATGGGGGGTACGGCAGATGCGCGTATGGCCAGTTCCTGGCGACGAGCAGACCGTCCTTGTCGGGCTCGACGGAGTACTTCAGCCGTCCAGTGCCGGGATAGCCCAGGTGCACAGGGGGGCCGAACGCTAGCGCCCCGCCTGGAACATCCGCCGATCCGACCAGGTGGTTCAGAAGGACCAGGGACATGCAGTCCCATGCCTGGTTGTAGTGCCCCTGGGAGCCTCGGAAGTAGATCGAAGCGACAGGCCTGTAGGGGAGCGTCTTGCCGTCGATGGATATGCTGCTGCCGATCTTGGCCTCCTCTCCGAATTCCTTGGCGATCCTCCTCAGCGTGCCGGCAGATACTCCGCAGATCTCCGAGGCGTGCTCGGGCGTGTACTTCCTGAGGTGGTTCTTCAGCAGCTGGAAGGACGGAGTGCACTTCGCACCGTCGACCTCGAACTCCCCTTCGAGGGCGCAGTCCTTGACACTCTTCGAATTGAATGGCTCGACTCTCTTGTCGAGCGTGTTGTACACGAGCGGGACTCCTGACTTCTTGTCTCGACGGTACAGTCCATCCGGTGCCACAAGATACGGCCCGTTCGTCTTCCACTTGATGTACTCTCTGTCGAACGCTCCATGCTCGTTGAGAAGGAGGTTAGCCATCGATAGCGCCGCGGCAGCGTCGGTACCCGCCTTGATCGGGACCCACTCCTCCGCAGTAGATGCTTGAGTGCTCAGGAACGGATCGAATACGATAAGCCGCATTCCCCTCGCCTTGGCGTCGGCCGCTTGCTTAGAAGCGACATTCGCCGCGTGCCCAGCGCCGTGCCCCTTGGAACAACCCCAGTAGACGGCTAGGTTGCAGTACTTGAAGTCAGGGATGACTGACCATGATGCGTGGTAGATCCCGCCGATCATGTGCGCCCCGTTGCCACAGTGCAGCCCTCCTCCGCCTGTGTAGTAGTTGGGTGTGCCGAAGGCCTTCCTGAAGGACAGGATGTTGAACGCTCTCTCTGCAGGGAAGGTAGGGCTGCCGACCGTGTAGAGCCCCCGCGGATCCCTCTTGAGGCATTCGCCCAGCTTGGAGGTGAGAAGGTCCATCGCCTCATCCCAGGAGATCCGCTTCCAGCCAGGATCCACGCCGATGCCTTTCTCCGGGTTCGTTCGCAGCAATGGGTAGTTCAGTCTGCTAGGATCATAGAGCATCATCATGGACGATAGACCCCTGGCGCAGATGTTCCCGTATCCCTGGGGGGAATCGGGTACTCCCTCGATGCCCACAACAACCCCATCCTCGACGCGCACGTTCACCGTGCATGTGCCATAGCACATGCCGCAACTCGTCGTTACCATCGTTCACCAGCTGTGTCGGGGGCTACAAAGACACCAATCTACTTAATCGTGGCGTCTTTCAGTCTGCGACGATTGCTGAGTTGTCTGGATTATGTCGGTTGCAGGTTAAGCGGTCGACCGTGCCTTCCCCCCTATGGTCTCTTCTGAGGGATATTCAAACCTCCTTCAATTCATCTCTTGTGATAGAAACCTTTTTCGAACATAGGGTCGATTCGGGAGATGGCCTCGGATGATTCGAGGGGGAGGTGAAACGACGAAAGCGACTATTGCGGCAACGATATGTGCGGTAGCCCTGGCCATGGTCTTGGCTCAGACTCCGATATCGGCTGCTGGAGGACCAGTTACGGTCACAGGCACTTTGACCTTGGTCGGCAGTGAGTCGTCGGCAAGGACTGCTGGTGAAAACACGTTCATCACCATGCACAATACATGGAACGCGGCTGGGGATCTCGCGGGAACGTATGACTGTCTTCCAAGAGCCATTGTGTTCTCGACAGGCGAGACCGTTGTGTCCGAATGGGGGCGGTACACGGTCACATGGGGTGATTACGAGGGCACCTTGAGGGTCAGGAACGTTGGCTGGTCGGTTGGTTACATGCTGTTCCACATGGACACGACCATTGTGGGAGGAGGAACAGGAGACCTTGCCAAGCTACGAGGATACGGTACCTTGGACTTGAATTTCAACGAGGGCACTGCGGTGTACTCGCTCGAGGTATTCTGGGAAGAGTGAACCCAAGTCTCACGAAGTTGACCATCAGGGCAATTAGGGGGACCTTTGTGCCCAATCAACTCGACACAAACCAAACCTCTTGTCACTTGTTCTTGATTTACCGATTCCTCCTCTATGGTCTTCTCAGGGACGAAGGCCTTCTGTCATCCATCACGATTGCCAGAATTCCCAAGGCACAGGGGACTATCCCTCGAGAATGGGCAGATAGCCGTACCACGAACCGTCATCCTCTAAAAGCTGAAGGTTCTCCTCCAGAAGTCCAAGATGCACGATCTCCATTTTGATCAGCTTCGCAAATATCTTTCTCATCTTAGGACTCGCCCTCGCAGCATGTTTCGTGTAGAATTCTATGGACCTTCTCTCGGTCATTATGCCCAGCTTGATGGCGGAGATGGCGTCCTTGGCATGGATCGAGTCCTTGTGGATGCTCTCCGGGAAGACCTGCTTCAGGTAGTTCTTCAGCTTCCTGTCGGAAAGCGGCTTCGGCGTGCCTCCCAGGTTGGCCATCTCTATCTCGAGTATGTGTGCGTGGTCCTTCTCGTCGGCAGCCAGGCTCCTGAACAGGATCTTCGCCTTCTCGCTGGCGACCAGGTCCTCGAACTTCGAGTAGTACTCGCTCCCGAAGTGCTCCATCTCAATCGCTGTCGCAAGGATTTCCTTCGCATTTGCCATGTGTTCCCTCTCTGGGCTGATGAAGATGACAGGGGCTCGACGGTAATAAGGGTTGTGCAATCCCAGCGCCTAGAACGACTGCCGCAATGGAGCCGCTTGTCTGAGGCCGTGCATCGCCGGAGACCATATCGGCCTCGTGTCTGCTTTCGTCGCCAAGGGTCTTCTTTCGGGATCCGAATCAGGCACCCTCAGATCAAATGTGCACGTAGCGAGACGGTCAGCGCCAGTTAGTATTATCTCGGGGTTCTCCGATACGGGTGGCGAGCGTTCTAGGCTCGGGGGGATTCGGAGAATGAGCATTGGTTCTCGCGAAAGTGTATCGGACATCTGGTCTGCGCATTGGAAGGCTTTTGACTCAAGGCTAAGGAAGCGCGCGTTCATCGCATGTTTCCTGTCCTCACTTGTGGCTGTTTCCGGGATGTCGCTCGTGGTCTCAGCGGCAGACGATGAGAACAGCGACAGCGTTGAGCTCAGGATAATGACCTTCAACATCTTCTACGGAGGAGACGAGCTGGACCTCAGGAATTTCAATTGGTGCATGAATCCAAAGGGCAACGAGGTGACACTTGAGCAGGTCCTCGTGGCCATCCTCGCCTCCGACGCCGACGTCGTCAATCTCCAAGAGGGCTGCCTGAATGTCAAACGGATCGCGGACACGCTCGGCTGGTACAGCTGCGAGAGGCTGCAGGTGATCTCACGCTTCCCGCTCGTAGACCCGCCTGGGGGCAACGGTCTGTACATATTCGTCGAGCCTGTGCAGGGGTATGTCGCTGCGCTCGCGAACGTGCACCTTCCGGCCGACCCCTACGGTCCTTACGAGGTCAGGGACGGGGCGACTCTTGAGGAGGTGATCGAGCTCGAGGAAACCCTGCGGCTCCAGGCATCGCACGAATCACCGGCGATAGTGGAGCACATCTGCGTGCTGCCGCAGCTTGTCTCTGAAGGCATCCCGGTCTTCCTCACGGGGGACTTCAATTCCCCGTCGCACCTGGATTGGACCGAGGAGGTGGCCGAGGTCCGCGAAGTCGTGCGCTATCCCGTCGAATGGCCGGTAGCGAAGAAGCTTGCTGAGGCTGGGTTCCGGGACTCGTACAGGGAGGTGTATCCGGACCCAGTCGCTCATCCGGGGTTCACGTGGACGCCCGGGTCTCCTGAGGGGGTCGCAGACGAGGTGCACGACCGAATCGACTGGGTGCTTGCGGCGGGACCTTCGACAACCCTCGACAGCCAGCTCATGGGCGAAGCGGGCAATCCAGACGTTAGAATCGTTGTCGACCCTTGGCCGTCGGACCACCGCGCGGTTGTCTCGACGTTTGACATCGAGCTGGGCGAGATGCCACCGCTCGTTGCTGTGGACAAGAGGCGTCTCGAGGTGGGCGACGACCTCGCCGTCCGATTCCACGCGTCGGGAATGCCGAACGAGAAGGTCGTCATAGTGCCTGCAGGAGAGGATCCCGGATCTGCAGTTGCCTCGCAGCCAACAGAGGGCGACATCGACGGCACACTGGTATTCGCGACAGACTTGCTCATGCCGTGCGCATATGAGGCGATGCTTGTTGGCAATCACGGCCAGGAGGTCACAAGCATCCCGTTCTGGCTATACGAGCAAGGGGCAGGGACAACGGTGACGACCTCCAAGAGCGTATACGTGTCAGGAGAGGCGATCATAGTCTCGTGGACGAATGCGCCTGGCTACTTCGGCGATTGGCTCGGCCTGTATCGCGGTGACAGCAACAGCAAGAGCAAGGTCATGGAGATCGTCTATGCCGGCTACGGCGGAGGGAACATGCGCTACTTGAGCTACGAGTACACGCATGGTGCGATAGAGGGCACGACCACCTTCTCCGAGTCGTCGCTACCGGGGTACGGCGCCTGGCCGCTCCAGCCTGGCACCTACGAGATCCGGCTGCTGCTCGACGATGCATACAGTCTTGGGGGATCATCGATGCAGTTCAGAGTGGTCAACTCGTGATTCGCTTCCCGCTGCTTGTAGGTTGCTTCCACGGCCTACTGGATTCACGATGCGGTGACCGCCTGCAGCCTTGACCAGCACGGACGGGGAGGCAGTGATGCTGTAGTCGAGACCCCAGTAGGCGGCCGGGAAGCGGACTTGGTCGTTCTTCGGCCCGGGCGGCTTAGTATCGCTGATTCTGACTGCTATATGCGATTCCTTCGCTGTCATGGCTACCATGACAGACCAAGATGAGAAAGACCTGCCAGAGTTCCTGACGGACCCCATGAGCGTGCTTTTCGATCTGAACGACGAGATGCTCGAAGGCATGAGCCACATGAGATACGCCATCGGATTCTCCTTCTGGGCAGGAGGAGCGATTGCCATCGCATCTGCGATTTCGTTTCTATGGGTGATTTTCGTGGACCAACCCGAGAGCCTCGGGTTGTACGCATTCGCTCTCGCCATCATTGCGCTCGTATCTGCATACGCCTGCGTCTGCGCGCACGAAGGACGCCCGCTCCTCGAGGATTACTCGATCCTCGGACGGGGAATAAGGCGCGCGAACCTGTGGAAGCCAAGCCCGAAGATGCCCGGAGGCCCTGATCCCGTCTCGAGACTGCTGACCTATCTCAGGGAAACCGACGACAGAATAGAAGTGGCGGTCTCGAGATACAAGCACAAGGTCGCCAGGGATGCCTCCGCCAAGGGGAAGTCGAAGGGTGTCCACAAGTTCGACCTGTTCGTCGAGACGCAGAGTCCTTTCACCATTTCATCGAAGGACGTGCCCGAGGGCCTCGTAGTCATGGTCCGCGCAGTCGAGAAGGCCTCTCTCGAGGACGTCAGACGGCTCAAGGCCGACTCGGAGGACGTCCTCAGGCGGGTATATCCGTACGACCAGGCGGTCAGGGTAATCCTGTTGCAGACGGGCGACGGGAAGTTCCCAGGCGAGGTCACGGAGTTCGCGAACAAGAGCTGGATGAAGTATGATAGGACGATTGATGACAGGACATGGGAATGGAGCTCCCCGATCGAACTCATAGCAGAGGGCAAGGATGGTCTCTATGTCTTGGAGAACGCGTACTTCGGCTGAAGAGGCAGCTCAACGCCTCTGGTCAAGATACTCGCGGTATATGGGCGCGATTGCCTTCTCGAGCAGTGACCGGAACTCGCGCCCCCTGTCGGTTATGCGATAAATCCTGTCCCCGGGTTCGTGTTCAACCCAGCCGATCTCGATGGCCTTCGTGAGGAGGTGTTCCACGACCTTCCAGTTGCTCCGCATTCGGTGCTCGAGGAGGTGATGAGTGCACGGACGCGAGGAGACCCTGGCATCATCAAGGTGCTTCAGGAGGGCATAGAAGAGGAGCATCCGGTCGCGGCGGTCGTTCATGGACGAGGCCCTTGAAGGCCTAGGATGAGTCGGGACAAGATGTCCGCTGGAGACCGTATCAGGGGAACGGATACTATTTCAAGTCCGGAGACAAGATCCAAACGACTGCGCTCCATGTGTGACCTTTTATGAGTCTAGTAGAAGAAGTTTTCTTTCTCTTGTTTCTCTTTTTCCGTGATTGCCTCTTGGATGAGCAGCGCGAATGCTGCAATGCCAACACCGAAAGCCGCAAGAAAGACTCCCCTCATGTCTCTGTCGTTCAGGCTGTCAAGGCTTTCGGACATGTCGGCTGACCCGTACCGGATCAGCGCGTCTACCTCTGAGTGACTGACGACAGCCAATCCTGCGCCGATAGTGAACAGGAACACACCGACTGCCATGGCCCCTGCAAGGACTGCGTGCATGCGCTCACCGCGGTATAAGGTTAGGTGCGGATGCCTATCATAGCATCCTGAGACAGTTGGATACCCGCTGCAACCAGTCTCCTGATTGACTGGTGCCCATTGTCTCCCTTCTGTGCTCCGGCGGTTGGGGTGCAATCGACTCAGAGCAGTCACGAACTTGGTCTTGGGATTCCTGGTTGAACACGACCAAGACTCGGTCCGAGCCTCAGCTCCCGCTGCTCCTCTCCGACAGGAAACGAGGCCTTCCGGTCATCTTCTGTCCCAAAGACCGGCCTCGTCTTCTCTCTTCTGCCTTCTATCGTTCTGCCTTCTCCGCACTCCAACAACAACATACGCCACTGCAGTCACCACAGATGGCGGAACGACAAGCAGCGCGGTGTTCCTCAGAGCTTCCGTGAGCGACTCCCCAAGGACTCCTTGAGATGTCTTCTTCGCAGTGCACGTCCATTGGCTGTATCCGCGGTCGTTCAGTCGGGAGAAAATCATGTGCCCATTGCCTTCGCTGTCGACCGCTATCGATGTTTCTGAGTACCCGCTCACGCTATATGCTGACGAGACGCGCTCGACGGACCAGGATCCCGCCGTCTTCTTGGCATACCAGAAGGAGTAGTCGTTGCCCGCGGCGTTGAAATCGAAGAAGTAATGCCTGTAGTAGGAGATATGAATCTCATCTCCCTGGCCGAGGGCAATCGCTGTTCTGCAAGGCCAGCGGTTGCCAGCCTCCACAATCGTCTCCAAATCCCAGACTCCGTCATGACACGAGGCATGTGCAAGGCTGAACGTGCTTCCATCGGACATGAGGAGGCCGACATGCGCCGTCCCGTCCTCCCCGACGACCATGGAAGGTCGGCCAACGACCTTGTAACTCGTCAGGATTTCAGAGACAGTCCAACTCCCCTCGCTCAGGACAGCGTGTTCCAACTCGATGTCGTTGTAGGTGTGATAGTTGGCAACTCCGAACACGGTTCGAAGCACGCCCTGACCGTCAGAGGCGAGGCCGCAGATGGACGCATATGTGTCAGGAGGGCATTCATACACCATACTGGCGACCCAGCCACCGTTGGCGTTTGTGGCATACATGACATCGTTGGCATTCGAAGGTTCCCACAGGTTCTGGGCGTAGATCAGGTGGAACTTCCCGGCAGCATCAATCGCTGCTCGCAGGTCCAGTACGTTGTCATCTATGTCAAGGCGCGTGAACGTCCATGCACCATTCGAGTCATTAGCATACCATATCCCATCGTATTGGGCCCCCAGGATATCAAGTGCCATGAAGATGTGGACATGCCCTTCGGAATCCACGACCATCGATGCTGCCCGGAATGAGTGGCTGATGTTGAAGATGTAGATGGGTGTTGAATCAGGTTTGCCACTAGCCCAGGCGGAGTAGACGAGGGAATACCTCCCGTCCACAATCCCCGACTGAACCACATGGAGCTCGTCAGGCCCGACAATCTTGATCTCGGAGTACGGCCAGGTATCTCGGTCCCTGCCGAGGTCCTCGAAGGCCCATCTAGATGTCGTGGTGTGCGCATATGCGAAGAGTGCCGTGAACGTCAGAACGACGATGACGATCACGACAATCGCAAGCAGTCTCGCATTGAACCACTCCTTCACTCACACATCCTCCCAAGCCGACTCAGAATCGAGATGAGCATGATTAGTCTTTCGCTCATATCTCTCTTCGGAGGTCTGTTAGGAGGTGCCGAAGCGTTCAGTATATCTGGAGCGGGGGTGGAGGTGGTCGTCACCGGCTTGTATGCCGGAAGGGAATCTGCCGATATCTCAAACCTGTCGGGCCAATGAGACTCACATGACGATACGCTTCGGTCTCTCAGAAGACGTTCTCGAGGCAGTACACGGTCAAGGCGGTCTGCTTGCAGAGGTGACCTGGCCTGCTCCGCGTCTCAGCACCTTCCCCGGCCTCTCCTCTGTCCGCTTCTGTCTTCGGGACACCAACCTCCCGTTCACCACGACCAGCTCGATACCCTCCGGATATCTCATCGGTTCCATGAAGTCGCTCACACCTCGTACGGAGCCCGGGTCAAACAGAACGATGTCAGCGAATGCGCCGGGCTTGACGACCCCCCTGTCCACAAGCCCGAACCTGCGTGCTGGAAGGGATGTTGCCTTCATCACTGCATGCTCGATGCTGAGCAGCCCCTTCTCCCGAACCATCGTGCTGATGTACTGGGGGAACATGTCATAGGCGGTCGGCGGCGGCCGGCGCAACGAATCTGTCGCTCCAATCTCCCCGTGCACCTCGGCATCAGTGCACGGCATGGCCAGGGGGTGGCGGAGGAAGACAACGTTGGCCGTATCCGTCCCTCTATCGTCAAGGAACTGCACCCAGATTGTGTCGGCGTCCTCTGCAAGAACATCGAGAATCGTGTCGATAGGGTCTTGGCCTTTGGCGGCTGCTATCTGCCCGACTGTCTTGCCCTCGTATTCCTGGTTCGCGCACTTCAGTATCCTGAAGCAGTTCATCCAGTAGGGATCCGCCTTCGTGTGAACCATGCCGAGCTTGAGTCTTCCGATTCTGTGAGCGTTCCTGACTTCATCCTTGAACTCATCCGACCTCACCCGGGCAGCGAGACCCGCACCTTCAGAGCGCCCGATGTATCGGTCGAACTCATCTCGAAGAAGGGTCGCTGCAGAAATGCTCTTCCCAGAGGCGATCACGTCGAATGTGACGTCTATCCCTTCACGCACGGCATCGTCCAGTATCTCGACGGTGGCTCTTGCAGCGGCCTCCTCGAGGTAGTCCGGATGTGGCTGAGGGATTTTGAACACGTTCGACAGATGAGCGATGTGAAGCGACACTCCGGACCTGCGGGCGACTTCGAGTGCCTCCTGGACCCCTCGGTACCGTCCAACCCATACGTCCTCCATCGGCCCGTGGAAGATGCCGTAGCCGATCTCGTCCGGGGAGTCCGAGGGCCATTGGCTCTGCGTGTGCCTGGTGTGAGGGACATAGAACCCTCCGCAGTCCGCCACTAACCGTGCTAGCTCCACGAGCTCGTTCACGTCCGCGAACTCAGCCGGACCGGGATCGGTCATGCTCGAGAGGCCGAAGGCGCCGGCCTCAAGAGCCTCCGACACATGCTGCTTCATCGCGTCGATTTCCCTGCAGCTTGCGGCGTGCTTGAACTCTTCTCCCATGACGGCGACTCGCACCGTGCTGTGGCCGACGAATGAGGCGAAGTTGACCGAGGTTCCGGTTTTCTCGACCCTCGACAGGAACTCGTCGAAGCTGGTCCAATCGACTGCGAAACCCAGCTTGGTCTTCAGGAGTGCGCCGTACTCGTCAAGCGGCAGCAGCAGCGGAGGATCCTTTGATCCCCGACCAAGCTCGTGCCACCAGTCCCATGCGTTCACCAGATCGGATGGGCACTTCCCTGCCAAAGGGGCCATCGACGCCCCGCAGTGCCCGGTGACTATCGTTGTGATCCCCTGCATCACGAAGTTCTCCGCGCGCGGATGACCCAAGATGCCGAGGTCGCCGTGGGTGTGAGGGTCGATGAACCCAGGACAGAGCACCATTCCTTTTGCATCGATCTCCAGTCTCGCATCCCCTCTCACCTCGCCTGTTGCGGCTATCCTCTCGCCTATCACGCCGAGATCTGCTCGATAGGACGGCCTGCCCGTGCCGTCTATGAGAGCGGAATCGCGAACGAGAATGTCGTATTCCTGCAAGTCTTCACCCCGACTGGAGAGATAGATAAGGATTATGCCGGCATAAACCCTACACCGGCCATCCGCTGAACCGGAGGATCGGGGATTGGAATGGTCGAGAAGGAGTTCGAGGGGGTTTCATGGGCGAAGATGGTCGAGAGACAAGAGAAGAACCTAACAATGGACAAGCCTCTTTTCATAACTGTATGTCCGACTGGCGCACTCTTCTCGAGAAGACAGAACCCCAACCAGCCGTACACCCCAAGAGAGATCTCGACAGCAGCGATTGAATCGTACGCTGAGGGAGCGTGTATGGCGCATCTGCACAATCGGGACGAAAAGGGCGATTCTCTCACCAACACCAAGACCCTCTCGGAGACGATAGCGCCAATCCTGGACAGCTGCCCTGACATGATAATCCAGCCGAGCTCAGCGGAGGGATACGACCCTCAGTCGGGAGACTACAGTTACGAGACGGTCAAGCCAATGGTCGACGCCCTCCACAGCATCGACAAGAGGTACATGCAGTCGACAATCTTCACGACGATCTCCTACTACCTGGACGGCTGGATCTGCCTCGCAGCCGAGGACAATGCGGTCAAGACAATCACATACCTGGAATCCATGGGGATCAAGCCGGAATTCATGGCGCATGACGGAGAAGGCCTTGTGAACGTAAGGGAGTGGCTCATCAAGCCGGGACTCATCAAGAAACCCTACTTCATCGGTCTCGGACCAGGCATGCACAACTCAGCGGATACATATCCGGATCCATGGGGGATGCTCTATCTGCTTGGCTTCATGAAGATGGTTCCTCCGGGTTCGGTGGTCGAGGCGAGCATTGGCGGGAGGAACTGGCTCCCGATGACGACTCTCGCCATATTGCTCGGAGTCGATTTCGTCCGAGTTGGTATGGAGGACCATCTCTGGATATATCCGCATCGCGACGAGAAGATCAGCAGCAATGCGCAGGCGGTGCGAAAGGTCGCCACGATCGCACGCGAGCTGGGCAGGGAAATCGGGACTGCAAGACAGGCGAGGACACTCCTGGGGATTGAGTAGGAGGTTCTGCGGCTGTAGTCCAAGGCACGATCAGAAGGGTGAACGACCAGATGGGCAAACTCAAAGTGGGATTCATTGGACTGGGCCACGTCGTCCAGGTATGCCATCTGCCGGGCATGAGGACTGCCACTGAGGCTCAGGCTGTGGCAGGGGCGGAGTTGCGGGAGGACTTGCGCCGTGACGTCTGCAGGCAATGGAGCATCAGTCCCTATCAGGATTTCCGGGACATGCTCAGGAAGGAGGACCTGGACATCGCTTGCGTCACGACCGGCCCCAGGTTCGCTCCTGCGGTCACTGAGCAGGTGGCGGAGGCCGGGGTGAACGTCCTGGTCGAGAAGCCCATGGCCTTGACCCTCGACGGGGCCAGGTCGATGATAGATGCGTGCCAACGGAATGGCGTCAAACTGTTCTATGGAGAGTCGTTCAGGTTCTTCCCGACCTGCAGGAAGGCCAAGGAGATGATCAATGCAGGTCAGCTCGGAGAAGTCTCCCTGGTCCTCGAGGTCTTGGTGGGCGGATCCGGGGCCAAGGGCTTCGAAGCATACGGCATATATCCGAGTGGAGCGCCTGGCTCGGGCCCAATGGGGCTGACAGACCACGGGATACATCTTGCAGATCTGTTCCGTTGGTTCACATCAAGTGAGGTCGAGTGGGTGTTCGGGCGCGGAGTCAGAGCGGGTCAGCCGCCGACCACGGAGCTGCTGACCATGAAAGCCAGAGGTGGAGCGATTGGCCAATTCGTGTGCAACGAGGGGACCTTTTTCTCCGACCTGCCCGAAGAGGGCATATTCAGCTTGGGCCCATACGAAAGCGCTGGAGGACCAGCCTGGGACCCTCACCCTGTCAGCCTCCGCATACACGGCACGGAGGGAGCACTCAGGGTCTATCCATATCCCAACAAGCTATTCTGTTTCGACAAGGACGGGCAGAGAGACATCGCAGTCTTGGACCGTCCGCATCCAGCTCAGTTCGGGCTTCAGATAGATTCCTTCGCTCGGAGCGTCCGGGATGATGAGGCTCCTGAGATCGCGGGGGAGGATGGCTACCGCGCCCTCCAGATCATCCTCGCAGCGTACGAGAGCTTCGAGCATCTACGAATCATATCGATGTGACTGAAAGAGGGCTGCCAAGGATCAAACTTGCTCAAAGGGGAAAGCTCTAAAAGCGATAATGGCCTCTGGAAGCGTTGGGTCTGTTCCAGGGAGGAATCGGGAATGACGATGAATCGGAGAACGAAGGACAATGTTCTGATGGGCATTCTGGGGTTCATCTTCTTCCTGAACATCCTTCTGCTCAACAACTTCCTGAATACGATTGGCTCGGTCATTGAGGAGCTAATCTTGTTGGGATGGATTCTCCTCGGAATTGGCGCGTTGCTGGTCGTTCTCTCTGCTTTGACCCTCATCAGGAAGGGAACAGACAATCTCGTCGAGGGCGGGATCTTCGGCATCGTCCGGCATCCGATGTACGTGGGCGGAATGGTTCTGTTCATTTCGCATATCTTCTTTGGCCAGAACCTGATAATCGCGTTCAGCAGCCTTGTGGCCGCATACTGCTGCTACCTCCTTGTCCGGTCGGAGGACAAGCAGATCACCGAGAGATTCGGGGATCGATACAGGCTCTACGCACAGAGAGTGCCAATGATGAATCTAGCAGTTGGAATCGCACGGCGGCTCCGCCGCACTGCGGATGAGTAGAAGTGAGCCCTCAATCCTGCAATCAGATCTCATGCTCAAGAGCCCGCTGCACCAGTCACGCCCTCAGGCGACCCTCTCAGGGAACCTCATGTGGTCTCTCCTTTCCTCCGGAAGACCCCTCGATATTCCTTGCCGTTTGCTTCGTGCAGAACCTCCTCTAGTCCTGCCCTGGACATCAAGGCCCTTATCTCCTCCACCGGCATGCCGTGGCTCTGTCTCGTTGGCTCGAGCACCCATATTCGACCTTCAGGCCTCAGAATAAGGGCGAGAGCCTCGACGTAGGAAGCCCTTTCATTCGAATCGATATCATGCAGGACGTGGACCTCGGATATCACGTCGAAAGCATCCGTTCCCAGGTCTAGTGCGCGGATGTCCCCATGTAACACGGCCGCATTAGCATGCTCTCTGAGGCGTTTCCTGGCCCTCTCCAGCATGAACGAAGAAACGTCGACCCCTGTGACACTCCCGCCATGGGTCAACAGGCTCGAGATGCACCTTGTCCCGACGCCTCCTCCGCATCCGAAGTCAAGCACTCGCTCATCGCCCCTGAAGCCGCCGTTCTTCTCGTAGAAAGGCCTGTACAGGAAGCGCTCGCCCAGCACGGCCTTCAGCCGGTCTTCCAGGCGGAAGAGCGCAGACGGCCGCTCGAAATCCATCTTCCTGGAATTGCCCGATTCCTTCACGATGTCTCACCTCCGTAGTCTGCAACTGGCGGGGTCTCGCCAGCATTGGAGAGCATTACTATGCCCCCTTCAAGTTGACCTGGTCCGTGCCCAGGAAGTGCGGTGCGCCGCAGGGGCACCGTGCTCACAGTGGATCTGGTCGACGATCTCCGCAACATCGAGACCACCCACCTCCTGTGAAGCGCAATGTGGACGGCCGCCCCCAGGACGAACATCCAGCCGCTGAGCCCGTGTATCTTGCCGAGGGCAGCCGAATCAGCAGAGAGCAAGCCAAGGCCGGAGGCTGTGCTGATGACAAACATCGCAGCAATGAAGACATCGACAAGGTCGTTCGTCCTTTGCCGCACTCTTCTATGAGCATGCCAAATGGATAGCCTTCTTGAGAAGGCGGCAAACCAGTTCCAGTGCAAACCCAGGTGTGCCGTGACAGCGGCAGTCAACGCCAGTCCTGCAACAATATGGATGTAGTAGCTCTTGCCACTGAGGACTGAAAGCACGAACGCAGACCCAGCGGTCAAATCGACGAGGAAGTTGATTCGTGCCCTTGATCTTGTCCTAGGTCCTCCTGCCTCCAGAACGCGGCATTCATCAAAACTCATGCGTAGCAATCCTTCCTGATCGGACAGTTGTCACAATCTCCATCATACTCACAACGGACAAAGGCCATCCTGAACATGTGGTCGATGATCTCGTTGTACTCTCGCAGCTGCTGGGAGTTGATTGAGTAGTATGTGCGGTTCTGAACACGCTTCGGCACGAGGATGCCGCTGTTTCCCAGAACCTTGATGTGCTGGGATGTCGCGGGCTGGGTGATGCCTATCATCTCAGCTATCTCCGAAACGCAGAGACTGTGCTCTGGATTCGAGGCCAGGATCTTGATTATCTTCATGCGGTTGAGATCGCCCAGAGCCCTGAGGACGGGGACCATCCGCTCCCCGAGCTTCTCCCAATGGAACTTCTTCGGCATCATAAGACCATAAGCATATTCTTATATATCAATCTTGCTGCGAGCAGCTCAAGGACGAAAACAGACCGGATGCCAGTCCACTCGGCCTCCTCTTGAAGGGCAGTGGAATCAGTACAGCAAAGGCCTACGCACTAACAGTGACTGAAGCCGAAGCGCCTCCGTCTTCAGACCGGGGATTCGGCACAGATCCTATCCTGCATCCGAAGGCCAAGGACAACCCCACTCAAGAGGCGACTATCAGCACTTGCCGTTTCCGCCTGCGTATCCGCGAACGGTCAGCAGTAGTCCGAGAACCGTAGCTATGACCTCGATCCACCGGATGGTATTCGCGCTGGGCATCTTCCCATGGCTGGTGCCTGATATCTCAATCCAGCCGATCAGGTTGTCTCTGCCGTCGTAGATCCCAGTATCTATGTAGTCTCCTTCCAAGCTGCTAGTTGCGTCCTTGCGCTTCATTCCCAATAGCCCAGGGTGACCGAAGGTCAGTTTCTCGCCCTCCACTGGAGGGTTGTCCTCCTGCAGATATATCCGACTGTGCTTGCTGATCGTGCTGCCGTGGTATTCCTTGTCTTCGAAGAACTGCTACTTCCTGTAGTTGGTCACCAAGTGGGCGCCCCATGCACGTCCTATGCATGCATCTCTGTCGGATCTCTCTTCTCACCTCTGCGATCCCGCATACGCGTTGATAATCTCGTTTCCTTTTACCAGCATGTCCTTGTCCAACTGTTCCACTGAATGCTCCTTGAGGGTCTTTCTCACCACATCCTTCGCATCTGCAACCATCCTGTCCGACATGGTAGCCCCATACAGCTCCATCTTCTTGGTTCTCATGAGCATCTGGCCCCTGAAGTTCCGAACCGTGTGCAGATCGTTGAGGAAGGTGTTCCCCTGCTCTACCCTCTCAATGACCTTCAGCGCGGCGGTCTCCTCCGTCACGGGAAAATCCCTCATGAACGCGCGGTATTCCTCCCACATCAGGGAGTCTATCACGACCTGCTCCAGGGAGCATCCCTTGTCGAGGTCTAGTCCCCCTACACCTGAGCACAGGTCAGTCCCCGACATCGTTGAGAGCATCACCGCGGAGACCTCGCCAAAGGGAACGGACACGCCCGGGGCCTCTCCATCGATGCCCAGTATGCCGGCCATCTTCGGAAGGCCATACCTGCGGGCCATCTGTGCAGCTGCGGCGAATATCATCGGCGCCTCGGGGCCCCGATAGCCGATCTGTCCCGTCACGACGTCGCCGAGCGTCGCCTCGGAACAGTATATGTGGGAGGCTCCGGGAGCCGCTGCCTGGGTGATGACCAGGCTCGCTAGATTCTCGACGTTGAGGGTGAGGATGGTTCCCGCGAGCGTTACTGGGGCGGTCATGCCTCCCATGCACATGGACATCGATATGATAGGTATCCCCGCACGCGCGTACTCAACCTGCGCCTCCACGGCACCTGCCTCGAACACCAGCGGAGGCACAATGCAGCTAAGCACGGAGAACAGTGGCCGTTTCCTGAGCTCCTCCGGGCCGCCCGCGACGAGAGCCCCGAGAGCGATCTGAGTTTTCGCGTCTGGCGTGCCAAGGGTGCCCGAACCAGCTGAGCCAAGGATGTGCTTCGTAGTGTTCTGAAAAGACACCCAGAGTTCATTGGCGAATTGTGCATGTGCGGGAACTTCGGATGTCGTCACTATCGGCCAGAACGCGTCCACAGGGTCCATCGCATCGGTCAGCCTCGCGAAGTCCGCGAGATCCTTGCTCGTCGCCTTGCGCCGCTCTCCCGTCTCGAAATCCGTCATGAAGACCGTGACCCCTCCGGTCGAGACGAAGGGAAAGCGCGAGACAGGGATCTTGAGGTCACGCTTCGGGTCCCTGGCACCTAGTGTGATGGCCTTGGGAGCCTTCTTGATCGCGCCGTTGACGACCTCCTCCGGAATCCTGGCAATCTCCTTCTTGAGGTCCACCTCGGCTCCCGCCTCATGAAGCATCCTAAGCACGCTCTGGCTGTGTATGAGAACGCCGAGCCTCTCGAGGCATTCGACGCTCTGCGCGTGGATGATGTCTTCTTCCCGCCTGTCCATGAACCCGAATCTGAGGACTGCCATTGCCGGCCACCAATCGGCGGGAATGATGACATGCCATTTATCGGTTTGCCCCGTATTGGAGGGAAGGACGAGAATCTATCCCCGTCCAAGAACCCTCTAATCGCGGAAGAGCCAATCGCTGAGGTTCGATGTGCCGTTCCCTTTGGACTGGACCTTTCGCGAGGTGAGGAGAAGAGATATTCCCATCTCCGTACCAAGATCTCCTGATTGGAGGATAGCCAGATATCTCGATTCACATCCGGCTACCTGCAAACCAGAATCACAGCTTTCACCGATGATGACTCGAAGCCCCGAACAATCGAATCGTGCCTCGTATCTGTGAGATGGTCTTCAACGAGCACATATCATGCGGGCGGGCTGATATTGGCACGGAATCTGCCAGCAATCAGGGCCTGATCGTGAAGAAATGAGAAGGGAAAGGGTTCATCGGGGTTTGAGCGTGAGACATCCTCCGATGCCTCGTCGGGTCGCAGTGGTCAGTTGCACGGTATGTCGTATCCCGAGTCGAGGACTTCGCCGGATATCGACCAGAACTCGAAGCTGTAGCTTCCGTCGAAGAGCATCAACTTCAGAGCGCCGAACTCGCTGTCCTGCCCCCAGACGAAGTTTTCAGGGACAGGCTTGTGGCCCAGCTCGTTCATGTAGTAGCCTCCTGTGCCAACGACGAACTCGGTGATGCCGTCCGCATCGTAGTTGCCGTACGGATCCTGGGGCGCCCAGCGCTGGTAGTTGTGCGAGTGGCCGTTGAACACGAGATCGACCCCGGCAGCATACAGGAGCTCCCAGAAAGGCACCAGCTCGGGGCTGGTCCAGCCGGGGGCGCCCGGTGTCTCCCACGTGAACAGCGGGTGGTGAAGCATGGCTATCGTGCCCGGATATCTCTTCTCGGGATGCGATGCCAGGTCGCTCTTGAGCCACTCATACTGCTCGTATGCCGGGCTCCCGACCTCGGTGACATCGTAGTTCAGGATTATCTCGGAGTTCAGCGCGATGATATGCCAAGAGCCCAGGTCGAACGAGTAGAACCCCAACGGCGGGTGTGCGATCTCCCCGAAGTAGTCGAAGTATCCTGACCCGTTGGAGCTGGCGAACGGATGGTCGTGCAGCTGGAACTGCTCCCAGTCCCAGTAGTAGTCGTGGTTGCCCGGAATGGGGGCCGTGATGTCCAGCAACTTCCCGAACTCCGAGTCGTAGTACTTCAGATAATCCTCGAGAAGGCCGTTCTCGTGCTGCGCATCTCCTAGCATCAGAAACTTGTCCAAATCCCAATCGTAGAGCATATCTGCGACATCGTCGTACTGATGACGGTATGGGTTGTTCATCGGCAGATGTGTGCCTGTCGGGTCGCCTACCACACCAACGACGTACATTCGCTCCTTGGACGGCTTCGACCCGGCAGTCGAAACTGTCGGCGTCAGAACCATGCAGATGACCAACGATGCAATCAGCAGTGATACAATCCGCGCCCATCTATCTTTGTGAAATCCCGTCGCAGCTGAATCCCGTTCAAGGCCCACGCTGTCCTCCCCCCTCTGGAATGATTCGGCTGCATTTTAAACTTGTCGAGAACATGCGTGTCACCTTGGAACGGACCCAGTCCTGAGGGTCCCGGTTGGAGAATCCAAGATTCCTGTTTGAACATGACAAAGCTGCCTCTCGCAATGCTGCTACACTGCATCAAGGGTACAGAGACTCTCCCGTCGGTAGCTGCTGGGTGATGCAGTGGACATCCCCTCCTCCGATACCGATGTGCTCGCACCTGACGCCAACGATCTCGCGCTCAGGAAACAGAGAGACGAGGGTCTCACGGGCGATATCATCTTCTCGGATCCCGTAGGTCGGAAAGACCACGGCGCCATTGGCGAAGTAGAGGTTGACATAGCTGGGCGTTATGGAGACACCTCCGACCAATATCGGCTTCGGCTGGACCATGCTCACCAGCTCCAGGGACCGTCCTTTGGCATCAGTGGCGGATTCAAGGCGAGCCAGGTTCTCCTTCAAGTTGCGATAGTTCGAGTCGGAGTCATCATCTGTGTGCGCTGACAGGACAACATGGGGCATCGCAAACCCGGCGACACCATCAACGTGTCCGTCGGTCATGTCGTCCTCCAAGCCTCTGGCGAGCCAGACTACCTTCCTTATGCCCAGATAGCTGGCGAGTGCCTGCTCGATCTCCTCCCGGCACATGCTGGGATTGCGGTTGGCATTGAGCAAGCACTGTTCGGTCGTCAGCAATGTCCCGTCGCCATCAACGCTTATAGCACCCCCCTCGAGGACCATAGGTGCATCGTAACGCCTGATCCTCAATCGCTCAGCCAGCAGGATCGGAAGCATGTCGTCCTTCTCGCACGGCTGCTTATGACCCCAGCCGTTGAACCTGAAGTTCACAAGCGCTACCCTATTGTCTTCATTCCGGACGAAGATCGGGCCGTTGTCCCTTGACCACGAATCATCAAGCGCCACTTCGACAATCCTGGCTTCTGGGCCAAGTCTACTCCGCGCCTCCTGAGCAGTCAGACGATCAGCGAGGACAGTCACGGGATCAAAACGGTCAATCACCTTGACGACCGCGGAGTAAGCCCTCTTCGCGTTCTCGAAGTGTCCATGCCAAGTTAGCTCTCTACATGGCCAGGAGATGAAGCATCCGGCATGTGGATTCCATTCCGCTGGCATGGAGAATCCATGTCCTGCAGGCGTCTGCCGTGCTTCCTCGCTAGCGTTTCTCATTGTCATGCCCTGCCCTCCTCGGCTTCACCAGATCTCCGTAGGTATGCGGTTGGCGAGTGTCGAAGAATCCGAAGAATGAACGAGCATCTCGGATCTGCGAAACGTCCAACTCGACAAGGACCGTCTCAGGCCTCCTCGTGGACGCGCGTCCTAGGACTCTGCCCCATGGATCGGCAACGAAGCTACCTCCATAGAACCTGATCTTCTCCTCTTGGCCGACGCGGTTTACAGCCGCCACGAACACTCGATTCATTATCGCCTGAGCCCTCATCACAAGCTCCCACTCGGGGCGGGAGTCGAAGTCAGGCCTTGCCAGCTCGGAACCTATTGCACTGGGATAGATCAGCAGCTCGGCGCCCTTGAGGGCCAGAGTCCTGGAAACCTCAGGAAACCATTGATCCCAACATATTCCCAGGCCGATATTGATGTCGCCTAGGCTGGCTACGACGTACCCCAAGTCTCCCGGCTTGAAGTATAGGTCTTCTCTATACCCTTCTGAATCCGGAATATGGACCTTGCGATATGAGGCTCTAACCTTCCCGTTCTTGTCTATCAACGCGAGTGAATTGTAGCACTTCTCGTCGTCCAGGACCTCTGCGTATGGAAGGGCAATGGCAGCACACGCCTCTTTCGAGACTTCTTTGAATTCGGTCAGAAGACTCATGTGGGCCGGCAGACGAGCTATCTGAGCACCACGATCTTTGAACTGGCCAACGTATCGGTTCGAGAACAGCTCAGGCAATATCCAAAGGTCCACATGTTCCGCAGACGAGGCGGCTACTGCCTGCTTCGCAGCTGTGACATTCTCTCTGGGCTTTGGCGAGCATCTCATTTGAACGAGAGCGATTCTGAAGACCTCTGAAGAATCGCTGGACAGTAAACCTCACCTACCCGCCTCATTTCCATACAGGCATAATAAACGTACCTGCCGAGGCTTAGCCAGTCTCCTCATCTCCCCGCACCCGTCGCCTTTCCAGGATCTCGCTGTTTGCATCTCCTCTTCCATTGCGCTCCCAACTCCTCATTCCTCTAGGCGAGTTCCTTCTCCCTGAAGAGATACACTCCCGATACGAGGAAGAAGAGCGCCAAGCATAGCAACACGGCGGCAGACCCCGACACGCTGGACGCCTGGTCCCATCTGCTGATGCTTCCGAAATCCACCCATCCGCATCCCACACTCCTGAGGTAGTGCTTGATTGAGGCATTCTGGATCGCGCCAGGCAAAGACCCGATGAATCCTTCCCAAATGAACGCGTAGAATAGGCCAACCATGACCGGTTTCGGAAACAACACGCCGATCGCTAGGAACAGCGACGAGTACACAAACGACCCGATGACGACGAGGGCGACGAATTCCAAATATATCTCGAACGCCTCAGAGCCCACTCCATGTTGTCCAAAAAAAGCTAGCATGCCAACTGAGCTGATCGACACCATAGACACCGCGACTGCAATCCCCAAAGGAAGGTAGTATCCAACATAAGTGAACGCGCGGTCCAGAGGTGCCGTCGCGATGTGCGTGATGCTCTTGTCGTCGATCTCATCACGTATCAGCGAGGAGCCGAAGATCATCGCCATGACTGGCATGAAGAAGAAGAGAATGAGTGTATCCATCATGTTCGTCCCGTCCTCGAGTGGGGCATGGCTCTGCGACCCTGCGTAGGCCATGACGGCGGCGACGAACAGCCCAACGAGGATGGTGATTACCACCTTCCTGCCGAACAGCAGCTTCTTCGTGTAGTGAAGTGTAAGCGCGAGTATTCCGACGAGGACTCTCTTCACGTCCATGCTTCTATCCCCCCACGAGATACCTGAAGACCGCCTCCAGGTTGTCGTCTAGGCTGTACATCTTCGTCACCGAGCACTGGGCGTTCTCAATGAGAGCCGGGAGGCCATCGAAGAATCGGTTCGGCTCTGACACCTGGACGGTCACGCTGTCCTTGCTCTCGTTGAACCTCACGGAAACGACATAGTCCTGGTCGAGCAGCATCTTGGCCAGTGCGGTGGTCCCTTGCCCCTCTATGATGATGTTGTGAGGGTGCCTGTCGATGAGGTTCCGTATCTCAGATATGTCCCCGGATGCGATGGTCCTGCCCCTGTAGACAAGCGCAACGTCATGCGTCATCCGCTCGATTTCGAACAGCACGTGGGAGCTGACTATTATGTCGTGCTCGTGCTCCTTGTTGAGCCTCTTGATGAGGTCTATGATGTCTTTGCGCACGAGCGGGTCGGTCCCGCTCAGGGGTTCGTCGAGTATCAGGAGCTTGGGGTCGTGCAGCATCGCCCCCGCTATCTTCATCCTCTGCTTCATGCCCTTGCTGTAACCCCCAGTCCTCCTGTCAACGGCCTTGCCCATCTCGACCAGCCTGACAACCTCGTTGATACGGTCCGCGAGGGCGGTCCCATGCATCATGTGCAATTTCCCTATGAGCGTCAGGTACTCCCGCCCGGTCGAATCGGTCGGGAGCGACTCGTAGTCCGGACAGAAGCCGATTGATGAGTGCAGTTCGGGGTTCTTCCAAGGGCCTTTGCCAAGGACGGTTATGCTGCCCGCGTTCGGCTTGATCAGCCCGAGGACCAGCTTGAAAAACGTGCTCTTCCCCGAGCCGTTGGGGCCCACTATGCCCGTTATCCCGGGCATGACTCTTACCGCGAAGTTGTTGAGCCCAATCACCTGCCCGTACCATTTGCTCAATGCCCGCGCCTGGATTATCGGCTCTGGGCCGCCCTCCTGGACAGTCATTTCCCGATCACCTGCCTGGTGAGCCTGTAGTACACCACCGCTGCGGGCACCACCATTAAGAAGGTTATGATTAGAACGAGGGCCACCTCGTCGACGTAAGTCGGGATTTTGCCCTCGAGGAACCATCTGAAGAGGATGGCCAACGAGTCTATCGGACTCACGATCGTCCAAGCATTCGAGAACTGGGAGAAGATGCCCGCGACTATTGCCAGGACGAAGAACGACATGAATGTCCCGACTGCAGCGTAGCTCTTCCTCTTGGTGAAGCACGAGACCATCAGCCCGAATGGGACGAAGAACACGGTTACGAGCGCGCCGATAAGAGCAGTCTTGCACAGGACACCGAGGCTGTACACGTAGTCGTCGCCGGTCTGAGTCACCATCGAGACGATAGCGACCAGGATCGGAGGGAAAAGGCACAAGAGGCTCATCACGAGCAACGCGCCAACAGCCTTGCCCATGATATAATCCCTCACCTTGAGCGCCCTCGCGAAGTAGAGTACGAATGAGTTGCTCGCAAGGTCCTCCGATATGAGGTCCGATGTAACAACGGCAGCCAGGAGCATGGCGAAAACCGTGAACATGCCACTCCCCAAGTAGGAGCTCATGTCCGTTGGTTCCAGCCTCTCGTGCGGTGACAAGATGAACATGATCAGATACAGAGTGTGGGCGAGCAGAAACCCGAGGATAAGAAGCACGAGCACACCGGCCGACCTGATCTTGTGCCTCAGGATGCTCCGGGCGATGACATAGAACCGTAGGTTAAGGGCGATCCTCTCCCCCTTCCAGGGATGGTACTCGATCGGGCTAATGCCCATCCCGGCCACCTCCTCTGAACGCGCGTAGGAAAACCTCTTCGAGGTCAAGCCTCTCCGGGTGGAACCTCCTCATCTGGACGCCGTTCTCCGCGGCCAACCTAAAAACCAGCCTGCCGTCCTCGCATCCCCGGACCAGGAGGGTGAGCTGACCCACAACATCGTCCTTCTTGTCGATTATCCTGCACAGCTTCTCCAATGCCTTGACATATCGCTGCAGGGAAGGCGCGTCTCCTCGGACGGATATGCTTCTGACACCCTCCTCTCCGGCCAAGAGCGCTCTCATGTCGCCGGACTTGACCAGCCTCCCGCTATCGATTATCACGGCGTAGTCGCAGACGCGCTCGACGTCCTGGAGTATGTGAGAGGAGACGATGATCGTTTTCTCTGAGGACGCCATCTTCTTCACGAGGTCCAGCAATTCCTCGCGTCCTTGTGGGTCCATCCCGCTGGTCGGTTCATCCAAGAACAGCAACTCAGGGTCGTGGATTATCGCCTGGGCGAGCTTGATCTTCTGCTTCATGCCGGTCGAGTACGATTTGATGGGCCTGTACCTCTCCTCGCCGATCCCGACGAAGTCCAGCACCTCGTGGCAGCGCTGCATCGCGTCGAGCGATATCATCCCGGATATCATCCCCAAGTGGGACACGAGCTCCACTGCGTTAACGGACTGTATTAGGCAGTCGTGTTCGGGCATGTAGCCAACTCTGTCCCGGATCAGGAGGCTCTGGGCCTGAGAGTCGAACCCGCCAACGGAGATGGCGCCCCGATCGAGGGATAGCAGCCCCAGACAGGCTTTGATGAAGGTGCTCTTGCCCGCACCGTTCGGCCCCAAGAGACCGACAATGCCGCGGGGAATGTCTGCCGTGAACCCGTCGAGAGCCACAACTGGCCCGTATGCAACGGTCACCTCCTTCGCGGAGACATGAATCGTGTTCACGCCGGCACTTGACGTCTGGCTGGCGACCAATTCTCCTCCCATAGAGGTCACGCGAGGGGTTCACACAACATAAGCGTTTCGAATAGCATCCTCGCACATCAAGCCGGATTCTGCCTCTGTTTGCGACTGGACCCTGGATTGGCGACATCGTCTTCGTACATGCTGTTGACCCCTCCACATCTAGCGAATCCGGTCTTCTCGAAGGGATATCAAGCTACTTGGCTAAGCACATGAATCGCAGAGTTGCGGTGCGATTCAAGGAACATCTGACTCGGACATTCCCAGAGTTCGGAGGTTAGATTTGAACATCGGTCGCCTTTCCTCCCTCTATGGATGTTATGATGAAAACGTCCCCTCGCGTTCGCAGGATTCGAATAGTCGAAAGACCATACGATATTTTAGTCACGGATTCAACCCCGTAAAAGACCTGCACTGAGAGTGCGACCTATGGATTGTGGCACATCCCTGACAAGGGACGAAGTGACCATAGTGCGGGAAAACCGCGAATAGAGGCATGTCCGAACCCCGATCAAAGCGAAACCCGAACGGAGGCAAATCAGAAGGACGTGAAACGCGATGCATTCTAGGCGCGGGGACACTTCAACATAGAGGCTTTTTCGACACCGGCGCCCGCCCTCCTCATATGTCAATCGGCTGCTTGACAAACCGATAAGGCATCATATCGCCGTTCACATCTTGCCTCGTCGGCGGTTCGAGGAGGAGGGAGCAAGTGAGGAAAATAGCAGTGACGTTACTGAGCGCGTTCGTAGTGGGATTGATGCTGGCAATGCCGGCATCGGCCGGGACTTTGACAATGAAGGTCGCGGATGGCACAGGGGACGTAGGCCGGAACTCCTGGGCGCATGTGAACGATCCGAGTCAATACTGGGCGGACAATACGGCTGTGGCCAAGACGGGATACTTCGACATGATCTCTACTTGGCTCTCGCAGAAGGGAAAGACCTACACGTTCGGCATGGAACTCGCTTCCGTGCTTCCCGAGGAGGGTTCTGCATTACCTATCCCAATCAAGACTGCGGAATGGCTATTGTGGATTGACTCGTATCCAATGAGTGCGCCGCTATACACGTTCTCGCTGTACTACGATGGATCGAGCTACTCTGCGATTCTGCTCGATGTCAGCACGATGGTCTCGACACCGGTGTCGTTCACAATTGATGGCACGAAATTCCAGGTGGATTTGTCCCAAGACCTGGTGGGCGACTTGGCTGGTCTCTGGTGGAGCCCAGCAGTCCGACTCTGGTGGGGCCCATTGGGTTCAGTCGGAGAATGGATCGTGAACCTTGTTGATTTCGGAGTGGCTCCGGGCCAGGATGGGGTAGATCTTCCGTGGCCTCCCCCATGAGCATCACGTCCCAGCGAATGTGAACGCAAACCTCTTCCTTTCCGCCCTTCCTCTCCCTGGTCTTTTCCAAGGCTGAGAATCAGATTCTGACAAAGTACGGTTTTGCTGATGTCGCGAAGCCGTCACAGATGAACTAGACGCTATCCACCTCGGCAATCCAATCAGCTAGGATTTTCGAGGAGTCGCCGGCCTTGTCTTTGACCTTCATGCCCACTCGCAGGGCTCCTGAGCGCATATGATGAAGGATCTTGCCATTCGGGCACGAATCCTGGTCTGCGCAATCAACGCACTCCGTGATACCTTTCTTGATAGCGCAGGCACGGATCTCGCAGCCGGTCCTGCCTCCTCCCTTCAGGCACCCGAGGCAGGGCCCCATTGTGCTCACGATAGCGAGCGCTTTCAGCATGGCCTTGTAGTCGACTTCCTTGGGCCCCCACTCATTCACCCCGTAGTCGGTGATGGTCTGGGCGCACCTACGGGAGAGCTCGTTCACGGTGCCGTTCCCGACAGAGCAGCTTCCACACCACAGCCCACAATAGGCCAGCTGATTCTTCACGTTCTCGAATGCTGCCGACTTGCCCTTTGGCCGACTTCCCGAAGCCCTCCTAGATCTCGTCATCGGCGTTCCCCCAAGCCGCCAACGTTTTTCCTTTCCCAGGTCTCTCCCACTCGTCAAACCTAACTACGCAACATCTTCGTTCGTCGCCTTTGGATAGCTCTGGAACTTCTTGAGCTTGGCAGGCACCTGGGACCGGACTATGTTGTTGGACCTGAACACATACGCGGGTTCTCCAGTCATCTGGTCATACTGCTCCAGCCGGAAGACCTTCCCTATGTTGATCTTGACATGCAGTGTCGTGCCATCTTCCAACTCCAATGTAGTCCACGGCTCGCTCTTGACCTTGAACTCCAGCTCGACAGCGTCTGTTGGTCCGGCGGGGGTATTCACCTTGGTCTTCTCCATGATCTCTTGCTCCTCGGCCCCTATTGCCTTTCCTCCCCTATGTTCTTATCCTCGGGCGGAGGTTCCAGCACCGCAGAGCACCTAGGAAGGCTCTTAAAGACCGGGTACAATCCACGTCCAGGTCTCTGATGAAATGGAAGTAGCGGATTTGCCCAAGGGAGTCGCATCATCCAACGCGGGCGTGATTGCCAAGAGGCTGGGGACCATCTCAGGCGGCAGAATACTGGATGTTGGCACGGGCAATGGCGCATTCATTGACACGCTGATGAAGACCCTGAGGGATTACGACTCCCTGGTCGGGGTAGACTACTGCCCTTCGGCTGCCTCAAGGGAGGAGATGGAATCGGCGAGGAGACGGTTCCAAGGGAAGCCAGTGGATTTCCTTGAGATGAACGCGGAGGACTTGAAGTTCGGAGACGAATCCTTTGACACTGTCTGCATATCCCATTCCCTGCATCATCTCGCGGACGTCGACAAGGTATTGGGGGAGATGAGACGCGTATTGCGGACCGGCGGTTCTTTCCTACTCCAGGAGATGTACTGCGATGGAAACCAGACCGAGGCCCAGAGAACGGACACACTTCAGCATGAATGGCAGGCGCGGATCGACTCTCTGCTCGGCGTCACCCACAACAAGACCTTCAGCAGAGAGAGGATCATGAACACCGTGAGCAGTCTAGAGCTGAGGGAGCTGGAGGTCTATGATTCTACACACTCCGTCGACTGCCTATTCTGCGAGAGGAGATACGAGTGCGAAGATCCCAAGAATCAGGCAACATACCACGATTCGATCAAGGAGATAGATGACACAGTGAGGAGGATAGAGGACTACCCTGATGCGGAAATCCGAAACCGCCTGAAGGAAGAAGGGGAGAGGATCAAGGAGACGATAGCGGAGTTCGGGTTGGCATCAGCATCATATCTGTTCATCATTGGCAAGGCTTAGCATGACTGTGACAACCGCAGAACGGATTCGAACTGCGGCCAAATATTAATCGCGCAATCTGGATTAAAATGTGCGAAATACTGGATCCTTGCCCCGAATCTACTAGTAAAAGAAGCTCTCGGCTTCACATACCGGCAGATAGTCGAACGATAGAAGATAGTCCTATTGCTTCCCGGAATTTACTGACAATCGAAGCTAATCCTTTTGGCTACCAATAGGATAAGGAGCGATTGCAGAGAACGAACTTCCGCGTGCGAACAATAGCAGGGTCTCTCTGCTCTTGTTCGTCGCACATGTTGTCTATCTGCTCAGCTTTGAGGTTCCGCACCAAACGCGTTCGCTTCGTGTGGTCATGCAGTCAGAGAGACGAGCAGCTCACAAGAAGCCTACACGGACTCAGTGAAGAGACCGCATGCTGATAGAACCGACGCGACCCTTCTTGCCTGCCTCAGAGGAAGTGGATCACGCCTGGACCACCTTGAACTGCATCGAAACACCCACAAGGCTATACGCGTCGTCGAGTAGCAGCCGGACTTCATAGCTGCCAGGATTAAGCGGCCATGGGCCGTATCCCGGCAATGATTATTCGGAGAATGTCGCCGCCCCCTCAATCGCTTTATGAGTGTAATCGTAGCACAGGTAGCGCATGTTCCCACCACCATGGCCTGCGTAGACAGTCTCCTTGACGGGGTTCTTCCCTTCAATATCACCGTGATATATGTCGAGCCGGTCTCCGAAGTACCCTGGTGCGTTGGCCCATGACACGACGATGGGCTCTCCCGACATGTACGCTCTCTTGGTAGTCGTCACCGTGGTCTCTGCCCCCTGCTCGTAGAGCCGGAACGGTATGCTCGCGATCTTCTTCCCTTGCTTGCTCACAAGCGCGGCCTCGTATGCGGAGGGCATGAACAAATCCGTGGTGAATGTCAGTGTACCATCGATGATGCCGCCTGTCGTCTGCGAGTCGGCTGCAGTCTCAGGGCCTCCGCCTGCTGGAACAACAACGACTTGCATGTTGGGCGTTCCTGAGGCATGGAAGCGAACGGCCAAGTCGTCACCGATCTCAAGGCGGCGCTGGTCCACAGCAACCCGCAGCGGCATCTCCCTCAGCTCGACATCGAAGGTTGAAATCACGGCGCGATGATTCGACGGTCAAGGATTAACAAAAACGCCAACGTCGGGATTGCCGGCGATTCGTGTGATCCCTCAAGCCGCAGAGTCTCCTCGACTTCGAGCACCTCTTCCAGCGATGCCCCGTCTCGGACCTCGTACGGGCCATATGGATCAGCTGGCAGATGCACGTTCGCAAGCGGTGCAACCTGCCCTTCCATCGGCTCGACAAAGATGAACAGGCCATTGACACCAGAAGGGTCTATTAACGGGACCTTTAGACTACTTGGAGCCTCTCACAGCTATACCAGCCGAGCATGTCCGCGATTCGCTTGACATCCAGGAAACTTTCTTGGAGGTCGACCACATTGGCCTCAGATGCTCGAATCGTTTCGACGATCTGCTCGAGCGTTTCCTAGTTGCCATCTGAGTTCATAGTCCAGTGGAGGGTGTCGAGATCCACCTCGTCTCCTACGTAGAAGATGTTGAAGGTCATGATTCTGAGCTCTATGCTCGGACCGTCGGCGCCCGATGCCGAAACCGCGAGTGGAATGCTAGAGACCAACACGATCAACGACTGCAAGAATGCGACGGGTTCGCGTTTTCTAGTCCTTCATTTGATAGAACCACCATTCAGCAGTTGTCTGTTCGAGACACTTGCACCGAGCGAGACTCTCATCACTGAATCGCTTCCAACTGACATTGAAGCTCGAAGGCCTCGAGTGCGATGGCGCAATCAGCCTCTGTCAGAAACATAGCGGCATCGAAACGGTTTTTCCCCTTCATCATCTGCTGCGCCTGCAACTCGTTCGCCGCGACCATGCTTGTCACTCCAGTCTCCCATTCCACATATCCAGGCACGAGCACGCCCCAATCGTGAGTATCCCTGAGCTTGCCTGAGAGCTGGAAGTAGTCCTTGCTCATGAACGGTGTCAGATGCGCTTCAGCGTAGCTGCAAGTGGCATCGTTGTATAGTGCCGCTGTGTGCAGGGGCACAAACGGAGTGTAGCAGGGATTGCCAAGTGCCATCCACATTGTGGAGAGCAGAGCGGGGTTCTTCATGTCTGTCTCGAACACACAGGCCTGCCTTGTCTGGGCGTTGCAGATAGAATTGCCGGGCCAGCCATTCAGGAGAACGGAAACCCAGTCTGGATGGGCTTCCTTGACAGCCGTGGCTGAGCAACCCCAATTCGTGAGGTCTCTTGCGAAGGACATCAAAACGCCTGCTGACATCCTTCCGCTGTATTCATTGCCGAGGTCCGTCGCACGGTCGTAGCGAGCCACCGAGGGCACCCAAATGTAGGTCCCTTCCCATCCGTTCGACTGGTCGAGGACCCAGCTGGAGAAAGGCTCGTACATCCAGTGGTTTGTGTGAACAGCGAAGCCCGAGGTTATGATCTTGTAGCTCATGTCAGGAGTGTATATCGAAGGAGCGACTTCGATGAACGCCGATTCCTTCTGGTCTGAGACCATGATGTTGCCACCTATCTGCTTCGGCAGCGTCTTCACAAGAGCTATGGCGTCTCGAACAGAATCGCATTCTTCAAGAATGAGTCTCTCAATGACCCAAGTGGGATAGCCTTCGTCGTATGTCGCTGCGATTGGAAGCCAGTTGAACCCGGTCGCTAGCCCCTTCTCGTTCATTCCCTCCTCCATGGCTCCGGTCCACAGCCCACCCACGTAGGCCAACTCCATATGAGCATTGCCATGAGTTGGCCTAACGATGAACAGGGCTTGACAGTAACCTTCAACGTCGCAGGTCTTGTAACAGACTGGATTTCCATCCAGAGTCATATCTCCTCTGGCCACAAAGCATGTGCACGCTCCGTGATTTCCTGAGGAAGCGAAATCGTTGAAAGCGAGAAGTTCACCATAGTCCACTCCAGCGGCTTCTGATACAGCCTTCAGCTCCTCAACGATGTTCTGCGGCAACGGATGTTTCGAAGCCTGGCTGACAAGCTCGCTCTTGGATACCCCTTGGAGTCCCTGAGAAGCCCAGAAGATATCTAGGTTCTCTCGAATCTCATCGCGCGCCGCAAGACCATATTGGAGCCCCATCTCTCTCGGAGTGCCCGCCAACTCGATAATCAGCATCTCCTCGTCTGCAGGACCTGATAGCATCTTCCTCGAGTTCTGTTCGACGTAGATCCACGCAGGCGCGAGCAACAGAAACGCCATGCATGTAATGAATATCTTACTCCGAATTGCCCTCACTCACTCCTCCCCCTCGAAGCACATCTACCCAGTCACCCCGACCGGGTCATCGTCATGAATGCACGCGAGCATATAAAGCAGTTACTGGCTGTTTCCGGCCAATTGCATGCTTTATGTGCACACAGCCACGCCATTACAGAGCATTCGCCCGGTAGCTTCTGGCAATCGAACCTCCCATCTGCATGATTCGCGGGTGTTAGGGACGAATGGAGGGCCGACTATTGGCCTGGAATCCACCAGTGATCAATGCTCCTAGCTTTGATCACCGGCATGATATCTGTGAGGTTGGTCCACTCGTATCGTCGCCGTTCCTCTCCAATGGTCTTTTCCATGGTTGATATCATGGTCTGAACACCTTGGGTCAGAAGCGGAAAGACAATGGCAGACATGCCGAGACATCAGTCACTTGTGCTGGTTCCTTGCCGGTGGAGAGTGACGACTGCGGAAGCGTACCAGTGTGCTTAGCAGGATCTCGTATTGGGGCCAAATCCTTTCCTATCTGTGCCTACCTGCCGTCTCATCTTCTGCACAGCGGCGTCGACTTCAGTATCTCGTTGCAGTGACGTAGCTAGAGACTCTCGGTTTCCAGGCGGGGTCCTATTCCGCGTTCCTGCATCGCAAGATCTCCGAGCACATGCTCGCCAGTAGCTCCAGCCATCTGACCGTTGTTCTGGAGGGCTGCTTCTTGTCAATGGGTCCCGAGACCTCGATCCAGCCGATGATCTCCTTCTTCTCATCCAGCATCCAGAAATCCAAGAAGTCACCAGGTAGGAATTCCTCATAATTCGCTCGTTTGCCACGCCATCGGAACGGTCGGTCGTATCTATCGGTCTCGGCCTCCGGAAGCCCTTCCGCCACGATGAGTTCTGAGAGCTTGCCTGTCTTGATGTTGGAGAACCGGTTCTGGGTGTACATGTCGTCGTGGTCGTATCGCGTCTTGAACAACTCGGCCTCCACCTCTTTCGTGAAACCGAAGGCTGCCTCATACCTCCACACATCCTGATTTCTTTCCTTGAGGCCGATCGCGACCTCTGTGAACCCGAACTGCCTGAAGACGAATCTCAAAACGCGGTCGAAGAAAGTCTTGAGTGGCTGCATCCGGTCGGTTCCGATTGCCATCAAATCCGTCAAGGTCTGGACGATCTTCTCGTCTTCTTCCTTGGAGACGAGGGAATACTTGCTCTCAAGGAATCTCCTCAGGTCTGCGGATATTGCCTCACCGCTCATTTGCGCTCCGCCTCCTCGCCCGGTCCTCTTGATGCCAACGCTGACCTACCACGCAAGCGCAGATGGAAGCGATGAGCTCCAGCCAGAGAACATTTATCTTGGGGGGGAGTTTGGAGTTGCGAGGATGGGAAACTTCAATCCAGCCAATGAGGTCTTTGCGCGGGCCGCGCATCCATATGTCTATGAAGTCCCCTTTGCGAAACTCGTCCAGGGAATTCCTCGCGCTGGCGCCCGCAGGCGCTCCATTGAACAAAACCCGCTCGGACTCAGGCAGGCTTTCGACGGGGTTGAATTCCGAGAGCTTGCCTATCTTGACGTTCGGGAATCTCTTCTGACTGACCAGGTCCTCATAGTCATACCTGAGCCGCTTCAGCTCGATTGCGGCGTCTCCCTTGTATCCGAAGACGACCTCATTGTAGTAGTTCTTCTCCTTCCTGTCGTACAGGCCAATGACTATCTCGTCGAAAGCTAGCAACCGGAATATGAGGTGAGCGGCGTGGTCGAGAAAGGAGTGCGGCGACTGCCTCTGGTCCCTGCCATACTCTATTAGGCCGACCAGGGCTTCCATCAGCTTCTCATGGTCGTTCTTGGCTACAGGACTGTACTTGGCCTCGATGTGCTGACGAAACTGTCTGTCTATGCGCTCTGAGACTCCGGATGCCAACGAGCCCTGATTGCATTCCATCCCCTATGGATGTTATGATGAAATCGTCCCTTGGGATCCGCAGCCTACGAATGGTCGGAAGACCATGCGATATCCTAGTCACGGATTCAACCCCGGGAGAAGAGTGCACTTCGAGTGCGTCCTACGAATTCGGGCAAATCCATGACGAAGGGATGGACTACCATAGTGAAGCGTAGACCTCAAATAGGGGTATGTCCGACAGCTCCAGGGATCTGTGAAGACTGGGAGAGTTGAGAAGAAGACAACCAGCATCAAGTCTTCGACTACCGACACTTCAACATAGAGGTTTTTGCGAGGCCAATACCCAGACAATGATATCCGATATGCCAGTAGTCAAAGCTCAAAGCTGGAGAAATCAAATCCGGCTTATGTGCCGGCAGGAAGCCCTTCCAAGTCGCCTTTCCTCCCATGTGGACTCTTCCGGGGCGAGTATCTGCCCTGGGGAGCAGCTCAAGAGAACAAACTCCAAGTACGAGACAGCTCGATTCTCCATCCACCTCGAAGGTGGTTCCAGCAGAGGCGAAGCTGGGGAAGATGGACGATATTGACCGGAAGCTGATGATGCTGATAGTCGGGAATCCCAGGATTCATTTCCGCGAGCTCTCGAGAAGCCTTGGGATATCCAAGCAGGCGGTATTCCGCCGCTTGCAGACTCTCAGAGAGTACGGGGTAGTCGGAGAGATGACTGCGGACATATCCGTCCCTTACCTTCATGCAGTCCCTGTGGCGGTCTTCGGAAGGTCCAAGGCAGCATCGGTGTTGGAGACATTTGACAAACTGGCAGAGTGCGAATTCACCCGAAGAATTACCGCTGGCTGTGGGAACTACTTCTACGTCGACGGCATTCTGAGAGACACATCAGAGCTCGATGAGTTCTCCGAGCACGTTGTACGGGTGGCAGAACTGCAGGAGGCCACCGTCGGCATGTACTCTCCTGATCCAGGACTCATGCCTCACTATGAGGTTGACGGGATAACGAGTCGAAAGCCTGGACAGAAGAAACTCACTCTCCTCGATGTCAGGATCATCGCCTCGCTCAAGGACGATGTGCGAAAGCCAGTACAGAAGATTGCTGGGGAGCTCGGAGTCACGACCAAGACTGTCAAGAGACACCTAGAAGACATGATGTGCGAAGGCTCGCTTGAACTTCATACGCGCATAGATCAACCATTGGCCGGGGACATGCTTTTCACTGTACATGTGTCACTGAGGGACGGCGCAAGCAAGGGTGAGGTCGGCAGGAGGCTGCTTTCGAAGTACCAGTTCAAGGACGCCTTCATTGTCTCGTTCAGCAACGTCCCGAACCTGCTCATATGGATATTCTGGACAGGCGAATTGGCCGAGATGCGCAGAATCCTCAAGGCGGTCGATGAGGACGAGGACGTCGTTGCCTTGATGCCCAATTTCGCGTATCTCATGCGCATCTGCTCGGATTGGCGGGACAGACTGCCTCAGCAGATGATACGTGCCTCTGAGAATGCGGGGTTGCGCGGCCGGCTTTCGGAACTCATAGAACATTGATACGGCTTGGCTGTCAGATTGCATTGTCATCGATGCATGAGTGCCAACTTGTCAACTTCTGCGTCAACGCGTATATATCAACCACGAAGCAGGTGATTGTAGAGACCGCGTAAGAACACCTCGTGGGTGGTTCGAGGAGGAGGATCTGGTTGAAGAGAAGTGTCTCGGTATTGTTGAGTGCGTTGGTAGTGGGAACGATGATGGCTTTGCCCATGTCAGCCTCGGCGGCGAAGACTTCGACGACCGTAGTGCCGGACAGGACGGGGGATCTCGGGATCTTCTGGGATTTCACGACCTGCGAACCCAAACCTGTATGGGGACCGGGGACACCGGTAGCTCGGGCCGGCTACTTCGATATGGTCTCGTTCTGGTTTTCGCAGAGCGGCAAAACCTACACATTCGGGATGGAGCTCAATGCAGCCCTCCCGTGTGAAGGAGATTCATTGCCGCCGGGTATTGACTACGCATGCTGGCTCATTTGGATAGATCCAGAACCGTGGAACGCCATCTACAATCCCGTAGATACGCTTTACACAGTGGGGCTTGTCTACGATGGCACGGAATACTCGGCCGCGCTGATGGAGGGAGTCAACGGAGACGTTATTGTGGCATTGCCGTTTGAAATCGATGGATCAGTATTCGAGGTACGGTTCTCAGGAGCTTCGATCGGTGGTTTGTCGAGTTTCTGGTGGATGCCCGCCGCCAAAGTGTGGTGGGGAGCCTTGCATGTTTGGGACTCCATTGACAGGGCTGACCCAGGAGCTGCTCCTGGTCAGATGTGGTGGGACATCCCCTGGCCCCCTCCATGAGCTCGCAATCACGCGAGCTCTCCCAAACCTCTTACATCATTGTGTTTTCGCCAAGGAATAGATGCATGCCAGGTATCTGCTGACAATCAGCGCTCTCAGCCATGACTGTTGGCGCGGATGGTGGGACAAGTGCGCCTTTTTGTTGCCAGCAGAAAAAACCTGAGCCTTTCCTCCCCAACGGTCTTTTCTGAGGCGAGAAGCAGTTGCCTTGAGATCACACACACGGGCTCCTCGAATTTCAATCAAGGACGGAAACGCCACCCATGTCCACCGTCCGCACGAATCGCACTTCCTGCCTATGGTATTTCCGAGAATCAGGCTGGACTTGGTCGCACGCACTCCTCACACATCAGGCTGGATTCTCTCTCATGTCGCGGCCGTACACCAAGGTCAGGATGCCGTCCTGGTACATGCTGTCGACCTCTCCACATTTCACGAATCCGAGCTTCTCGTAGAGAGCTCTCGCAGCCTTGTTCGTCACGTGGGTCGTCAAGAATATCTTCCTGAGGACGATACCATCCTTGCTGAAATGCTCTTCGAGGTCTGCAACCGCCTTCCTCAGAAGTCTCTCCCCGAGGCCTATCC